>DATJBA010000201.1:0-73327 GCA_035515675.1 Mycobacterium sp.
CGCATACCCCCACGGAGCAAGCCGTCCACCACAATCCGGGCAAACCAACTCACCGGAGAGCAACTGCTTTTCGACACGAACGTGATCAGGACCTACGCTAACCAACGGACCGCCCCCAGGCGTGTTCGAACGGCCCTTCCCGAGAGCCCACACCAAGCACGCGGGAAGGGCCGTTACCTTTTCAAGATCGCCCGAACCCTATCCGCCCAGGCTCACCACCCCTGACGCGCAGCCCCCACACCAGCCTCAACCAGAGAGACGTTCAACAGGCCTTCACACACGACAACGCACTCGCACTCTGGGGAGACGAGATGTTCGCCGACACCGTCACAGCAGCCCGATGACTGCGCGCTGGCAGACCGGGACCGTCGCGTGCGGCGGCGAAGAGATCTATTACGAAGTCAGCGGCGACGACGATCTGCCCACAATCATGCTCACGCACGGCGCCGGCGGCACGCATGCCGCGTGGTTCCAGCAGGTGCCGACGCTCGCAGCCAACGGACTCCGTGTGATCACGTGGGACTGCCGCGGCTTCGGCAACTCGACGTTCACCTCCGGCGTGCACGGCAGCGCGGCGGCGGTCGCCGACATGGCCGCAGTTCTCGATGCGACGGGCACACCGGGCGCGCACCTCGTCGGCCAGTCAATGGGCGGCTGGTGGGTGACGGCCTTCACGGTCGCCCATCCGGCGCGCACGCACTCGCTCACACTGTCGAACACTGTCGGCGGGCTCTGGACGACTGCGCTGCTCGAGTACTTCCGCGAGTGGACGACCAAGGCGGGCCGCGATGAACGCCAGGAAGACGGCCGACACCGCTACCAGCGCGATGAGGGCTCGTCGTGACTTCATAGCTGTCTCTTGCTGCATAGCCGCCTGGTCCCGCGGGTGTTTCGCGAGGGATGGGCGGGCGGGAGACGAACCAGCAAAACGTTCCGCATGATTTCGGCTAGTCTCAGTCCGACGCGGACGGCGCAGGTGCCGACCGATTTTTTTCGGGAGATGCGATCGATGAAGTACATCACGGCGGCAATCTCGACTGTGGCGCTGGGCCTGGTGTTGGTTGGTTGCGGTTCTGACAATAAGTCCAACAAGACATCAACAACATCGACGAGCACGTCGGCCTCGGCGTCGGCGACATCGTCTGCAACCAGCACGGCACCGGCCGCGGGTGCCAAGTACACCATCGCTGACTACATCAGGGACAACCACATTACGGAGAACCCAGTCCACCAGGGCGATCCTGGCTCCCCGACCATCAACCTGCCGATGCCCACGGGATGGAAGCCCATCGAGGGGGACACCGGCACGTCTTATGGCGGCATCGTTCTGGCGCAGCCCGCAAATCCTGCCGACCCACCCACCATCGTGGCGCAGCTGTCCAAACTCACCGGTGACGTCGACCAAGCGAAACTCCTCCAGTATGCCCCGGGCGACCTGCAGAATCTACCCGAATACCAGGGCTCCGCCGGAAATGCATCCACGCTGGGCGGGTTTCAGGCGTGGCAGCTGAGTGGCTCATATACGAAGAACCGCACGAAACGGACCGCCGCGCAGAAGACGGTGGTGATTCCCGCCCAGGGTGCGGTGTTCGTGCTTGAGCTCGACGCGGACTCCCTCGAGAGCGATCACGGCACGTTGATGGACGCGGCCGACATCATCGACGACCAAACGACCATTACCACCTGACCGGAGATCTGGACACGCCCTGCGAGGCGGATCGCGCCGCGGAGACGAACACACTCCGCGGCCTTCCGTCCTCGCCATCCTGGCGCGAAACCACCGCTGGTTTGTCATCGCCAACTACGGCGCCGCCCGGGTAGGCGCCCGCATCATCTTGCTCAACAGCGAGTTGTCCGGCCCACAAATCAAAGAGGTGGCGGAGCGCGAAGGCGCCAAGGTGATCATTTACGACGACGAATACACCAAGGCCGTCAGCAAAGCCGAGCCGACGCTGGGCAAGCTGCGCGCGCTCGGCGTCAATCCGGACGCGGACGAGCCGTCGGGCAGCACCGACGAAACGCTGGCCGAGTTGATTGCGCGCAGCAGCAAAGCACCCGCCCCGAAGGCGAGCAGGCACGCGTCGATCATCATCCTGACCAGCGCGACCACCGGCACCCCGAAGGGGGCGAACCGCCGTACCCCGCCGACGCTGGCGCCGATCGGCGGCATCTTGTCGCACCTTCCGTTCAAGGCCGGCGAGGTGACCTCGCTGCCGTCGCCGATGTTCCACGCGCGCTGGGTTACCCTGCACGCCACGCTGGCGATGTTCCTGGGCTCGACGCTGGTGCTGCGGCGCAAGCTCAAGCCACCGCTGGTGCTGGAAGACATCGAGAAGTACAAGGCGACAGCCATGGTGGTGGTGCCGGTGATGCTGTCGCGGATCCTCGACGCGATGGAGAAGATGGAGAAGAAGCCGGATCTGTCCAGCCTGCGGATCGTGTTCGTATCCGGATCGCAATTGGGCGCCGAGCTGGCCACCCGTGCACTCAAGGACCTCGGTCCCGTCATCTACAACATGTACGGCTCGACCATCGCGTTCGCCACCATCGCCGGGCCCAAGGACCTGGAACGCAACGCGGCGACGGTCGGTCCGGTCGTCAAGGGCGTGAAGGTCAAGATCCTCGACGACAACGGCAACGAGGTGCCACGCGGCGAGGTCGGGCGGATCTTCGTCGGAAACGCCTTCCCGTTCGAGGGCTACACCGGCGGCGGTGGCAAGCAGATCATCGACAGTCTGCTGTCGTCGGGCGACGTCGGCTACTTCGACAAGCGCGGCCTGCTGTATGTCAGCGGCCGTGACGACGAGATGATCGTTTCCGGCGGCGAGAACGTGTTCCCCGCCGAGGTCGAGGATCTGATCAGCGGGCATCCCGACGTGGTGGAGGCCACCGCGATCGGTGTGGACGACAAGGAGTGGGGCGCTCGGCTGCCCGCGTTCGTGGTCAAGAAGCCGGACGCTACCGTCGACGGGGACGCGATCAAGGTCTATGTACGCGAGCACCTGGCCCGCTACAAGGTGCCGCGGGAAGTGGTCTTCCTCGAGGAGCTGCCGCGCAACCCCACCGGCAAGGTCCTCAAGCGCGACCTGCGCGAGATGGAGATCGATTAGCGCCCCGCGTCGCGGGCTTAGCGCTGGGCCTCGATGGCGCGGGTGATCTGGTCCGCGAGTTTGGGGTCGATCAGTAGTTGGTCGATGAGGGCGGCGAGGACCTCTTGTCCGGTCACCCGGGCGACGCCCAGGCGGTCGGCGGCTTCACGTTGCCAGATGTCGAGTGCTCGGTGTGTTCTGGCCGGGAGGTCGACGGTTCGCCGGGTTCGTTGGCCGCGTGCTGACTGCTGGTCGCTTGGTCGTGGGGTGACTGCCGGTTGGCTGAGCACTCTTTGGGCAGGCGTTTGTCGGAGCTTGATGCGCTCGGTGGGCGCCCAATCACCCGGTGGCGTGGTGGCCGACATGTGAGCGCGAAACGATCCGGCGGCGGATTCGATGTGACCTGGGTTGATTCCCACCTGCGGCGACCTTTCTCTCGGTACCGGTACCCCACCAGCGTGCCATCAGTAAGTCAGTACATCAGCATAAGGCTGAGTACGGAATCGTGCACAACGGGCCATCGCACGCCGGGTCGCTTACTCGGTGGGGGTTACGGGTCGGCCGTCGGTGAAGGCGAGACATTGCCCCTACCAGCGGCTGAGCAATTATTTCAAGAGATAGCTGTGAGTGAATGTAATTTCCTTGCTGAGTGGCCGATATGTAAAGTATTGCGGTTTGCCTATTGTTCGGTGCCGCCTGTACATTCATTGGCTGCAGTCCGCCTAATTCTGCCGCATAGACGCCCAAATAATGATGTACTGAAGCATGAAGTTGCGCATGTCAATAGCTCAGTATATCGAGCATGATCAGCATGTTTAGCGAGTTCCGCGGGTACTGATCGCAGTAGTTGCGGAGATACTGAAGGGCGCAAATGATAAAACGTATAAATCAGGATATATCGGAAGCTAAGATGCGTAGCTACAGCGAACTATCAAGTCAACTCGCAGCATTTTTTAACGTTTTCCTATTGCGTTGCTACCCATTTTATGGGTAACTTTAATGGTGTCAGTTCACAGGTCTTGGAAAAGGAGCTACCCATGTTGATCTCACTGCGATCGGTCCGCAAGGCGGCCGCCGGTGCAATCGGTGCCGGTGCGCTCACTGGAGCGATGCTGTTCGGCGGCATCCCAGCAGCGCAGGCCGCCCCGCCGTCCGCTCCCGGCACAACGTTCGCAATGCACGGGCCCTTTGGCGCCCCAGTCCCAGCCAGGGGCGGATGGGGCCACGCCGGCCACGCCGGCGGCCACAGTTGGGGCCACGGCGGCGGCGGTCACATTACCAAAACCCTTAGCTGGGGCGGCGGCAGAGGCGGCCACGTTGGCGGATTTGGCCGACACGGACATGCCATGGGCCACCGTGGCTTTGACCACCACCGTGGCTCTGACCGTGGCTTCCCGTCCCGCTCGTGGTGGTGAGCCACCATCCCACGTGGGCGCTGACTAGCCTGCGATTACCGGCGACAACTAGGCTGGCCGCCCCGCGCTGAGGGGGAGAACCCATGCCGACCTGACAACCGTCAGGTCGGCATGGTTCTGTTTGGGGACAAAGCCAGATGGGCGTTACGGGTCGCGGGGCAGGCCCAGCAGCCGTTCGGCGATGATGTTGAGTTGCACCTCCGACGTGCCGCCGTAGATGGTGGTGGCCTGGCTGGTCAGCAGGTATTCGCCCCACTTGCCCGCCAACTCATCGGTGTCGCCGATCGCGGCATCGGTGCCGAAGGAGGACACCGCGAATTCGGCATACCCCTGGCCGGTGCGCATCGACAGTAACTTCGAGATCGCCGCCGACGGCATGGCTGCTGCTGGTCCCAGGCCGCCGGCCAGCGTCAACAGCGTGGAGCGCAGGTTCAACACCTTGGCGGCATGGCCCTCGGCAATTAGTTGGCCGGCGCGGTGTTGCGCGACCTGGTCGAACTGCCCGTCGCGAACGAACTCGACGAACTCGGGAAGAGTTGCCAGGAAATTCGCATCACTGCCGCCTATGGATACCCGTTCCGCAGTCAGGGTGTTGCGGCTGACCTCCCAGCCCCGGTTCACCTCGCCGAGCACGCACTCGTCGGGCACGAACACGTCGTCGATGTATACGGTGTTGAACATCGCGTGCCCCGTGAGCTCACGCAGCGTCTTGATAAAAGTGCCGCCGCCGCCGCATTCGCGTCGGACAACGCCGAGCCGATGTTGGACAAATCCGTTGCCGCCGACGCAAAAAACTCCGGGGTCGCCACCAGATACGACATCGCCGTCCCTCCCGCCAGCTCGTCGACACATGGAAATCTGGGTTGGATGAACACGAAAAGAATGTCCGGAGTCCGCCCCGACCGCCCGCAATAGCAAGCTAGACCGAATGCTGTTGCACAACTAGTGACCAAAGTCCCTGAAAAGAATTCCCGTGCCGTCGGGCAGCGGTTGGTCGCGCCACCCCAAAACGTTTTCAACAAATGATGGTAACGACTGGCTAAAGTACGCTCTCGACCCCTGTGGTACTATGCCGAGCGATTCGCCATGTTAGACTGATACGCGGTGTATCACCGCAGTGCACGTGGCATCGGGCCGTTTCGGCGGGTGATTTGTATGACGACCGTGATGGTGGGGGCGGGTTTGCCGCGCTGAGGAGATGACCAATACCTATGTTCAACACATAAGGTAACTGTTGCTGAGGGGCAATGTGGCCTATGGCGACAGTTCATTGTGTAGGCAATTACCAGGGGGTTTGTGATGTCGTTTGTGTTCACCGTGCCAGAGATTGTGCGAACTGCGGCATCAAACTTGGAGGCTATCGGTTCGGCGATCAGTGCGGCCAACACGGCGGCGGCGACCCCGACCACCACGATGCTGGCGGCCGGTGCGGATGAAGTGTCGGCAGCGGCGGCGTCGCTGTTTTCCACACACGCCCAGGCCTTTCAGGAGGTCAGCGCGCAGGCTGCCGAGTTTCACGCCCAGTTTGTGCAGGCGCTGACCAGCGCCGGCGATGTTTATGCGGCGGCCGAGGCCGCTAACGTCTCGGCGTTGCAGAACGTGGAGCAAGGCGTGCCGGGTGTGATCAATGCACCCAGTGTTGCCGGCGTAGCTGGTGCCAACGACACAACCGCGCTCTCCGCGGCAGCCGCACACTTGGCGACCCCGGCGCAGGCGTTACAAAACCTGCCGACCCTGACCGCGAATGCGGCCGCGAGCGTCGGCTACGGAAACATCGGCAACGACAACCTTGGCTTCTTCAACAGCGGCATTTACAACGTCGGCAGCGGCAACACCGGCACTGTCAACATCGGCATTAACAACACGGGCTTCGCCAACTTCGGCATTGGCAACATCAACCCCAACAACAGCGTCAACAGCAGCAATATTCTCAGTGTCTTGACAACCCCGAACGGTTTCAGCAGCTACCAGTTAGGCAACGTCGGGATCTTCAACAACGGCAACAGCAACGGCGGCGGCTGGAACATCGGCTTGTCCAATACAGGCATCGACAACATTGGCACTGGCAACACCGGCATTCCAAACCCCTTCTTGAACTGGGGCGTGGGCAACACCGGCAACTTCAACCAAGGCTTTTTCAACTTCGGCAACTACGACCTCGGCATCGGCAACACCGGCAGCAACCTTGTCGGCATCGGGCTCAGGGGCAACCACCAGATAGGTATTGGCCCGTTCTTTATTGGCGAGTAGGGCGTGTCTGACAAGTGTTTCGGGTGTTATTGCACCGTGCGTAAGCAGACGGTGCCGGGGTGGGAGGGACACCATGCGCGGGTGGCTGCGTGGCCGCAGGCGTTCCGCCCGGCCGGTTACGACTTCGGGCCGCCGATCGACTGCCCGAGCTACTGATCGGTTGCGCTCGAGCGCCGCGCGGCCCCAAGGGCGAGAGGTAGCCCAACCGCGCGACGCCCGAGCTCGGCCCGCCACCCGCACGGGCGGGCCGTCCCCACTAACCCTCCGACGGGGCCGTCGTCTTCTTCGCTGGCCTGCGGGTCCGCGGCGCGATGGTGCCGCTGTGGGTGAGCTTGACGAACCGGGCCCGATCCCGTGGCGCGAAGCCGATCCGATCTCGGCGCGCACCGCGATCATGTTGCGTTGCCACAGGCCGAGCGGGGTGCCATCGGTGTCGATGAGGGTGGCCTCGGCGCTGATGTCGATGCGGACGTTCTCGACGCTGCCCCACACCGCCGAGCTCCAGTCTCCAGCGATACCAACGATGTCGTCGTCGGGGTCGCTGACGTGGCTGGTTTTGATCACCGGGCGGCCGAGGAGCTGGCCGACGACCCCGCCCTCGGCCGCGCCGAGCGAGAACAACGGGTGGCCGTCGTCGTCGCGCACGCCGAGCAGCGCGACCTCGCCCTGCGGGGACAGCGCCCAGCCGGTGATGTCGGCGCCGTCAGCGGCGTTGACAACCTTGGACAGGGCGCCCAGAAGCCCGGCGTAGGAGTCGGTTTCGATGTCGACTTCCTCGATGTCGGCCAGCGACTCGAAGCCGGTGCCGGGCACCTCGACGAATCCCAGTGCGGTGCGGTCGAATTTGCGTGCCAGCGCACCAGGCAGCCGTTGCCGGCACTCGTTGTATAGGCCCGGCAGGTCACGCACAAACTGCTTGCTGAATGGCTCGATCACCGCAAGGGTGCAGGGCCGCAACGACTGAATCGAACGTCGACCGGGACACCGGCTTGAGCGCGGTCTCGTCCACCCACTCGGCCTCCACATCGGAGGTGATGATCGGGACGGTGATGCCTGCGCCGGGCATGCGGACACGGCGGCACAGGCGCTGGACTACGGATTCGCGTTGCATGTCGGCCCAAATCTCTTGGGCGACAGCAGGTGGCAATAGTGTTGAGATTCCCCCGGATGCGCGGGAGATGTCGATAGGCGTGGTCATGATGGGCCAGTTCCTTTGATTCACAAGGCGGATCAGCGTCGGATTGTGTTGTCGCCGAGCATCGCACTGGCCAGTATTTTGTTGGCCCGCCGCATCACACCGCGGGTTGGCCCGGCCTCAGACATCGCATCAGTCGGTCGGAACAGGACGAACAGCCGCCACGCCCAGTGTAAATCCGCGGGCGGTCAGTCGATGCCCAGCCACTGGCAGATGTCGCGGCCTGTCTCCTGCCGCAGCTCGACCCGGTCGTCCGGTGTGATCACCGCCATCGGCTCCGGGTCGCCGGGCGTGAACGGCGGCCTGAGCCACGGCGGCAGCGCCCAGGCGGGCACCTCGACCGGCTGGCGGTCGGCCATCGCGGACAGGGTGGCGCCGATGATCGGCGGCGGCGGTCCTGATCGGCCGTAGATGCCGAGCTCCTGCTCGAGCCGGGCCCGCACGGCCACGTAGGTGCCGCTGGCGCGGCCGGTGCCGGACGTGTCCGGGATCGGGGTCATGCAATGCCCCGCTTACGCGGTACGTCGCCCCAGCGGGCCCTGGAGGCCCGGACGTGCTGCGCGCTCTTGGACACCAGGCCCTCGACGTGCAGCTCGCGGAGGTGGTGACCGATGCTGACGTCCAAAAGCCTTATCTCAGAAGACAATCGGGCCACAGTGCTCGGCCGGACCTCGTCACCGCGGCGCAGCTCGGCGGTGAGCAGCCGCTAGAGGCGGGCCCGGTTGTCGGCGGCCCTGGCGGCGCTGGCGACGTGGTGCGCCTCCCGTTCGTCCCAGCGCAGTTGTGTGCCAGTCCGTTCCGATTCGCGGGCCAGCGCACCGTCGAGCTGACGGCGGAGGGTCGCACCAGCGGTGGCCACGGGTCAATCATCCCCCACAACCGACGTTCACAGCGGAACTGCTGGCCCCGGCCCGCCAGGCGATCGTCGGCCAGCCGGGTGCGCTGCTCATCGGTCAGCGGCGGGTGCCGCTTGAAAGCGAGAGGCGGCCCCCGCCAAGAGACCGCCGCCCACAACAACAGCCCACAGTTCGCCCACCAGCGCTCGGTGGACACGCCAACACGAGCGACAGAGGCCACGCCGGATCGGCTTGGGTGCGGTCAACCGGCTTCCACATTTGCGGCAGCGTGGTTTATCGACCGCCTCTTCGACTACCGCAGGATCACTGGGGCGCCGGTACGACTGGACGAGGCGGCCTTTGGCGCTTGCGGTGCGGGGTCCGAGAGCCATGTGGGGTGTCCTTCGCGGGCAGGGTTCATTGACCCCGATCCCCGCGTCGGATCGGACGGCTCAGTTCCCCACGCCTGCTCTTCACAGTGCGTGCGCCGAAGCGCCGAGAGGGCTTGAGCCGGGACACCCAGTCACATGTAGGTCACTAGTCTCACATGCATGTAATTTCGTCCGCAAGGGGTCAGCGCCAATCCACCTGCACCCGTTCGGGGTCGAACCGTTCACCGTTGGCGCGGTGGCCCTTGCCGACCGGCGCGACGGTGATGGTTGCGATCACGGCGATGATGGCGCGCAGCCGATCTGTTGCCAGCGCTTCGATCGCCGGGGCGGCCTCGGGTGTGCCGATCGGTATCCCGTCAAACACCCGCAGCTTCTCCTGGTCGTTTTGGCGGCGCTCGACTCTGGCGTCGCCGAGGGATGGCGCCGCTCGAAGAGCTCATCAAAGCGGGCGATCACCTCCGGCGACGACCCCTTCTGATCGAACATACTTTCGATTATATCACAGTGGTCCGACAGCTTAGCGGCCCAGCTGTGTCAGTACCTCGGCGACAACCAAATCCATCGCCACCGACACCTGCTCGCCCGTCGCGAGATCCTTCACCCCGACCGTCCCGGACTCAATGTCATGGTCGCCCGCCACCAATGCGATACGGGCACCCGAACGACCGGCGGCGCGCATTGCGCCCTTGAGTCCGCGGTCACCGTAGACCAGGTCGACGCGGACACCACGGCCACGCAGCTGCGCGGCCAGCACCGCCAGCTCGAGCTTGGCCGGCTCGCTCAGCGGCACACCGAACACGTCGCAGCGCGTAGTCTCCCCCACGCTCTTGCCCTCGGCGCGCAGCGCCAGCAGGGTTCGGTCCACCCCCAACCCAAAACCGATGCCGGACAGGTCTTGTCCGCCGAGCTGTCGCATCAGACCGTCGTAGCGGCCGCCGCCGCCGATGCCGGATTGTGCGCCCAGGCGAGAGTGCACGAACTCGAAAGCGGTCTTGGTGTAGTAATCCAGCCCGCGCACCATTCGCGGGTTGATGACGTACGGCACTCCAAGCGCATCCAGGTGAGCCAGCACGGTGTCGAAGTGCTGCTTGGCGACATCGGACAAGTGATCGAGCAGCACCGGCGCGTCGGCCGTCATTGCCCGCACCTGGGGTCGTTTGTCGTCGAGCACCCGCAGCGGGTTGATCTCGGCACGCCTTCGCGTCTCTTCGTCGAGATCGAGCTGAAACAGATACTCTTGCAAGAGTTCCCGGTATTGCGGGCGACAGCTCTCATCGCCCAGTGAGGTGATTTCCAGCCGGAAGCCGTCAAGCCCCAGCGAGCGGAAGCCGGCGTCGGCGATGGCGATCACCTCGGCGTCCAGCGCCGGGTCGTTGACGCCGATCGCCTCCACACCGACCTGCTGCAGCTGGCGATAGCGGCCGGCCTGAGGACGCTCGTAGCGGAAAAACGGGCCCGCGTAACAGAGTTTCACCGGTAGCGCGCCGCGGTCCAGGCCGTGTTCGATCACCGCGCGCACCACCCCGGCGGTCCCCTCGGGCCGCAGCGTCACCGAGCGGTCGCCGCGGTCGGCGAACGTGTACATCTCCTTGGACACGACGTCGGTGGATTCACCGACGCCGCGGGCGAATAGGGCGGTGTCTTCGAAGATGGGTAACTCGACATCGCCATAACCGGCCCGGCGAGCGGCGTTGAGCAACCCGTCGCGCACCGCGACGAATTGCGACGAGTCCGGCGGGACGTAGTCCGGTACGCCTTTCGGTGCGGAAAACGCGGAGAATTCCGTCACGGGCTCAAGCCTTCGAGGAACGGATTGGACCGCCGCTCTGCGCCGATGGTGGTGGAGTTGCCGTGCCCGGGTAGTACCACGGTCTTGTCGTCGAGCACTAGGAGCTTGTCGATGATCGAGGTCAGCAAGTCGCGGCCGCTGCCGCCGAACAGGTCGGTGCGGCCCACCGAGCGCTCGAACAGCGTGTCGCCGGTCAGCACCACGTCGGCGCCGATTTTGGTCGCCGCAATGAACCGGAAGACCACCGATCCGCGGGTGTGCCCGGGCGTGTGATCGACGTTGACGCTCACACTGCCCAGGTCGAGCTTGTCGCCGTCGCGGTCCAGCTCGACCACCTGCTTGGGCTCGCGGAAGAAAGCACCCGCCATCATCTGCGCCAGCCGTGGACCCAGGCCGTAGACCGGGTCGGTCAGCATGAACCGGTCCTCGGGATGGATGTAGGTAGGGCAGCCGTAGGTGTCGGAAACCTTCTGGGCAGACCATATGTGGTCGATGTGCCCGTGGGTGAGCAGCACCGCGGCCGGGGTGAGCCGATTCTCGTCGAGGATTCGCCGCAGCGGGCCCATGACACGCTGCCCCGGATCCACGATGACGGCGTCCGTTCCGGGACGCTCGGCCAGCACGTAACAGTTGCACTGCAACACCCCTGCGGGAAATCCGGTGATCAACACGGTTCCCAGTTTCCCATCCCCGGCGTCCGCCAACGATAAGGCCCGCACCGCGGCCGGATCAACCAGACCACGGGCCCGCTTGACACGGGTCGCGGCGCCCACATTAGCCTGAGCTGGCGACCTCGGCCCCGACTTACCAACCATGGAGGTATACCGGCCGTGCCGACCAACGAACAGCGACGTGCCACAGCCAAGCGCAAACTGGAACGGCAGCTGGAACGCCGCGCCAACCAAGCCCGAAGGCGCCGGATCCTGGTGATCGCTGGTGGCTCAGTTGTCGCAGTGGCCGTGATCGCCGCAGTAGTGATCGCAGTCATCAACACCAGACACGAGCACAAGAGCAATACCGCAGCAACGCCCACCACAAGCAGCTCCCCACAGACCACTACGGGTACGGCTCCGCAGACGGGACCGGTTCCGCCGTTGCCGCCGTTCAAGCCGTCGGCCAACCTGGGCGCCAACTGCCAATACCCGGCGTCGCCGGATAAGGCCGTCAAGCCGGTCAAGCCGCCGCGGACTGGCAAGGTGCCGACCGATCCGGCCACAGTGAGTGCCAGCATGGTGACCAACCAGGGTAATATCGGACTGCTGCTGTCCAACAACGAATCGCCTTGCACGGTCAACAGTTTCGCCAGCCTTACCGGCCAAGGCTTCTTCAACAACACCAAATGCCACCGGTTGACCACCTACCCGGAGCTGGGCGTCTTGCAATGTGGCGACCCGAAGGGCGATGGCACCGGTGGTCCGGGCTACGAGTTCGGCAACGAATATCCCACTGACCAATACCCGCCGAACGACCCTAAGGCACAACAACCCGTTCTCTATCCACGAGGCACACTGGCCATGGCCAACAGCGGGCAACCGAAAAGCAATGGCAGCCAGTTTTTCATGGTCTACAAAGACTCTCGGCTGCCGCCTCAATACACCGTCTTCGGCACGATTCAGGCTGATGGGCTGGCCACCCTGGACAAGATCGCCAAGGCCGGCGTCGCCGACGGCGGCGATGACGGGGCGCCGGCCAGCGAAGTCACTATCAAGTCGCTACTGCTCGACTAAACCTGGGGCAGCGCAACACTAATCACCGCAGATTGGGCACGATTTATGCTCTCGACTAGCGGGAGTCGCTAGACGCTGTCAGCGCACACTGGACGCCCTTTAGGCCGCCGACGTCACCCGATACACGTCGTAAACGCCTTCGACGTTACGCACGACGTTGAGTAGATGCCCGAGATGCTTGGGGTCGCCCATCTGGAAGGTGAACCGGCTGATCGCCACCCGGTCGCCGGAGGTGCTGACCGAGGCCGACAGGATGTTCACCTTCTCGTCGGCCAGCACCCGCGTTATGTCCGACAGCAACCGGTGCCGGTCGAGCGCCTCGACCTGAATGGCCACCAGAAACACCGACGACGCCGACGGCGCCCAGAGCACTTCGATGATGCGCTCGGCCTGCTGCTGCAGTGATACGGCGTTGGTGCAGTCGGTGCGGTGCACGCTGACCCCGCCGCCGCGGGTGACGAACCCCATGATCTGGTCGCCGGGCACCGGCGTGCAGCATTTAGCCAGCTTGGTCAGCACGCCCGGGGCGCCGGGGACCGAGACCCCGACGTCTTCGGTGCTGCGTGGGCGCCGCAACATGGTCGCCGGCGTGGACCGCTCGGCGAGCTCCTCTTCGGCCTGGTCGATACCGCCGAGCTCGGCCAGCAACCGCTGCACGGCGTGCCGCGCCGACACGTGCCCCTCACCGATCGCGGTGTAGAGCGCGGACACGTCGGCGTAGTGCAGCTCACGGGCCACCGCCGCCATCGACTCGGCATTCACCAAGCGCTGCAACGGAAGTCCGCCTCGGCGTACCTCGCGGGCCATCGCCTCTTTGCCGGCCTCCAGCGCCTCTTCACGCCGCTCCTTGGCGAACCATTGCCGGATCTTCGTCTTGGCGCGCGGCGACACCACGAACTGCTGCCAGTCCCGCGACGGCCCGGCGTTGGGCGCCTTGGACGTGAAAACCTCTACGACTTCTCCGTTTTCCAGCTTGCGTTCCAGCGCCACCAGCCGCCCGTTGACCCTGGCGCCGATACAGCGGTGACCGACCTCGGTGTGCACCGCATAGGCGAAGTCCACCGGCGTCGACCCGGTCGGCAGGGTGATGACGTCCCCCTTGGGGGTGAACACGAAGATCTCTTGCACCGCAAGGTCATAGCGCAACGACTCCAGGAACTCGCCCGGGTCGGCGGCCTCCCGTTGCCAGTCGAGCAGCTGACGCATCCAGGCCATGTCATCGATCTCGGCGGCGGCGTGGGGATGCAGAACGCCGTTGCGGCCCTTGGCTTCCTTGTAGCGCCAGTGCGCGGCGATGCCGTATTCGGCGGTGCGGTGCATGTCGCGGGTGCGGATCTGCACCTCCAGCGGCTTGCCCTCCGGCCCGATGACGGTGGTGTGCAAAGACTGGTACACGCTGTATCTCGGCTGGGCGATGTAATCCTTAAACCGTCCGGCCATCGGTTGCCACAGCGAGTGCACCACGCCGACGGCAGCGTAGCAGTCCCGGATCTCGTCGCACAGGATGCGGATGCCGACCAGGTCGTGGATGTCGTCGAAGTCTCGGCCCTTGACGATCATCTTCTGATAGATCGACCAGTAGTGCTTGGGGCGGCCCTCCACCGTCGCTTTGATCTTCGACGCGCCCAGCGTGTTGACGATTTCGGCACGGACCTTGGCCAGGTAGGTGTCCCGGGAAGGCGCGCGGCCGGCAACCAGCCGAACGATCTCCTCGTACTTTTTGGGATGCAGGATCGCGAACGACAAGTCTTCCAGCTCCCACTTGACGCTGGCCATGCCCAGCCGATGTGCAAGGGGCGCAATGACTTCCAACGTCTCACGGGCTTTGCGTGCCTGCTTTTCCGGCGGCAGGAAGCGCATGGTGCGCATATTGTGCAGCCGGTCGGCGACCTTGATCACCAGCACCCGGGGGTCGCGGGCCATCGCGGTGATCATCTTGCGGATGGTCTCGCCTTCGGCGGCGCTGCCCAGCACCACCCGATCCAGCTTGGTCACACCGTCGACGAGGTAAGCTACCTCCTCGCCGAATTCCTCGGCCATTGCCTCGAGCGTGTACCCGGTGTCCTCGACGGTGTCGTGCAATAGCGCGGCCACCAAGGTGGTGGTGTCCATGCCCAATTCGGCCAGAATGTTGGCGACGGCCAGCGGGTGGGTGATATATGGATCACCGGAATGACGCAGCTGACTGGCGTGCCTCTCGTCTGCGACCTCGAAGGCTCGCTGCAGTATCGACAGGTTTGCCTTGGGATAGATTTCCCGGTGCACCGCCACCAGCGGTTCGAGCACGGGATTCAGCGTGCTGCGCTGGGCGGTCATCCGCCGGGCCAGTCGGGCCCGGACCCGACGAGACGCGCTGCTGCTCGCCTTGAGGGTCTCGACCGGCGGCTCCGGTGTCTCAATAACCGGCCCCGAAACCGGCTCTACAACCGGCGGCGATTCCGTGGGCGCCTCAAGAGCCTGCGCGCTGCTCTGATCGTTTGCCACGTTGGTTCACCTCCGACCTCGAGGATATCGCCTAAGTCGCGGCGCTAGGCGCGGCTCAAGCTGTGCACCGGCAACGGCGCGATCGCCTCGCGACCACCCAGCGCGGTGAGTTCCACGACCACGGCCGCCGCGATGACGTTGGCCCCACTGCGCTCGACCAACCGGGCCGCCGCAGCGAGGGTGCCGCCGGTGGCCAGCACGTCGTCAATGATCACGACGTTGCGTCCGCGGAGGTCGATGCCGCCAGCAGGGATTTCCAGGGTGGCACTGCCGTACTCCAGGTCATACCGCTCGGCGTGTACCGGTGGCGGCAGCTTTCCGCCCTTACGAATGGCCAGCACGCCGGTGCGCAGCCGGCAGGCGACGGCCGCTGCCACCAGGAACCCGCGGGAGTCGATGCCGGCCACCAGCTCAGCGCCGGACGCGATGTCGGCCAACGCGTCGACCACCGCCGTCATCGCCTTCCCGTCGGCGAACAATGCAGTGAGGTCCCTGAACTGGACTCCCGGCTTCGGAAAATCGGCAACCTCCCGAGTCAGCGACGCGATGAGGTCGGCCACCGGGGCGTTCCCGCTGACACTCGTCACTGCACTAACGCCCATCGGTCCATGTTCCAGCCCGCGCCCCAACGAGTCGGATTCCTGCCAACGGCATACATTTTCTTCGACATCAGCAGCGTGCGCTGCTGTCGGTAGAGGGGCAAGGTCGGCATATCGCCCCAGAGTACCGGGGCCCCCTCTGCCAGCAGCCGGACCCGCTCAGCGGGGTCGGCCGATACCGCCAGCGCGCCGATTATGCCGTCGACTTGGGTATTCGCATAGCCGGACAGGTTGTTGCCGTTACCGCTGTGCAGGTCGTAAGCATCCATCGCCGACGATCCGGTCGATCCGCTGCCGGCGGCTCCGCCGGTGCTGGCCAGCAGCACGTCGATCTTTCCGTCCTTGAGCGCCTGGGGGCCCGAGGAGTCCAGCGTGACGCTGGAGACGGTGATACCGGCCGCGGCGCACGATTTGGTGATGACCCCGACGGTGACGGCCAGCCGCGCATTGGGTCCCCGGTAGCCGATCCGCACCGGCAGCGGTGCACCACCCAGCGCATCGCGGGCGGCGGCGGGATCCGCCTTGCTGAACTGGCCGGCCTCGGTGGCACCGTCACCCGCAGCGACGGCATCGTCGGTGGCCGGGTCCAGGCGTGAATTGGCGATCGGTACCCCGGCGTCGTGCGCGATCGTGTCACGCGGCGTACACAGTGCGACCGCGCGTCGGGCCTTGGCCTGCGCCAGCGGTCCCTGCGGCGCAAAAATCAGCTGCTCGATGCCGGCCGACGGCGAATCGGCGCGCTCATAGTTATCCGGGGCGGCAAGCGCTCCCGAGGAACCGGTGGCAACGTCGACCACGTCGACGCTGCGGTTGTTGACGCGGTCCTGAATATCGGCTCCCTGCGGCCATACGGTTATCCGTTTGGTGATCGCTATGGCGCCCCACCAGCGGTCGTTGGCGACGAGCACCACCGCGCCGCCGTCCAAGATCGATTCGATCTTGTACGGTCCCGACGACGGGAAGCGCTTGAGGTCTATCCCGGGCTTGAGGTCCCAGGTGGTGTTCCACAGCCTCGCGATCTGTTGCACCAACGGCGCGTTGTTGCTCAGCAGCGCCGCGGTCACATCGGCATTCAGCTGGTCGGCGATGACGTGCGACGGCATCATCGAGGTCGCGGCGAACAGCTGAGTGTAGTCGACGACGCTGCGGTCCGGGATGAAAGACACTCGGGCCTTCTTTTGCCCCGGCATGCACTCGACGTTGGCGATGTCGACGTAGCCGGCCTGGGTGGCGGCATCGAAGCCGGGAAACCGGCCAGATTGGGCTGCCCAGGTGAGCACCAGGTCGTCGCAGGTCACCGGCTTGCCGTCGGAGTAGACGGCGTTGTCGGCGATCTGGTAGTCGAGCACCAACGGCGCACCGCCCACAACCGAAATGGAGCCGAAGTCGCGGTCGGCGACGACCTGTCCGTCAGGGCCGTGATAGCCGAACCCGGTAAGCGTGCGGGCAAATGCCTGCGCTCCGGCCGATGCGGCACCGACGACGGTGTTGGTGTTGTAGGTGACCAACGGGCCGTCGACCACGTAATCGATCTGCGAAGCGGTACTACCGGAGCATGCGGTCAGGGTGCCAGCCGCCACCAGCATCCCGACCAAACCAGTCAAACCAACGTTTGCGGATCCCTTGAGGCCCCGCCAGCCGATATCGCCCCCAGTTCGCCGACACCAGGTGGCCATCGTGACTACCGCCGGCCGGCGTTGCGCTTGCCGTTTGGACGGCGGGTCCCGGTGGGCCGCACCGGACGCGCGCCCGGCGCCGGCTTGTTCGGTGCCGGCTTGTTCGGTGCCGGCTTGCCCGACGCTGTGGCCGCAGCGGCGGCCTCCCCGCTGTCCTGCGTGGTCACGGGGGTCCTCTCCAAGGCCGATTCTGCACCGGAGGATTTCGCCTGCTCCGCAGTTTCGGCGTCGTTCTCGTCGGAGACCGTCTCTGCGCCCGCGCGCGAGCCGGGGCCGCGCCGCTTGACAACCCGGCGGGTGTGAGTGCGCACCTGCTCGGTGCGTTCACGCATGGTGACCAACAGCGGAGTGGCGAAAAAGATCGAGGAGTAGGTGCCGACCATGATGCCGATCAGCTGCACCAGCGCCAGGTCCTTCAACGTGCCGACGCCGAGCAGCCACACCGCCACCACCATCAGCGCCAACACCGGCAATACCCCGATCAGGCTGGTGTTGATCGAACGCATGAACGTCTGGTTGATCGCCAGGTTGGCCTGCTCGGCGAAAGTGCGCCGAGTGGTGTGCTGGAAGCCGTGGGTGTTCTCCTCGACCTTGTCGAAGACGATGACGGTGTCGTAGAGGGAGAAACCGAGAATCGTCAGCAGGCCGATGACCGTCGCCGGGGTGACTTCGAAGCCCACCAGCGAATACACGCCCGCGGTGACGGTCAGGTCGAAGAACATCGCCGCGATCGCGGCGAGCGTCATGTAGCGCTCGTAACGCACTGTGATGTACAGGCTGACCAGCACCAGGAATACCACCAGCGCGATCAAGGCCTTTTTGGTGATCTGATCGCCCCAGGTCTCAGATACCGCCGAGTCGCTGATGGCCTGCTTACTGGCCTTACCATCGGTCCCCTTTGGCTGAAAGGCGTCGAACAAGGCGTTGCGCAGCTTCGTCGTCTGCTCGTTGGACAGCGTTTCCGAGCGGATCTGCACCGTCGCTGAAGCGCCGTTGCCGACGATGACCACCGATTCCGGGTCACTGCCGACGGTCTTCTTGAAGACATCGGCCACCTGCGTGGTCTGGGCTCTGCCCGTCCCGCCTGCGGCGGGCATTGACACCGTGGTGCCGCCCTTGAAGTCGATCCCGAAAGTGAAGCCCTGCAAGATGATGCTGACGATTGCGACCGCGACGATCGCACCGCTGATGCCGAACCACAGCCGCCGTCGTCCGACCACCTCGAAGGCACCGGTGCCGGTGTAGAGCCGGGAAAAAAAGCTATGGCGCGGCAGTTGGGCGGTGCTGTCGGTCAGCTCCACGGCACCTTCGGAGGTTTCGGTGATTTCGGTCGCATCCTTGGAGGTCATCGCGCTATCCCCGTCCCGTCTTCACATGTGAAGAAGCCCGGCGTTCGCGGGCGACCTGCTGAACAGCTCCCAGGCCGTTGTAAGCCGGCCTTGCCAGCGTCGAAGACTTGGAGGCCAGGTACAGCAGCGGCCAGGTCACCAAGAAGACCACCACCAGGTCGAGGATCGTGGTGAGGCCCAAAGTGAAAGCAAATCCCTTCACCTGGCCGATCGCCAGGAAGTACAACACCGCAGCGGCCAGGAAGGTGACGGCGTTGCCCGACACGATCGTCTTGCGGGCTCGCACCCAGCCCCGCGGCACCGCTGACCGGAACGAACGGCCTTCGCGGATCTCGTCTTTGATGCGCTCGAAGAACACCACAAACGAGTCGGCGGTGGTACCGATACCGATGATCAAACCAGCGATACCCGCCAGGTCCAGGGTGTAGTTGATATACCGGCCCAAGAGCACCAGGATCGCGAAAACCATTGCGCCCGAAGCAACTAACGACAGCGCCGTGAGTACCCCCAGTACCCGGTAATACAGCAACGAATACAGCAACACCAAGATCAATCCGATCCCACCCGCGATCAGACCCGCTTTTAGCGAAGTCAATCCCAATGTCGCCGAAACGGTTTGGGCTTCTGACGATTGGAAGGATAGCGGCAGCGAGCCGTATTTCAAGACGTTGGCCAGCTGGCGCGCGGTTGAGGCGGTGAACGGCGGATCCCCACCGGTGATCTGGGTCCGACCGCCGGGGATAGCTTCTTGGATCACCGGGGCGCTGACCACCTCCGAGTCCAGGGTGAAAGCCGTCTGGGTACCGATATGGGCAGCGGTGAAGTCAGCCCAGGTATTCGTCGCTGCGGGCTTGAATTGCAGATCGACGACGTAGCCGACGCCGCGCTGGTTCATGCTCGATGTGGCGTTCTCTATCTGGTCGCCACTGATGATCGACGGCGCCAGTAGATACGCCACCTTATGGTCGGTCGAGCAGGTCACCAGCGGCAGATTCGGGTCGTCGTTGCCGGCCAGAATGTCGTCTTTATTGCATTGGGTCGCCTGGAACTGCAGGGCAAGGAACTGGACGCCCTGGCGGGTGCTCTGCCGCCACTTCTTCTCATCGGCGATGCGCTCGGCGAGATCCTTACGTGCATCGGGGGGCGCAGGATGCTCAGCCGGCGGCGACTCTCCCGCCGGCGGCCCAGGTGCGGGCGCCCCGGGCGCGGGAGGCGCGGGGCTAGGTGCTGGTGCGGGGCTGGGTGTCGGCGGCGGGTCCTGCGGGTAGGGCCGCGGTTGGGCCCCCGGTTGGCCCGTCGGCGCCGGCCCACCCGGGGCGGGAGTAGCCCCGGGCGGCGTTCCGGCAGGCTGGTGGGGCGCAGGCTTGGGCTCAGCGCCCTGTGCCGGCATGGAGTTGAGCACCGGCCGGATGTAGAGGCGTGCGGTCTGTCCCAGGTTGCGCGCCTCGTTGCCGTCGTTTCCGGGCACTGTGATGACCAGGTTGTCGCCGTCGACAACGACCTCCGAACCGGAGACGCCAAGCCCGTTGACCCGCGCACTGATGATCTGCTGCGCCTGTGCCAACGCCTCCCGGCTCGGGGCTGAGCCGTCCGGGGTGCGCGCGGTCAACGTGACGCGGGTGCCGCCCTGAAGATCGATGCCGAGCTTGGGGGCGGCTCGCTTGTCTCCGGTGAGAAACACCAGCAGATAGACGCCGATGAGCATGAACAAGAAAACCGACAGGTAGCGGGCAGGGTGCACCGGCGCCGAAGACGATGCCACGTTCCTTGTATCTCCTCAAGAATCGGTTTCTTAACCCCGACCGAGCCTACGTGTCGCCTTCACATGCCCTTCGCGCAAGCGGTCTGCCGGTTCGGCGTTCGGTCGGGAATTCTCCTACGGGAGTCCTGTCAGGAATCCTTGGTCACCCGGCTCTCGTCGGCGGATTCGGCGGATTCCTCCAGTTCGTCGGATTCCTCCAAGTCGTCGGGGCCGTCGTCTTCGTCGAGGTCTTCATCCTCGTCTGAGATCCGGTCGCGGACAGCCAGCTTCATCCACCTGGTCACCACGCCGGGCGCGATCTCGAGGTCGACGGTGTCTTCGGTGATCGCGACGACGGTGGCTTCCAGGCCGGAAGTGGTGTGCACCCGGTCGCCCGGCCGCAATGACTCGTGCAGGTCGATTGTGGCCTGCATTGCGCGCCGCTGACGACGCGACGCGAAGTACATGAACCCGCCCATGATGAGCAGGAACGGCAAGAACAAGACCAAACTTTCCATCGACGTGCCTGTCTTTCCTCTCGGTGTTTCGGGGGCCTATCGGTGTTTCGGGGGTCGGTGCCAGGCCGACCCGGAGGTCGCACACCTCGTAACGGGTCCAGTGTGCCATTACTGCAGGTCGCAACCGACCGGCACCGTGCGCGGACTGCCCGCCGGCGATCTGTTGGTCGCTCGCTCGACCCGCTGACACGCGGCTCACCAGATAGGCTTTATCCGCGACGTGACAGGCGCGCCGTGGTGAGGAGGATGTCGTGGCCAGCCTCGAGCAGAGTCGCCAGCTGGTCACCGAAATCCCCGGCCCTGCGTCGCTGGAACTGACCAAGCGTCGGGCCGCGGCGGTGGCCCGCGGCGTGGGCGTCACCATGCCGGTGTTCGTGGCACGCGCCGGGGGCGGCATCGTCGAGGACGTCGACGGGAACCGGCTCATCGACCTGGGTTCGGGCATCGCGGTGACCACGATCGGCAACTCCTCCCCCCGGGTCGTGGACGCGGTGCGCGCGCAAGTGGCCGAGTTCACCCACACCTGCTTCATGGTGACGCCATACGAGCAGTACATCGCCGTCGCCGAAGAGCTCAATCGGATTACCCCGGGTTCCGGCGAAAAGCGCTCGGTGCTGTTCAACTCGGGCGCCGAGGCGGTCGAGAACGCCATCAAGGTCGCACGGTCGTATACCCGCAAGCCCGCTGTGGTGGCGTTCAACCACGCCTACCACGGCCGCACCAACCTGGCGATGGCACTCACCGCCAAGTCCATGCCCTACAAAAGTGGCTTCGGCCCGTTCGCACCGGAGGTCTACCGGGCGCCGCTGTCCTATCCCTATCGGGACGGCCTGCTTGACAAGGAACTGGCCACCGACGGTGAATTGGCCGCCGCGCGAGCCATCAACGTCATCGACGAGCAAGTCGGCGCCGACGGCCTGGCCGCCGTGATCATCGAGCCGATCCAGGGTGAAGGCGGTTTCATCGTTCCGGCCGAGGGGTTCCTGCCCGCGCTGCTGGACTGGTGCCGCAGAAACAACGTGGTCTTCATCGCCGACGAGGTGCAAACCGGGTTCGCGCGCACCGGCGCTATGTTCGCGTGCGACCACGACGGTATCGAGCCCGACTTGATCTGCACTGCCAAAGGCATCGCCGACGGATTACCGCTGTCGGCGCTGACCGGCCGGGCTCAGATCATGGACGCCCCGCACGTCGGCGGCCTGGGGGGCACGTTCGGCGGCAACCCGGTCGCCTGTGCGGCAGCGCTGGCCACCATCGCGACCATCGAGAGCGACGGCCTGATCGAGCGAGCCCAGCAGCTCGAACGACTGATGACCGAACGGCTGTTGCGGCTGCAGGCCGGCGACGACCGGATCGGCGACGTTCGTGGCCGGGGCGCCATGATCGCCGTCGAGTTGGTGAAGTCGGGAACCGCGGACCCCGATGCCGAGCTGACCGAGAAGCTGGCCACCGCGGCCCATTCGGCCGGAGTCATCGTCTTGACCTGTGGCATGTTCGGCAACATCATCCGGCTGCTGCCTCCGCTGACCATCAGTGACGAGCTGCTGACCGAAGGACTCGACATCCTGGGCCGGATCCTGGGCGACCTGTAGACCTGGGGCGCGGCGCCGGCGGCCCGGCATTTTCTGCATCCCTCGGTGTGAGATCTCACATTTTCAGGCAACGGCCCGCCTATTGAGAAATACCGGGAATATCGTTACTCTAGCTAACGTTATACTGTCGGCGCAACGTGGCGCGAATTGGCTTTCCTGACTTTCATGGCAAGGGGAATTGTTATGTCGACTACTACCCGGGAAGAGCGGCTCGCCCGCCGCGTCGAGGACCTGTCCGCCAACGACCCGCAGTTCGCCGCAGCCAAGCCGAGCCCGGCGGTCGTCGAGGCCGTTGAGCAGCCTGGGCTGCGATTGTCGCAGATCATCCAGACGGTGCTAGAGGGCTACGCGGACCGGCCGGCACTCGGGCAGCGCGCTGTGGAGTTCGTCAAGAATGCAAAGACCGGACGCACCGCGCTGGAGCTGCTCCCCCGCTTCGAGACCATCACCTACCGCGAGCTGGGCGAGCGTGTGGGCGCGCTGGCGCGCGCCTGGACGAACGACTCGGTGCAGGCCGGCGACCGGGTCTGCGTGCTGGGCTTCAACAGCGTCGACTACGCCACCATCGACGTGGCGCTGGGCCAGATCGACGCGGTGTCGGTTCCGGTACAGACCAGTGCGGCGATCACCCAGCTGCTGCCCATCGTGACCGAAACCGAGCCCAGGGTGATCGCGGCCAGCGTGAATCAGCTGCCCGACGCCGTCGAGTTGATCCGCAGCGCCCACACGCCCGCCAAGCTCGTGGTGTTCGACTACCACCCCGAGGTCGACGACCAGCGCGAGGCCGTGGAAGCCGCCCACGCGCGGCTGGCAGACACCGCGGTGGTTGTCGAGACCCTGGCCGACATCCTCGACCGCGGGCAGGCACTGCCGGCGATGCCCGTGCGCGATGACGACCCTGCCGACTCCGGGGACCCGCTGGCCTTGCTGATCTACACCTCAGGCAGCACCGGCGCACCCAAAGGTGCGATGTATCCGCAGAGCAATGTCGGCAAGATGTGGCGCAGGTCGAGCAGAAACTGGTTCGGGCCGAGCGCCGCGTCGATCACTCTCAACTTCATGCCGATGAGCCACGTCATGGGACGCGGAATCCTTTACGGCACGCTCGGGAATGGCGGCACGGCCTACTTCGCGGCCAAGAGTGACCTGTCGACGCTGCTGGAGGACCTCACGCTGGTGCGGCCCACCGAGTTGAACTTCGTGCCGCGAATCTGGGAAACCCTGTTCGGCGAATTCCAGCGCCAGGTCGATCGCCGGCTGCCCGACTCAACAGACCGTACCGACCGCCAGGCCATCGAAGCGGAGGTCCTGGACGAACAGCGGCGGTACCTCCTGGGCGGGCGGTACATCTTCGCGATGACGGGGTCGGCGCCCACCTCCCCGGAGTTGAAGAATTGGGTCGAGTCCCTGCTCGGGATGCATCTGCTGGACGGCTACGGCTCCACCGAGGCCGGGATGGTCTTGTTCGACGGCGAGGTGCAACGTCCCCCGGTCATCGACTACAAGCTGGTCGACGTTCCGGATCTGGGCTACTTCGCCACCGACCGGCCGTATCCGCGCGGCGAATTGCTGCTCAAGACCGAGAACATGTTCCCCGGCTACTACAAGCGGCCGGAAGTCACCGCCGACGTGTTCGACGCCGACGGGTATTACCGGACCGGAGACGTCGTGGCCGAGGTCGGTCCCGACCGGCTGGTGTACGTCGATCGCCGCAACAACGTGTTGAAGCTCGCGCAGGGCGAGTTCGTTACCGTCGCGAAGCTGGAGGCGGTGTTCGGCAACAGCCCATTGGTCCGGCAGATCTACGTCTACGGCAACAGCGCACACCCTTATCTGTTGGCTGTTGTGGTACCGACTGAAGATGCGCTGGCTGGCAACGATATTGAGACGCTCAAGCCGCTGATTGCCAATTCGCTGCAGCAGGTCGCAAAAGAGGTCGGCCTGCAGTCCTACGAGGTGCCCCGCGACTTCATTGTCGAGACCACACCATTCACCCTGGAGAACGGCCTGCTCACCGGCATCCGCAAGCTGGCGTGGCCGAAGCTCAAGCAGTACTACGGCGAGCGGCTGGAACGGCTCTACGCCGAGCTGGCCGAAGGACAGGCCAACGAGTTGGCCGAACTGCGCCGCAGCGGCGCCGACGCGCCGGTGCTGGAGACCGTGAGCCGGGCCGCGGCTGCCATGCTGGGCACAGCGGCCACCGACCTGTCCCCCGATGCGCACTTCACCGACTTGGGCGGAGACTCGTTGTCGGCGTTGACATTCGGCAACCTGCTACGTGAGATCTTCGACATCGACGTGCCGGTGGGTGTCATCGTCAGCCCGGCCAACGACCTGCGGGCCATCGCCGACTACATCGAGGGCGAGCGCCAGGGCACGAGGCGGCCCACTTTCGCCGCTGTACACGGCCGCTCAGAGGGGGCAGTCGTGGAGGTGCATGCCGCCGACCTGACGCTGGGCAAGTTCCTCGACGAGGCGACATTGGCCGCTGCGCCGGACCTGCCGCGGCCCAGTAGCGAGGTGCGGACCGTGCTGTTGTCCGGCGCGACCGGCTTCCTCGGCCGCTACCTGGCCCTGGAATGGCTCGAGCGGATGGCGCTGGTCGACGGCAAGGTGATCTGCCTGGTGCGCGCCAAGTCCGACGAGGACGCGCGGCGCCGCCTGGACAGCACTTTCGATAGCGGCGACCCTGAGCTGCTGGCGCGCTACCAGCAGCTGGCGGCCGACCACCTGGAGGTCATCGCCGGCGACAAGGGCGAGGCCAACCTCGGCCTGGATCAGCGGACCTGGCAGCGGCTGGCCGACACCGTCGACCTGATCGTCGACCCCGCGGCGCTGGTCAACCACGTGCTGCCGTACAGCGAGCTGTTCGGCCCGAACGCGCTGGGCACGGCGGAGCTGATCCGGATCGCGCTGACGACGAAGCGCAAGCCCTACACCTACGTGTCGACGATCGGCGTGGGCGACCAGATCGAGCCGTCGAAGTTCGTCGAGGATGCCGACATCCGGGTGATCAGCCCGACGCGCAACATCAACGACAGCTACGCCAACGGCTACGGCAACAGCAAGTGGGCGGGCGAGGTACTGCTGCGCGAGGCCCACGACCTGTGCGGCCTGCCGGTCGCGGTGTTCCGGTGCGACATGATCCTGGCCGACACCACCTATGCGGGACAGCTCAACCTGCCGGACATGTTCACCCGGCAGATGCTCAGCCTGGTCGCCACCGGTATCGCCCCCGGTTCGTTCTACGAGCTTGACGCCGACGGCAACCGGCAGCGTGCACATTACGACGGGCTGCCCGTCGAGTTCATCGCCACGGCGATCTCCGCGCTGGGGGCGCAAGTCACCGACGCCTACCAGACGTACCACGTGATGAACCCGTACGACGACGGCATCGGCCTCGACGAGTACATCGACTGGTTGATCGACGCCGGGTATTCGATCGAGCGCATCGGCGAGTATGGGGATTGGTTGCAGCGGTTCGAGACGTCGCTGCGGGCCCTGCCGGATCGGCAGCGTCAGTACTCGCTGCTGCCGCTGTTGCACAGCTACCAGAAGCCGCAGACACCGGTTCGCGGATCGATGGCACCGACCGACCGGTTCCGCGCCGCGGTGCAGGAGGCGAAAATCGGCCCGGACAAAGACATTCCGCATGTCTCGGCGCCGATCATCGTCAAGTACATCACCGACCTGCAGTTGCTCGGACTGCTGTAGGGCTGCTAAACCGATCGCCAGTCCGTTATGGGCTGGCGATCGGCTTTCCCCCGTGCGCGAACTACTACTGAGGATGTGGCCAACGCAAGTACGCGGCACCCGGCCCTGCCGCCGCGCTTGCGCGCCGGCGCCGCCATCCTCGCTTCGGCTCAGCTTCCGACAACGTGGGTCGGTCCATCCGCGGCGTGGTCAGCGTATCCGGTGACACCTGGGGCGACGGCGCGCCCACCGCCGACATATACGGCTCGGCGGCCGGCACCGACGCTCCGGATTCGAGGGATGTCAGGGGTTTCACGTCGCGCGCCAGCCGCACCGCCGTGCGCGCCAAGACGACCCCACCCACGAAGATGATCAGCGCGCCCAGACCGGAGAAATAGGAAACCTCAAGGACCGCCCGCTTGCGCTCGGTTGCGGCAACCGGATCGCCGGCAGACCCAATCCCCAACAGCGGAGCAACCTCACCGCCGACCACGAACCATGCGCCGGCCAGCACCGCCAGCCAGCCGCCCAGCATCGCGCTGACGCGATTTGCGGAAACAATCAGCAGCAAGCCACCCACCACGGTGGCGGCTCCCGGTAGCACCTCCAGCCAACCCCGGGCCGTGCTCCATGCCCAGTCCCTGTCGGGGGTGTAGGCGAAATTGAAATGGGGACCGACGAACGGTACCAACGCACCCCAAGCACCCAAGATGACCAGGACTAATCCGCTGATCGCACCTCGGGAACGTGGCATCCTCAGCCCCCCGACGTGGTCATTCGTTGCGTACTTCATGACATCTCCTCGACAGACACCGGGCTTCTCCCGCTTCGGCTGGGATACCCGACCGTGTGGAGATGTAACCCACGTCGGGTCTTCAAGGCGCGGTTGGCCGTGGCCAGTGGGTCTGCCGTGTCTGGTGTTACGACAGTGCCTTGGCGGAGAAGGGCAACAATTGGAATTTCATCGCGTGGGAAGCCATTGGCCGGCTTCCGTTTAAGTTCCGTTGACCGCAACCGATGCATGCCCATCGTCCAATTTGCGACAATCGCGGGGCTATGAGACTCGTACTGCTGCTGGCAAGCATCGCCGCGGTGATCGGCACGGCCGGCCCTGCCTATGCCGACATTGACGGCCAAGATCAAGCCTTCCTCGCCGCACTCACACAAGCCGGGCTGACGTATATGAACCCCGATCGCGCGATAACGGCCGGCAAATCGGTGTGCGATTTAGCCGACCAGGGAATGACTGGCGTGGAAATCGTCAATAACCTGCAGGAGCGCAATCCGGCGTTCCAGGGCGACGGCGCCGCGAAGTTTGCGGCAATCGCGGCCAAAGCGTACTGCCCCGATTCCCTGACCGGCCAGGATCGAGGCCCGGCCCCGCCGGGCGGCGGCTCGTAGCGGGTCCTCGCTAGTCGAACAGCCCGGGTTGGCCCAGCCCTTCGACCCCGGCGGGCGGGGTCATGCCCAGGTGGGTCCAGGCCTGCGCGGTGGCCACTCGGCCTCGCGGGGTGCGCGCGAGCATGCCGGTGCGGACCAGGAACGGCTCACACACCTCCTCTACGGTGGCGACCTCCTCCCCGACCGCCACCGCCAGCGTCGAAACCCCGACCGGGCCGCCGCCGAAGCCGCGGGTCAGCGCTGACAGCACGGCCCGGTCCAGCCGATCCAGGCCGAGCTCGTCGACGTCGTAGACCTCCAGCGCGGATTTGGCGACGTCGCGGGTGATCACGCCGTCGGCGCGCACCTCGGCGAAGTCGCGGACCCGGCGCAGCAGCCGGTTGGCGATCCGCGGCGTCCCGCGCGAGCGTCGGGCGATCTCCGCGCCGGCCTCAGCACCCAACTCGATACCCAGAATCCCGGCGGAACGGGCCAGCACCCGCTCCAGCTCGGCGGGCTCGTAGAAATCCATGTGCGCGGTGAAACCGAACCGGTCGCGCAGCGGGCCGGTCAGCGCACCGGACCGGGTGGTCGCGCCGACCAGGGTGAAGGGTGCCACCTCCAGCGGAATCGATGTCGCCCCTGGGCCTTTGCCGACCACCACGTCGACCCGAAAGTCCTCCATCGCCAGGTAGAGCATCTCCTCGGCGGGCCGGGCGATGCGGTGGATCTCGTCGATGAAGAGCACGTCGTGCTCGACCAGGTTGGACAGCATCGCGGCCAAGTCGCCGGCGCGTTCCAGCGCGGGCCCGGATGTCACCCGCAACGAGGACCCGAGCTCGGCCGCGATGATCATGGCCAGCGACGTCTTGCCCAGCCCCGGCGGGCCGGACAGCAGGATGTGATCCGGTGTTCCGCCGCGGTTCTTGGCGCCCTCGATGACCAGCTGCAGCTGTTCGCGCACCCGCGGCTGGCCGATGAACTCCCGCAACGAGCGAGGTCGCAGGCTGACGTCGACGTCGCCCTCCCCGACCGTGAGCGCGGGAGAAACTTCCCGGTCCGAAAGGTCGTCGGTCATCGGGACTTACCCAGCAACGACAGGGCGGTCCGCAGGACGCTGGACGTCGTCGCGGCCTCACCTTTTGCGGTGTCGGTGGCCAGCACCTTGTCGGTGGCCTCCTCAGCCTGCTTGGCCGCAAAACCGAGGCCGACCAGGGCTTCCACCACGGGACCTCGCACCGCGTGGCCGTTGGCCGCGGGTGTGCCCAAGGAGGACGGCCCGGCTGGGCAGACTTTGTCGCGCAACTCCAGCACCATCCGTTCGGCGCCGCGTTTGCCGATGCCCGGCACCCGGGTCAGCGCGGCGACATCGCTGTCGTGCAGCGCCTGCCGCAGCGCCGCAACGTCGTGCACGGCCAGCGTCGCCATCGCCAGCCGGGGCCCGACTCCCGACACCGACAGCAGCGTCAGGAACAGGTCGCGGGTATCGGGGTCGGGAAACCCGTACAACGTCATCGAATCCTCGCGCACGATCATCGCGGTGACCAGTCGGGCCTCGCTCCCCTGCCGCAGCGTCGCCAGCGTCGACGGCGTCGCGTTCACCCGGTAGCCGATGCCGGCGGCCTCGATCACCACGTGGTCGAGTGCCACCTCGAGCACTTCACCGCGCACCGAGGAGATCATCGGGCGGCCTTCGCCTCGGCGGCCAACTTGGCCGTGTATGCGTGGCGGTGCTGCGTGGCCAGGGCTTCGGCCCTGGAATTAGCCTCAGCCATCCGGGCGATCATCGGCGCCCTCCAGCAATGGCAGATCGCCAAAGCCAGCGCGTCGGCGGCGTCGGCCGGTGTCGGTTTGGCTTGCAGCGCAAGGATTCTGGTGACCATCGCGCTGACCTGTGCCTTGTCGGCGGCGCCGTTGCCGGTGACCGCGGCCTTGACCTCGCTGGGGGTATGGAAGTGCACGTCGATACCGCGCTTGGCCGCCGCCAACGCGATGACGCCGCCGACTTGCGCGGTGCCCATCACCGTCGTGACATTCTGCTGGGAGAACACCCGCTCGATGGCCAGGACGTCCGGATTATGGGTGGCCAGCCAGTGCTCGACGGCATCACTGATGGTCAGCAATCGCTTGGGCAGTGGTGCATCCGACGGGGTACGCAACACATCGACGTCTAGCGCGACGACATTTCGACCGCGCCCACTTTCGACGACCGACAGCCCGCATCGGGTCAGTCCGGGATCGACGCCCATCACGCGCATTACCCGCCTCCCAGCTAGTACCGAACAGCTGTTCGATAGCTTAACTGACGGGACCGACCGGGCCGGGCAGGACACGCGGCGGTACGGCCACGTCTTACCTCGCGCGCATTACGGCGACGGACCCTGGCAAAAGCTGTTAATTTAAGCCCACGCATTCGCTCAACCTCCGCGGGTAACGAGCGGGCGACCAGTAGCCGCCGCCGGCCAGGGATACGGGGAACCGAATCCCGTCCGCCCCCCGGGCAAGAATGTTGCTACCGGGCCGGCAACCGTTACCCGGGCAACGGCCAACAACGGCCAACTTCATTAGTTACGGTAACGGAAGGGCTTGCGTGGGATCACTACTGGTCGTGCTCGCGGCGGTGCTGTTCATCGCGTCCATCGTGGTGCTCGTCGTGGCCTTGCGGCGTCCCAAGAAGTCGGCCTGGCCGGCCGGGCGCCGAGATCCGCTCTCGTTCAATGCGATGCCGCAATTCGGCCCCCGTCAACTCGGCCCCGGCGCCATCCTCAGCTACGGCGGCGTCGACTACGTGGTCCGCGGGTCGGTGACGTTCCGCGAGGGACCGTTTGTGTGGTGGGAGCATCTGCTGGAAGGCGGCGAGGCGCCGATCTGGTTCAGCGTCGAAGAGGACGACGGGCGCCTCAAGCTGGCGATGTGGGTTACCCGCAAGGGCCTTACGTTGCGGCCCGGCGACCAGTACATCGTCGATGGCGTGGCGTTTCACGAGTCAGAGCGCGGTCGTGCCTCATACACCACTGAAGGCACGACGGGCCTGCCGGCGGGCGGTGAGATGGAATTCCTCGACTGCACCAACGCCGACGAGACCGCGCTGCTCTCGTTCGAGCGCTGGGCCCCGGACATGCCTTGGGAGATTTCGACGGGCAGGTCTGTTCTGGCCGGAGAGCTCACCGTCTACCCAGCACCCCCAGCCTCCTCCCCGTAGGACGCCAGAGGTTTTAGGTCGGTGCCGCTACATCAACTCGCCGTAGTCCCGGCGGACGTATCCGGGGAGAGGCTCGGACTCGCGCTCAACGCCCCCGTACCGCCGCCACTGGCCACCTGTGTGCTCGACCACCCCGACGGCGGTGCGCTGCTGCTCGGAGTCCTCGGCGCCTCGCATGTCGTCATCGTCGACGGGCGCTTCTCCGAGCAGGTCTCCTGCACGGCCCGCAGCTTCGGACTCGATCTGCCGGACCGTACCGACGCGCCCGGCTACCGCCTGCAATCCCGTACCGACACGCACGACGAGGCGACCTTCCGCCGACGCGCGCGCGAACTCCGCGAACGCTGTGCGCAGGAAACGCACTGGCTCGGCGGCACGTTTCCCGGCGATGACGCCGCGCTGACCGCGCTGGCCGCCGAACCCGACGGCACCGGCTGGCGCTGGCAGACCTGGCACCTCTACCCGGGGGCGTCCGGCGGGACGGTGGTCCATACGGCGAGCCGGTGGCATCCATGAGCCGCAATCGGCTGTTCTGGATCGCCGGCGGGTTGGCCGTCGCCGCGACCGCGTCCCTGATCTTCGGAATCACGTTGCTGCACAAGAACATCGCCTCGTATATAGCAAGCCACTATCACGAGTACTCCCGTGATGCGAACGCAGCGCGCTACGTCTGCACCGGATCACCCGCCCAGGTAGCCAACACGCTCGCCGACTATCAGGCCCCCGAGGCGCGAGCCGCCAACGGCAACAACCAATACCTGCGCTACAGCAACAACATCGTGATCGTCGGCCCTGACGGCAATTACCCATGCAGCATCCGCCTGGAAAGCCTGAGCGCCGGATACAGCCACGGCACCTACATCTTCCTCGGCCCCGGGTTCACCCCCGGAGCCCCGGCGGGCGGCGCGGGAGGCACCCCGGGCGGCCCCGGCGGAGCCAAGTGACCCCTAACCGGATGTAAACGCAAAGGAGACAACCATGTACCTCGCCGTCGAGATCGGAACCATCGACCTCAATCCAGTCTTGCGAGGCGTAGTCGCGACGATCCTGTACTTCCTGGTCGGCATGGGGGTCCTGGTCGTCGGCTACCTCATGGTGGATGTGTTGACCCCGGGAAAGCTTCGCCAGATGGTGTTCATCGATCGTCGCCCCAACGCCGTCGTCGTCGCCTGCGCGATGTATATCGCGCTCACCGCCGTCATCATCAGCGCCATCGCCAACAGCTATAGCCAACTGGGTCAGGGACTCGTCGGCGTGGCGGTGTACGGGTTGATGGGTGTGGTTCTGTTGGGGATCGCACTGTTGACGATGCACCTGGTGATACCGGGTAACTTCCACGAGCATGTCGACGACCCGGAGCTGCATCCGGCGTCGTTCGCGGTGGCCGTGATACTCCTGGCCGTCGGAGGGGTGACCGCCGCCGCGGTGTCATGAGCGCTGTCGATGTGCGGGCGGTCCGGTCAACGGAGTATTTCCGGCGGTGGCGGGCGCTGCTGCTGGCCGCCGTCGCGGCGTGCGCGGCGTGCGGCATCATTTACGAACTCGCGCTGCTGACGCTGTCGGCGAGCCTGAACGGCGGCGGCATCGTCGCCACCTCGCTGATCGTCGCGGGCTACGTCGCCGCGCTGGGCGCGGGCGCCCTGCTGGTCAAGCCGCTGCTGGCGCACGCGGCCATCACCTTCGTCGCCGTGGAGGCGCTGCTGGGCATCATCGGCGGCCTGTCGGCGGCGGCGCTGTACGTTGTGTTCGCGTTTGTCGACGGCTCGACATGGGTGCTGGCGGTGAGCACGGCTCTGATCGGCGGCCTGGTCGGCGCTGAGGTGCCACTTTTGATGACGCTGCTGCAGCGTGGCCGTACGGCCGGGGCCACCGATACCGGCCGCACGCTGGCCAACCTCAACGCTGCCGATTACCTCGGCGCGTTGCTGGGCGGGCTGGTCTGGCCGTTCGTCCTGCTGCCGCAGCTGGGGATGATCCGCGGCGCGGCCGCCACCGGCATCATCAACCTGGCGGCGGCGGCCATCGTGGCGATCTTCTTGCTGCGGCACGTCGTTTCCACCCGGCAGCTGGTGATGGCGCTGTGCGCGCTCGCCACCGCACTCGGGCTGCTCGCCACGCTGCTGGTGCGTTCGGCCGACATCGAGACGACGAGCAGGCAACGGCTGTACGCCGATCCGATCATCGCCTACCGGCATACGCCCTATCAGGAGATCGTGGTGACCCGCCGCGGCAACGACATGCGCCTGTACCTCGACGGGGGTCTGCAGTTTTCCACCCGGGACGAATACCGCTACACCGAAAGCCTCGTCTACCCTGCGCTCGGTAACGGCGCACGCTCGGTGCTCGTACTCGGCGGCGGCGACGGGCTGGCGGCCCGCGAACTGCTGCGTCAGCCCGGCGTACAGAAGATCGTGCAGGTCGAGCTCGACCCTGCGGTGATCGAATTGGCGTGCACCATCATGCGCGAGGCCAACGGCGGTTCGCTGGACAACCCGCGCGTGGCGGTTGTGATCGACGATGCGATGAGCTGGCTTCGGACCCCCCACCCGGACGTCAGCCCGCCCAGAGGCTTCGACGCGATCATCGTCGACCTTCCCGATCCCGACACACCTGTGCTGGGCCGGCTGTATTCCACCGAGTTCTACGCGCTTGCCGCGCACGCGCTGGCCCCCGACGGGCTGATGGTCGTGCAGGCAGGCAGCCCTTATTCCACCCCGACCGCGTTCTGGCGCACGGTGTCGACGATTCAGGCCGCCGGCTACGCGGTCACGCCCTACCACGTGCATGTACCCACGTTCGGTGACTGGGGTTTCGCCCTGGCGCGCCGCGGCGACACCGCGCCCACACCCAGGGTGCCGGCCGATGCGCCCCCGTTGCGCTTCCTCAACCCGCAGGTGCTGGAAGCCGCCACGGTGTTCTCCGACGACATCCGCCCCCGCACACTAGAGCCTTCCACCCTGGACAATCCCCGCGTGGTCGAGGACATGCGGCACGGTTACGACTAACCCGCCTCCGCTTGCACCACCCACACGGCCCGCCGACCGTCTCGATGTTGATCAACACGCACACCGCCGAAGCCCGCTGCGCGGCACTGCGTCGCGAAGGACTCGGCCTGTTGTTCGGTCCACCCGTGGCTCGCCAAGCCTCTGGCCTTGGGGTGCACCCGACGCTCCATCACCAAAAACCGCCCCGATGGGGCCAGCACACGCCCTACCTCGGCGAGTCCGACCGTGACGTCCTTCCAGTGGTGCACTGTCTTCAGCGACCACGCGACGGTTGCCCAACCGTCGGGGAGAGGCAATTCTTCGGCACTGCCCGGCGACCAGGTGATGTTCGATTGATCGCCCGTCACCGCGCTGGCGAGGCGCAACATCACCGGGGCCGGATCCACACCGACAACCCGGGCACCCCGCCGGGCAGCGGCCCGCACCGCGCTGCCCGGGCCACAGCCAATGTCGACGACACGGTCGGCGTCGGATACCGCGGCCCGGTCAACGGCCAGGCGTGCGTAACCGCGGCCCGTTACGAGCATGCCGAGGCCTGCCACCAGACCGCTTAACCCGGCAAAGCCGGCATGGTCAGCGTGATGATTGACCGCGGGTGTCGGCGAATCGCTCATCGATCGCCTCCTGTTGCTTGAGAACTGCGTCGCTGGTTCGGTTCGTCTACACCTTGCCGGTTCAAGTCAGGTTGAAGTCAAATGGCGCATGACCCTGATCCCGATAGGCCAGGCCGCAGCTCAGCTCGGGCTGAGCACCTCGGCGCTACGGTATTACGACGACCGCGGGTTGGTGTCCCCGCAGAGGCAACGGGGGCAGCGTATGTACGGCCGGGACGAGCTGCGCCGGCTGGCGTTCATCAAGATCACCCAACGCCTTGGCTTGCCGCTGCAGACCGCCGCCGCAGTGCTCGATTCCCCAGGCCGGACGTGGCGCCCAATTGTTGGGGAACAGATCGCGCAGTTGGACCGCGTGATCGCACAAGCGCAGCTGGCCCAAATGTTCTTGACCCACGCGTTGCACTGCCCCACCGACCACCCCGCACGCCAGTGCCCCACCATGACCGCGGCACTCGACAGCCTCGTCAACGGAACAACAATCGACCAGCTGGCCGCCGAGCACACTTGATCGCCGGTCGGCGAACCGGCCTCACTCCTCGTCGAGAGCGGCCAGTACCTCGTCGGACACGTCGACGTTCGTCCAGACGTTCTGCACGTCGTCGCTATCCTCCAACGCGTCGACGAGCTTGAACACCTTGCGGGCGCCGTCGAGGTCGACGGGCACGCTGACCGAGGGCTGAAAACTGGCCTCGGCCGACTCGTAGTCGATGCCGGCATCTTGCAAAGCGGTGCGCACCGCGACCAGATCACTTGGCTCGGAGGTGATTTCGAAGCTGTCGCCCAGATCGTTGACGTCCTCGGCGCCGGCGTCCAGCACTGCGCTCAGCACGTCGTCTTCGGTCAGGCCGTTCTTTTCGCACGTGACCACGCCTTTGCGGGAGAACAGGTAGGCCACCGAACCGGGATCGGCCATGGTGCCGCCGTTGCGTGTCATCGCCACCCGCACCTCGCTGGCGGCCCGGTTGCGGTTGTCGGTCAGGCACTCGATCAGCACCGCGATGCCGTTGGGCGCGTAGCCCTCGTAGGTGATGGTTTGCCAGTCGGCGCCACCGGCCTCCTCGCCTGCTCCGCGCTTTCGGGCCCGCTCGATGTTTTCGTTGGGCACCGAGCTCTTCTTCGCCTTCTGGATCGCGTCGTAGAGCGTGGGGTTGCCCGCGGGGTCACCGCCACCGACGCGGGCCGCGACCTCAATGTTCTTGATCAGCCGGGCGAACATCTTGCCGCGGCGGGCGTCGACGACGGCCTTCTTGTGCTTGGTGGTGGCCCACTTGGAATGGCCGCTCATCGGTGTCCTATCTGAATTCCCTGTAAATATGGCCAGACGAGTCTACGTGGAAGGCCGGCGCGGGTTACCCAAGCCACTCCCCATCCGGAACAGGACCCCCAGGCGTCACAGAAACTTCGGGATATGCCGGCTTCGGAAAAGCGATATCGCATTCGCTATCGCTTTTCAAAATCACATCGCCCCAGGCTGCTGGTGCTGATGTGGCTGGTGTGCAGGCTCGGAGATCCTCAGGCGACTCCGTTGACGATGTCGACGAATAACTGATGGATGCGACGGTCGCCGGTCATCTCCGGGTGGAAAGCCGTCGCCAGCACCGGGCCCTGCCGGACCGCGACGATGTGCCCGCCGGCCCGGGCCAGCGCCTGCACGCCGTCGCCGGCCCGCTCCACCCAGGGTGCGCGGATGAACACCGCACGCACCGGATCGTCAAGACCCGCGAACGCAATATCGCCTTCAAACGAGTTGACCTGCCGTCCAAAAGCATTGCGCCGCACCGTCATATCGATCGCGCGCAGTGGCAGCGCTTCCCGCCCGCCCGCACCGGCGTCGAGGATCTCGCTGGCCAGCAGGATCATGCCGGCACACGCGCCGTAGGCCGGAAGCCCGTCGGCCAGCCGCCTCCGCAACGGCTCCAGCAGGTCGAGGTCGAGCAGCAGGTGGCTTATGGTGGTGGATTCCCCGCCGGGAATGACCAGCGCGTCTACCGCCTCGAGCTCGCTGCGGCGGCGTACCGGCATCGACTCGGCTCCGGCTTCGCGCAGCGCTGCGAGGTGCTCACGGGTATCGCCTTGCAGCGCCAAGACCCCGATCCGTGGTGCACTCACTGCGGCGGAGGGTAGTGTCCGCGCCTGAAGCGGGTCAGGCCCTCCTGCATGACCGCCGCGACCATCTCGCCGTACTGGTTGAAGATCTTCCCCTGGGTGAGTGCCCGGCCGCCGCAGGCCGACGGCGAGGACTGGTCATAGAGCAGCCACTCGTCGGCCCGGAACACCCGCATGAACCACATCGCATGGTCCAGCGACGCCACCTGGAGATGCTCGCGCTCCTCGAGATGGGTGACCTGCGCCGATCCCAGTAGCGTCACGTCGCTCATGTAGGCCAGCGCGCAGATGTGCAGGACCGGGTCGTCGGGCAGCGGATCACGGTGGCGAAACCACACCTGCTGCTGGGACGCCTTGCCGGGCAGCAGCTGCAGCCGATCCCGCGGCACGATACGGACGTCCCACTCGTCGAACTGACGAAATCCGGCCGGGATTCCGGGGGGGCCGAACACCTTCATCGAGTTCAACCCCGGCAGGTCATCCGGCGGCGGCGCTGCCGGCATGGCGTCCTGGTGGTTGATGCCGTCCTGGTCGGTCTGGAACGACGCCGACATGGAAAAGATGGTCTCGCCGTGCTGGATCGCGTTGACCCGCCTGGTGCAAAACGAGCCGCCGTCGCGGATGCGTTCGATGATGAAGACCGTGGGCGCTTTGGCATCTCCGGGCCGCAGAAAGTAACCGTGCAGCGAGTGCACCAGGTAAACGGGCTCGACGGTGCGCACCGCCGACACCAGCGACTGACCGGCCACATGACCGCCGAAGGTGCGTTGCCAGTTGCCCGATTCCAGGCTGAACACGCTCCCGCGGTAGATGTTGACCTCGAGTTGCTCGAGATCAAGGATCTTCTCGATCGACACGAAACGTTCTTACCAGCCGCGCTGGGCCAAACGATGCGGCTGCGCGATCTGCTCTACGTTGATGCCCACCATCGGCTCGCCCAGGCCACGCGACACCTTGGCCAGCACGTCGGGGTCGTCGTAGAACGTGGTGGCCTTGACGATCGCGGCGGCGCGGTGCTCGGGGGCGCCGGACTTGAAGATGCCCGAGCCCACGAAGACGCCCTCGGCGCCGAGCTGCATCATCATCGCCGCATCGGCGGGAGTCGCGATACCGCCCGCGGTGAACAGCGTGACCGGCAGCTTGCCCGCCCGGGCCACTTCGACGACAAGCTCGTAGGGCGCTTGCAATTCCTTTGCCGCCACATACAACTCGTCCTCAGACAACGACGTCAGTCGGCGGATCTCGCTGCCGATGGCCCGCATATGGGTGGTCGCGTTGGAGACGTCACCGGTACCGGCTTCGCCCTTGGACCGGATCATGGCCGCGCCCTCGCTGATGCGCCGCAATGCCTCGCCCAGATTGGTCGCCCCGCACACGAACGGCACGGTGAACTTCCACTTGTCGATGTGGTGGGTGTAGTCGGCAGGGGTGAGCACCTCGGATTCGTCGACGTAGTCCACGCCGAGGCTCTGCAAGATCTGCGCTTCGACGAAATGCCCGATGCGTACCTTGGCCATCACCGGGATGGTTACCGCAGAAATGATGCGCACGATCATGTCGGGATCGCTCATCCGCGCCACCCCGCCGTGGGCGCGGATGTCGGCCGGTACCCGTTCCAGCGCCATCACCGCGACGGCGCCGGCGCCCTCGGCGATCCGGGCCTGCTCCGGGGTGACGACGTCCATAATGACGCCGCCCTTGAGCATCTCGGCCATGCCGCGCTTGACCCGCGCGGTGCCGGTCTGGTTGGCCTGGCTCGACTGTGCGGCGCTGTCCACTACTCTCCTTCACCCCTTTAATTCGAGCACCAGTCTAGTTTGTCCAACAAACGAGTTTCTCCACTCTTACGGTATGCAGGCGCCGGTCGCCGAGCCGCATGCCACGGCCTCACTGACCCTGGGCCACCATGTGGGAGAAGTTCGGTGGAAACCCGAAGATCCTGCCGGACATGTCATAGGGTCTCTGACTACCGGGATGCCCGATGGGGTGGGACGTCTCCGCGGTGGTGGCTACCGCGAAAGGCTGACCGAAAGAAACGTAGCGATGAATTTCGCCGTGTTACCGCCGGAAATGAATTCGGCGCGCATGTTCGCCGGTGCGGGCCAGGGCCCGATGCTGGCGGCGGCGTCGGCCTGGGATGGGGTAGCCGAGGAGTTGCACGCTGCGGCGGGCTCGTTTGCGGCCGTGATTTCTAAGCTGGCCGGCGAGGTCTGGCAGGGCCCGACAGCGCTGGCGATGACACGCGCGGCCGGCCCGTATGTGACGTGGTTGAGCGCGGCGGCGAGTCAGGCCGAGCAGGCGGGCGCCCAGGCCCGGTTAGCGACGAGTGCCTTCGAGGCGGCGTTGGCGGCCACCGTGGATCCGATTGTGGTGGCCGCCAACCGGACTCGGCTCGTGTCGCTGGTGGGATCCAACCTGCTGGGCCAGAACGCCCCGGCGATCGCGGCCGCCGAGGCCGAATATGAGCAGATGTGGGCACAGGACGTGGCCGCGATGTCGGGCTATTACGCCGGCGCTTCGGCGGCCACCGCACAATTGATGCCGTGGCAGGAGCTGCTGCAGAACCTGCAGGTCCAGCTGGGTAGCGCCTACGCCGCCTCGGGGCTGCCGGCGATCAGCCTGGATTTGAGGACCGGAACCTTCAACGTGGGCAACGGAAATGTCGGCGTCGACGACATCGGTAACCGCAACATCGGCAACGAAAACATCGGCAACGGCAACATCGGCATCGGGAACATCGGCATCGGGAACATCGGCAACTGGAACTTCGGCATCGGGAACACCGGGAACCGAATTATCGGCTGGGGGATGCCCGGTAACGGCAACGTCGGGGTCCTGCTCATCAACGAAAATCAGGTGGGCGCCGGGGGCCCGGGGGAAACAGCGCTACTCATGGGCGGCACCGGATTAAGCCCGCTACCTCGGCCCGGCTTCGTGGCAACTGCTGAGGAGTTCATCACTCCCACTCATCCCATGTACACCGCGAAGTTCCTGGTAACGCCCGAGAAGTTTTTTCCATTCACCGGGCCGACCAGCCTGACCTTCGACGCGTCCGTGGCCCAGGGCGTCGCGAACCTGAACACCGCGATCATGGCGCAACACGCTGCGGGAAACCACACCGTCGTCTTCGGCGTCTCCCAAAGCGCCACGGTAGCCACCCTCGAAATGCGCTATCTGGAAACCCTGCCGGCTAGCCAACGGCCGGCACCGGACGAGCTCTCCTTTGTGCTGATCGGTAATCCCGACCGGCCCGACGGCGGTATCCTCGCGCGTCTCCCTGGTATCTCCATACCGTTGCTCGGTTTCACCACTTACGGCGCGACTCCCACCAACGCCTACCCCACCATCGATTACGCGGTCCAATACGACGGTGTCGCCGACTTCCCGCAGTACCCGATCGATATCTTCGCGGACGCCAACGCCATCGCGGGCATCTTTTTCTTGCACCCTGCGTATGACACTCTGACGCCCACCCAGATTGCGTCAGGTGTAGTCGAGCCGGTGTCTCCGGGAGATACCGATACCACCTACATCCTCATTCCCACCCAGAATCTGCCGCTGCTGGACCCGGTGCGTGCCATTCCCCTAGTGGGAAACCCACTGGCCGACCTGGTCCAGCCGGACTTGCGGGTGCTCGTCGAGTTGGGCTACGACCGCACCGCCTATCAGGATGTGCCCACGCCGTTCGGACTGTTCCCGAACATCGATCCGGCCACGGTCGCCGCCGAGCTGCAGCAGGGGACCGTGCAAGGTGTCAACGACGCACTGGCCGATGTGGGGTTGCCGCCGCCGTCGGTCCCGGCGTTCCCCAGACTTCCTTGAGGCTCCTCGAACGACACCCACGCTGTGCATGTCAGCGGATGGGCTGAGGCACACCGGCGGCGGCCTTGTTGTCGAGCGCGGCATCCGCCAGTTGGTTGGCCGCGGGCAACAACTCGCCCAGTTGCAGCGGGTATACCTGCTCACCGGCCGTGCGCAGATCGGCGATGTCGTTCGCGTCACACCAGCGGGCACCGTGGATGTAGCGGCGTTCCAACTCGGTCCGTCCCGCGATGGACGGCTCGAACCGCCGGGTGCGGTAGACCAGGTAGAACTCCTCACTGTCGATCAGTGAGCCGTTGAACTCGAAGACCTCGTCGCGCCGCCAGGTGGGTCCGATCAGGTCGGCCGACGCGACCCGTAGACCGGTTTCTTCGGCCAACTCCCGCGCGGCGGCCTCGGCCAACCGCTCGCCTTGCCGCACTTCGCCGCCCACGGTGAACCACCACCTCGGCGCGGCGCCATCGGCGATCGCCGGATCCGACCCACACAGCAACAGCACCGCGCCGCTGTCATCGAGCAGCACCACCCGCGCCGAGGTGCGGTGGTTGAGCACGCCGTGGTCGCCGTGCGCCAACGCATGGGGCCGCTCGACGATCTCGAAATAGCTTGGCAGCGCCGCGGTTCCGCCGAGCCGAAGGGTGCGCACCAGGAATCGCTCACGCAGTGCGAGGGTATCGCGGACGGCATCGTTGTGGAATCGGCGGGCCAGCAGCACCCGAGCCTCGGCGTCGGCCAACTCGGCAATCAGGCCCGCCGGCAGCGACGCCGGATCAACCATCGCCAGTGCGGCCGAGAGCTCGTTTTCGCACGACTCGCGCGCGTGCCGGGGCGCGACCTCCGCGGCATCGGCCAGCGCCGCCAGCCGCCTACCTTCGGTAGCTTTCGAGGCGCCGCCATAAGCGTCGATCGCGACCGCTCGCGCTACCACTGCGCGCCGCGCCAGTGCACCGTCCAGCGCCTGCCAGGACAGGTCGTAGCGGACGTGGAGCCGGTCCAGTCGGTTGGCCGTTTGATATCCCCAGCCGCCGAACACCATCAGTACCACGACTAGCACCGTGATGGCGACAATCAGCCATGCCATCAGTTGGCCACCTGAACCTTGGCGCCCGACCCGGCGACCGTCTCGTATACCCGCATGATCTGGCTGGCCACCACTGACCAGTCGTAGCGGTGGACCACGTCCAAACCGGCCATCACATAACGTTCGCGCAGCACGTCGTTCTCCAGCACCGCGATAAGCGCATCGGCCAGCGCGTCGCCGTCGCCAACCGGCACCAGGCACCCGACCTCACCGTCGCGCAGCACGCGCCGAAAGGCATCCAGGCCGCTGGCCACCACCGGAGTGCCGGCGGCCATCGCCTCGACCAAGACGATGCCGAAGCTCTCGCTTCCCGTATTGGGCGCGCAGTAGACGTCGGCGCTGCGCATCGCTGACGCCTTCTCGGCGTCGTCGACCTGGCCAAGAAAGCGTATGTGTTCCACCAGTCCACCTGCCTGGCCGCGCAATTGGTCCTCGTCGCCGCGACCGACTACTAGCAGCTGCACATCTGCGAAGCGCTCGACCACCCGTGGCAGCGCGTCGAGCAGGACCGACATGCCCTTGCGCGGCTCGTAGTAGCGGCCCAGGAACAGCACCGTCTTGCCCGGCCGCGGATATCCGTCCAGCCGCGGTGCCGAGGCGAACGAATCGACGTCGACTCCGTTGGGGATCTCCACCGCGTCGGTTCCCAGCGCCTCCATCTGCCAGCGCCGGGCCAGGTCGGACACCGCAATCCGGCCGACGATCTTCTCGTGCATCGGCCGCAGGATGCCCTGGAAGACCGTCAGGGTCAGCGATTTGGTGGTCGACGTGTGAAACGTCGCGACGATCGGCCCCTCGGCTATGTTCAGGGCCAGCATCGACAGGCTCGGCGCATTGGGCTCGTGCAGGTGCAGCACGTCGAAATCACCTTCCACAAGCCACTTTTTGACCTTGCGGTGGGTAGCCGGGCCGAACCGCAGCCGGGCCACCGACCCGTTGTAGGGAATGGGGACGGCCTTGCCGGCGGAGACGACGTAGTCGGGCAGCGAGGCGTGCGGCGAAACCGGCGCCACCACGCTCACCTCGTGTCCGCGGGCGCGGATCACCTCGGCCAGTTGCAGGACATGCGACTGCACCCCGCCCGGCACGTCGAACGAGTACGGACAGACCATCCCGATCCGCATCAGGTTTCCCTGAGCCGGGCCTGTTTGGCACGGGGTCCGATTGCCCAGCTCCTCCTCGGGCCTTTTTGGCCCGCATCGTCGCCGGGCGCAAGATCGGTCAGCCACTGCGGCTGCAACATGTGCCAGTCCTCGGGGTGGGCGACGATGTTCTTGGCGAACTGATCGGCCAGCACCTGGGTGATGGCGCCGATGTCACCGCTGGTGCAATCCAGAGCCGGGTGTACGGAGAAGCCCCAGCCTTGATCGTCATTGCCTTCGAACCAGCAGTGCGCCGGCAGCAGGGCTGCCCCGGTCTCGATCGCAAGCTTGGCCGGCCCGGCGGGCATCCGGGTGGGTTCGCCGAAGAATTCGACTTCGACACCGGTGCGGGTGAGGTCGCGTTCGGCCATCAGGCACACCACCCGGTTGTCCCGCAACCGCTCGCACAACACCTCGAAGGGAGGTCGTTTGGCGCCGGACAGCGGCAGCACTTCGAACCCGAGGCTTTCGCGGTAGTCGATGAAACGCTGGTACAGCGACTCGGGTTGGAGGCGCTCTGCAACGGTGGTCAACCTGCCGTGCGATTGCGCCAGCCATACCCCGGCCATATCCCAGTTGCCGCTGTGCGGCAACGCCAGCACCGCCCCGCGGCCCGCGGCCAGCGCCGCATCCAGATGGTCTTGCCCGCCGACCGAGTCGTGGAGCTGGCGGGCCAGCGCAGGAAGATTCATCGTCGGCAGGCGGAAAGCCTCCCGCCAGTAGCGGCCATAGGAGGCCAGCGAGGCGCGCATCAGCGCGTCCGGCACGTCGGCCGGCGGCACCCCGATGACGCGGGCCAGGTTCTTGCGCAGCTGGTCCGGCCCGCCATGGCGGGCCGCATAGCGCGCTCCGGCGTCGAATGCGGCGCGCGCGGCGAATTCCGGCATCGCCCGCACAGCCATCCAGCCGGCCGCGTACGCCCAGTCGGTCGCGGTACGGGTCACCAGGCGGCTCACTAAATGGCGTGGCGCCTCGATCACTTTCAGGCCCGCCGGAGAGGCGATCACGGCTCGCTCGTTCCCAGGCTTCCCGGGCCGGGCTTGGCGTGATCGCTCACGTCGCTCGGCATGGGCTCCGTCGCGCCGGGCGACGACCGCACTGTATGCAACCGCTGCGCGCAGGTGACCAGGCTGGCCGCCGCCAGCAGCCACATCGCCACCGGCAACGCCCACGGCAACGGATACACCGGCAAATCCGACAACCCGGCACCGACCAACGCGATGATCAACCGTTCCGGCCGTTCGATGATGCCGCCGCCCCCACGCAGCCCGCTGGCTTCGGCCCGCGCCTTGATATAGGAAATCACCTGCGACGTAACCAGGCAGATCAAGGTCGCCACCACCAGCTGCGTGCTGCGCAGGCCGAACGCTACCCACCACAGCAGCCCGCAGAACACCGCGCCGTCGCTGATACGGTCACACGTGGCGTCCAGCACCGCGCCGAATCGGGTGCCGCCGCCCCTCTCCCGGGCCATCGCCCCGTCGAGCATGTCGAAGAGCACGAAGAACGAGACCACCAGCATGCCGGCGAACAGCTTGCCCATCGGGAAAAGCGTCAGCGCCCCCGCCACTGCCACGATGGTGCCCAAGATGGTGACGGCATCCGGCGTCAATCCCACCCGCAGCAACGCCTTAGCGGTCGGAGTGGTCACCCGCGCGAACGCCGCCCGGGACAGGAACGGCACCTTACTCATGAGCGCCGTCCCCCGCGAGCGGGTGGTGCCCCCACTGCATCGTCGTCGCCGTGGCTCATGGCTGCTTCGCCCACTCGGTGGCCAGCAGCTGGCGAGTCTCGCGCAGCAACTGCGGGATCACCTTCGAGCCGCCGATGATGGTGATGAAGTTCGCGTCGCCGCCCCAGCGCGGCACCACGTGCACATGCAGATGCTCGGCCAGCGATCCCCCCGCCGATGTCCCCAAGTTCAGGCCAACGTTGAAGCCGTGCGGCCGTGACACGCTCTTGATGACGCGAATCGCCTTCTGGGTGAACGCCATCAACTCCGCGCTCTCGGCATCGGTCAGGTCCTCGAGCTCGGAAACCCGCCGATAGGGCACCACCATCAAGTGCCCGGGGTTGTACGGGTAGAGGTTGAGCACGGCGTAGACGAGTTCGCCCCGCGCGACCACCAGACCCTCCTCGTCGGACAGTTGCGGAATGTCGGTGAACGGCTGCTCGGGGCTATCATCGTCGCGCTTCATCGGCGCTTCGGCCAGGTAGGTCATCCGGTACGGCGTCCATAACCGCTGCAGGTGGTCGCGCTGGCCGACACCCGTGTCGAGGATGGTGTCGTCAGTGCGACCGGCGCATTCCTCGGCTTTTTCCCGGTCACTCACTACTTGCCACTTTCACCAGTTCGGCTGTGGGAGCGGCATTCTCGCGGTCAGCGATCCACTTGACGATGGCATCGACCGCGCTGTCGCGGGGTACGCCGTTGATCTGCGTGCGGTCACCGAAGCGGAAGCTCACCGCCCCGGCCTGCACGTCGCGGTCGCCGGCCAGCAGCATAAACGGCACCTTCTGGCTGGTGTGGTGGACGATCTTCTTGGCCATCCGATCGTCGCTGGCGTCCACTTCGACCCGCACTCCGCGCGACTTTAGCTGCGCGGCAACGCCTTCCAGGTAGGCTACGTGCTCGTCGGCGACCGGGATGCCGACCACCTGAATGGGCGCCAGCCACGCCGGGAACGCCCCCGCGTAGTGCTCGGTGAGGATGCCGAAGAACCGCTCGATCGACCCGAACAGCGCCCGGTGGATCATCACCGGGCGCCGGCGGGTTCCGTCTGGGGCGGTGTACTCCAGCTCGAAACGCTCCGGGAAGTTGAAATCCACCTGGATGGTCGACATCTGCCAGCTGCGGCCCAGCGCGTCGCGGGCCTGCACCGAGATCTTGGGGCCGTAGAACGCCGCACCGCCGGGATCGGGAACCAGCTCGAGGCCCGACTCCCGGGCGACGTCGGCCAGCGCGGTGGTGGCCTGCTCCCACACCTCTTCGGAGCCGACGAACTTGTCGGGGTCCTTGGTGGACAGCTCCAGGTAGAAGTCCTCCAGACCGTAGTCGCCGAGCAGGTCGAGCACGAACCGCAGCAGCGACGCCAGTTCGTCGTGCAGCTGTTCTCGGGTGCAGAAGATATGCGAGTCGTCCATCGTGAACCCGCGTGCCCGGGTCAGCCCGTGCACGACGCCGGACTTCTCATAGCGGTACACAGTGCCGAATTCGAAGAGCCGCAACGGAAGCTCGCGATACGAGCGCCCGCGCGAGGCGAAGATCAGGGTGTGCATCGGGCAGTTCATCGGCTTGAGGTAGTAGTCCTGGCCCGGCTTGCGCAATGTTCCGTCGTCGTTGTACTCGGCGTCGAGGTGCATCGGCGGGAACATGCCGTCGGCGTACCAGTCCAAGTGGCCCGAGGTGTGGAACAGCTGCGCCTTGGTGATGTGCGGGGTGTTGACGAACTCGTACCCGGCCTCGATGTGCTTGCGCCGCGAGTACTCCTCCAGCTCCCTGCGCACGATACCGCCCTTGGGGTGGAAAACCGCCAGGCCGGAACCGATTTCGTCGGGAAAGCTGAACAGGTCCAGCTCGACGCCCAGCTTGCGGTGGTCGCGGCGCTGGGCTTCCGCGATCAGCTCCAGGTGGCGGTCGAGCGCTTCCTGCGACTCCCACGCGGTGCCGTAGATGCGTTGCAGGCTGGCATTGTTCTGGTCGCCCCGCCAGTAGGCGGCGGAGCTTCTGGTCAGCTTGAACGCCGGGATGTGCTTGGTGGTGGGGATGTGCGGTCCCCGGCACAGGTCACCCCAGGCCCTTTCCCGGGTACGGGGATTGAGGTTGTCGTACGCGGTGAGCTCGTCGCCCCCGACCTCCATGATCTCGGCGTCACCGGACTTGTCGTCGACGAGTTCAAGCTTGTAGGGCTCGTTGGCCAGCTCCTCGCGCGCCTGCTCTTTCGACTCGTAGACGCGCCGGTCGAACAGCTGACCCTCTTTGACGATCTGACGCATCCGCTTTTCCAGCTCCGCCAAGTCCTCCGGCGTGAACGGCTCCGGCACGTCGAAGTCGTAGTAGAAGCCGTCGGTGATGGGAGGCCCGATGCCCAATTTGGCTTGCGGAAACAGGTCTTGGACAGCCTGGGCCAACACGTGTGCGGTCGAATGCCGGATGACGCTGCGACCCTCGTCGGTGTTGGCCGCCACCGGGATCACCTCGGCGTCGGCGTCGGGCACCCAACTCAAGTCGCGCAGCTTGCCTTCGGTGTCGCGCACTACCACGATCGCGTCCGGCGCTCCCCGCCTCGGCAACCCCGCCTCGCCGACCGCGGCGGCCGCGGTAGTCCCGGCAGGAACCCGGATCGGGGCTGCTGGGGCGGGGGGTAAGGGGGCGCTCATGGGGGTGGTCTCCAAGGGTCGGTGGAACGACGACCATGCTATCGGGGCGGCCCGGAGCCGAGCAGGGCCGTCGAGCGGCCACGCAACGCCGCGGTCGGTTTTTCAGTCGCTGCAGTCCAGCCAGCCACGGTGAAGATCCTCTGGAGGCCAAGCCAGGTAATCCAGCTTCTCGCACGCCACATCGGCACCATGCGTGAACAGGCGGTTGGCCAGCGCCCCGTGCACCGTCTTACGCTGCTCAGCCAGCCGACGATGCCGCTCGGCCACCCGAGTGGCGCTCCGCTCGGCGGCGTGGGAGTGCTGCCAGTCGCAGCGGCCAGATTGGTGAGTGCCATCCGGGTTAAAACAGCCCGGCGAGCCGGCCCGGTGCTGACGGTCCAAGTGTCGCTGGTAACGGAACCGCACGGTGTTCAGCCGGATCCGATCAGCCAGCGGCTCAACCCATCCCTCCCAGGTCCCCTCGCTACGCTCGACGGCCACCGCGATCTCGCTGGGCCCCAAATCAAACGACACCCGCCCGTCGCCGACCGGATGGCGCCGGGTCAGATGCCCATCGCAGACCAGTTGCATGCGGTAGGTATCGCGCCCATTGATCACGCTGCGCACAATCCGGGTCGACAACACCCGCCCGGCCGCGATCAACGCCTCAGTCTCGGCCAACTCGCCCGCTGCTCCTTACCGCGTCGCCCCGACGAGGCGGGCGGCGCTATCGCAACCACGAACCCGGCCCCCCACTGCAACCCCACCAGCCGGCCGGCCGCGTCGGTCGTGGGCCGCAACGCACCATGACCGTCTTTGGCCGCCACCGAATGCAACCCACGCTTGGTCGACTTGAACCGCGGCTTGCCGTTGCGGCCCACATGCCAGCACTTGACCGCATCAAACGCCCGCGCCCCCAGGTTCTGGGTCTCCTGGGCCGGCAGGTGCTCGCACCCAGGATTGGCGCAGCGACGACGCAAACGACTGCACCGCACTGGCGGAAAAACCATGGGCTGCCACCACGGCATCGAACGCCGCCCGTCGGGTGGCCCGTTGCTCTTGGTGCGCCGCGGCAGTTGCCGCGCGGCCTGCCACGCCGGATCGGATTTGACCGCACGACTGCACCCGATGAACTCCGCCAACACCGCGTTGTACACCCGCGTGCCGGTGAAAAACCGTGTCCGGATCACCCGGCACCGCGCCGGATCCGGGCGCAACGGCCACGACCGCACATGGGTGGGCGCACCCCTCGGACGCTTACGCGCACGCGGCTTACCCTCGCCCGGCTGCGCCGGCCCAGCGGCCGGTGTCGGTTCGACCCGGTAGCCGTCACCCATCTGCATAACCACAACCGTAGAGGTGACCACTGACAGCCAGACCTATCGACGCGCCCCACACAGCGTGTCCTTGCTGCACGCGTGCTGCCAGCCATTGGCGTAGGTGTAGTAGGTGTAGATGAACCGGTGCCCGACGATTCCGGACAGATCCTGGGTGGGATTCTCGGTTGCCGTCATCTGACTCCTCGTGTTGGACGCTGGCCTGAACTGAGCTTCCCGACGACCGACCCGCTCATAGCTGACCAGGCTTGAGCCGCACGAACAGGGCCTCGGCTTCGGTCAGCAGGGTGTCGCCGTCGCTCAGCCGGCCCGACACGAATATCTTGCGCCCGTCCACCCGGTCAACTCCGGCACCGATTTGCAGTTCCTTTTCAATCGGCACGATGTGGCGGTAATTAATCTTGAGACAGGCGGTGCGCTGGTAGGGGCCGCCGGTGTGCACCCTGGATGTCAAGCCGAGCACGGTGTCGAACAGCAAGCCGAGGGCGCCGCCGTGCACGGCGCCGTTGCGTCCCAGATGAAACCGTGCGAATCGGGCCCAGCCATGGATGCGGCCGTCGTCAGTCATTCCCACCCTCATCGGCACCGGCAGGATGTTGCCGCGGTTCGGCAGATCCATCCGCCGGCCCGACGGCGAGGACCATTCGTCGGTGTCGAATGGGTTCAGCAGATCGGACACTTTCTCGATCAGATCGGCCGCTTCGCTGATCACCTCGTCCGGCGCGTCGACGGCACGGGCGTGATCCTGCAACTTGCGCACCGCGTCGATGAACCTGCCGTAGTCGGGCCCGCCCTTGGTCGTCGGTTCGGGTGGATTGAATCCACCGCCGGGGTGTCGCGCATGTTCGCCGGCCACTACGACACCGTATTGCGCCCCCGCAAGCGGGGGGACCCCCGGCGCCCCCGTGCCGACAGAAGCTAGGCGCTCTGCTGGGCGCCGACGGCGGCGAGGGCCTCGAACTCGTCGTCAGTGAGCGTGATCTGGGCGGCGGCGACGTTCTCCTCCAGATGCGCCACACTCGACGTGCCCGGAATCGGCAGCATAACCGGCGACCGTTTCAGCAACCAGGCCAGCGCCACTTGTGACGGTGTCACGTCAAGGTCGGCGGCGATACGTTGCAGCGGGCCGTCCGGGGCGGCCAGCGGTCCGGCAGCCAGCGGGAACCACGGAATGAAACCGATGCCCTGGCTGGTCGCGACGTCCAACAGCGGTTTCGCGCCACGGGCCGACAGGTTGTACATGTTCTGCACCGACGCGATCTCCGTGATCTGCTGGGCCGCGTTGAGTTGATCGACGTTGATCTCGGAGAGACCGATATGGCGGATCTTGCCTTCGTTCTTCAATGCGACCAACTCGCCCACCTGGTCGGCCAACGGGAAGTTCCGGTCGATGCGGTGCAGCTGAAACAGATCGATAGTGTCGACGCCGAGGCGGCGCAAGCTCATCTCGCATTCCTGGCGTAGGTAACTCGGATTGCCCAACGGAATCCATATGTCCGGGCCGGTGCGCAGCAGACCCGCCTTGGTCGCGATCACCAGACCGTCGTAGGGATGCAGCGCCTCGTGGATGATCTCCTCGGAGATGTAGGGGCCGTATGAGCCTGCGGTGTCGATGAGGTTCACCCCGAGCTCGACGGCGCGCCGCAACACTCTGATGGCTGCGTCGCGGTCGGCAGGCGGGCCCCACACGCCCTTACCGGTCAGGCGCATGGCGCCGAAACCCAGCCGGTTAACGGTCAGGTCGCCGCCGAGCATGAACGTTCCGGATGCTTCTGCAAGAGTTTTCGATTTTTGTGCCGTCACTTCTACGACCGTACGCCGGAAGCTTCGCTGCGCATCTTGGCCTGGCAAGCTGGGCGGGTGGACCTAGGAGCGCTCGAGGAACTTCCGCTGACTTATCCAGAGGTGGGCGCGACCGCAGCCGGCCAGCTACCTGCGGGATATGGCCACCTTCGCGCGGAGCGTCAGATCGGGGCGGGCCAGCAGCGTTTCGAGCAAGCTGCCGACGCCGTCATGCACTGGGGCATGCAGCGCGGAGCCGGCCTGCGGGTGCAGGCCAGCTCCGGGGTCGCCGTGGCCGACGCGGTGGTCTTGGTGCGGATGGGTTTTCTGCCCGCGCCGTGCCGCGTGGTGTACGTCATCGACGAACCCGATATACGCGGATTCGCCTACGGGACTCTGCCAGGCCATCCGGAGTCCGGCGAGGAACGCTTCGTCGTACGCCGTGACCCGACCACCTCCGCGGTGTTTGCAGAAGTGTCGGCGTTCTCCCGGCCCGCGACCTGGTGGAGCAAGGCCGGTGGGCCGCTGGTGTCGGTGGCCCAGCGCGTCATCGCCAGGCGTTACTTGCGCGCGGTGTGATCGCTAGTGAGCCGCCGAGGGAATGGACTTCAGCACGGTCAGCATGATCACCGAATCCTCGACGGCGTGCAGGGCGTGCCGTTCCGCCGGAATCGCGACGTAGTCGCCGGTCTTGCCGTCCCAGGCGTCGTTACCAGTGGTCAGGCGCACGTGACCCTGCAGCACCTGTAGCGTCGCCTCGCCAGGACTGTCGTGTTCGGAGAGGTCATGGCCGGCAAGCAGAGCCAGCACCGTCTGCCGAAGTTCGTGGGTGTGACCGCCGTGGATGGTGTGCGCGGCCCGCCCACTATGCGACTGTTGGGCCTCGACCAGCTTTTCGGAGGCCAGGCTGGGCAACGAGATGGATTCCATGGCGAGTCCTTTGGGTTCGGGAGCTGGCTGTGTCAGGCGCTTAGTAGGAGTATCCCCGCCACGATCAACGCAACCGCCTTGACCACCTCCAAACCGACATACGCGTAGTGAGCGCGGGAGCGGGGCCCATCGGATCCGGCGAGCACCTTGTCGGAACGGCGGGTCAATCCGGGGCGCACCGCTATCAACTGGATGGCCAGTGCAGCCAGAGCGACTGAAAACGCCACGGCGATCCGCGCCGGTGTCGGGCCGGCCGCCACGATCGCCAGGATGACCAGGGCGAAACCGACCTCCACGGTGTTGAGTGCACGAAAGATCAGGCGCCCGATGCCGAGCCCGATCTGCAACGTCACGTTGGGTGCGCGGAACTTCAGCGGGGCTTCCAGAAACGAGATGGCCAGCACCATGCCCAGCCAGACGAAGGTGACCGCGACGGTGATCGCGGGTCCGGTGCTCACTTGGCGGCTGCCTGCAGCGTCAGGTGAGCCAGGCACAGATCCGGTTCGACGAACGCGTCGAGCCGGTCGACGGAAACCGGCGCCTCCCACGCTTCCAGGGCTCCTTGCATGAGCCCGAGGTGCACCGGGCAGACGACGCTGGTCCGGTTTTCGGCGAGCTCCAGGAACGGGCAGTGTCGCAGGCCGATCTGTTGCTCCCCGTTGGCTACCCGGCGCTCGGGGGCGAAGCCGAGCTCGTCGAGCACACCGACCAAGTGGTCGATGGCCCCCTCGACGCTGGCGGCATCTGCGGGCGGCGATTGCAGCCTTGAATCCACCGTTCGTCCCCAGGTCCGCCCGGCGGCCCGGGCCTTGGCGCGCGGATCCCGCTCGGCGGCAAACGCCATAGTCAGGATCTCGGCGAGCAGCCGGTAATGGCGCGTTCCGCCGCGATCCATCTGCCGGACCGCCCGGAACATCAGCGGCGGGCGCCCCGGCCCCTTGCGGCCCAGCTCGACCTGTTCCACTTGGCCGTCGCCAACCAGGCTGTCGAGGTGGAAGCGGACGGTGTTGGGATGCACGCCTAGCACATCGGCGATCGCGATGATGCTCATCGGATCAGCCGACGCTCGCAATACCCGCAGCACCTCGCGACGGCGACCGGCGGATTCCCCGACCGACGTGACCCGGAACATCAAGGGTCCCTCACGCTCCTTAAAGAATCGTCGGTTATCGGCTGGGCGGCCACCAGAGGTGCGTCGACGCCGAGCGGCCCGATCTTGGCCGCCCCACCCGGGGACCCCAATGGACCATCGCGACCCGGCGCCCGGCCGCCCTCGTAGATGCAGTCCACTGGGCACTCGTCGACGCAAGCCCGGTCCGTCACATCGATGCATGGCTTTCCGATCACGTACGTCATGCGCTAGAGTTTACACAAACTGTTTTGTAAAAAACCAGCCTGCGAGCGGGAGAACCTATGGCCGCCAATCAACTTGACGTCCGGCAGCTGCGTAAGCCGGACAAGCATCCCTCCCCCACCGCCCCGCTGCGGTTGCCACGGCGTTTGCGACGGCAGGATTCACGGCAACCCCTGCCTTCGTCGAGTCGCGCCGACGACACCGTTGCAGGCCATTGGCTGCTGGCGCGACTGGGTAAACGGGTGCTTCGGCCCGGCGGTGTCGAGCTCACCCGCACACTGCTGGCCCGTGCCGAGTTGACCGACGCCGACGTGCTCGAGCTGGCGCCGGGCCTGGGCCGCACCGCCGCTGAGATCCTGGCCCGAGGTCCACGGTCCTACGTCGGCGCCGAAAGCGACCCCGACGCGGCCAACGTGGTTCGCGGCGTGCTCGCCGAACTCGGGGCCGACAACGGGTTCGTCCGGGTCGCCGACGCGGCCGCCACCGGATTACCCGACGCCAGCAGCGATGTCGTCATCGGAGAGGCGATGCTGACCATGCAGGGCGATGCCGCTAAGCGCGCCATACTCGCCGAGGCATCGCGAGTGCTGCGGCCGCACGGACGCTACGCGATCCACGAACTAGCTCTGATGCCGGATACCGTCTCAGCGGAAATCGGCACCGACATCCGGCAGTCGCTTGCCCGTGCGATCAAGGTGAATGCGCGTCCGCTGACCATTGCGGAATGGTCACGGCTGCTGACAGACCACGGACTGGTGGTCGACCACGTCGCGACCGCGCCGATGGCCCTGCTAGAACCACGACGGTTGATCGCCGACGAAGGGCTTTTCGGAGCACTGCGGTTCGCCAAGAACGTGCTCGTCCATCGTGACGCCCGAAAGCGAGTGCTTTCCATGCGCCGCACGTTTCGCAGGCATCGTGAGCGATTGGCCGCCGTGGCCATCGTCGCCCACAAGGCCGCGGCATCAGGTGCCGGCCAGTAGCTGGCACGTCAACCTCAACCTCCGCGACTTGTGCTCGTCCGGCTGATGACAAACGCCCCTGACCGAAACGCGTTTACCCTAGATACCGTCGTGCATGAGCAGCAAAGCCGACTTCGGCGGAACCAATGAATACGTCAACGGATAGAGGACAAGCCATGTCATCGCGGAACGCACCTTTTGGAATTGTCGTGGGCATCGACGACTCACCGGCCGCCAGGGCAGCGGTGCAGTGGGCGGCACGCGACGCCGAGCTGCGAAAGATCCCGCTGACGCTCGTGCACGCGGTTTCACCGGAGGTTTCGACGTGGTTGAAAACGCCGTTGCCCGCCGGCGTGATGCGTTGGCAGCAGGATCACGGGCGCCGGCTGATCGACGGGGCGCTCACGGTCGTCGAAGAGGCCACCCAGCATGGCGGTCCCGCCGGGGTCCACACCGAAATCTTCGCGTCGGGAGCCGTTCCCACGTTGACCGACTTGTCCAAAGAAGCGGAGATGGTGGTCGCGGGGTCACAAGGCAGTGGGCGCTGGCCCGGCCGGCTGCTCGGTTCGGTTAGTTCGGCTCTGCTGCGTCACGCGCATTGCCCGGTCGTGATCATCCACGAAGAGGAGCCGTCGACGCCGCATCCGGCCCAGTCGGCGGTGCTGGTCGGCATCGACGGCTCGCCGGCATCTGAGTCGGCGACTGCGATCGCCTTCGACGAGGCCTCGCGCCGGCATGTGGGGTTGATCGCTCTGCACGCATGGAGCGATCTCGATGTGTCGGAGTGGCCCGGAATCGATTGGCCGGCAACACAATCGATGGCCGAAGAGGTATTAGCCGAGCGCTTGGCGGGTTGGCAGGAAGACTATCCCGACGTGCAGGTAACCCGTAGCGTCGTGCAGGCCCAGCCGGCACGCCAGCTCGTGCAACGGTCCGAAGAGGCCCAGCTGGTCGTGGTCGGCAGCCGGGGCCGCGGTGGATTCGCCGGAATGCTGGTCGGCTCGGTCAGCGAAACCGTTGCCCAAATGGCGCGGGTGCCGGTAATCGTCGCACGCGAGTCGCTGGCTTAGACCTTAGATTTCCGGCTTCGACATTGAGCGAGTAAATGCCGCGGCTGGTGCTGGTTGGTGTCGGAGCGATGAACTCGTCCCGCTACCGTCCGGCTGGGTTGTTGGTGAGCTGGACCGGCCATCGGGTGATGCTCGACGGCGGAGGTTCCGCCGATCCCACAAGCCCACTGGACGCCTGGCTGGTCAGCGACGAACGGGCCGAGTTGATGCCCCAGATCCGCCGTCGGGCCGGCGAGCTGGGTGTGCGCGCCGCGGTTGGGCTGTTCGAAGCCGGTGGCGTCCACCATTCGAGTCGTGGGGCAGCGACGGCGCCGAGTACAGGATCCGTTGAGCCGCCCGGATTCGACACCGGCCGCACAAGGTCAAGGCGTCGGACTACCGCCCGTGCGGGGCACCAGGTCGGCGACGGCGGGGTCACGACGCACCATGGCGTCGGCCAGGTCGGTCAATCTCTGGTTGCGGCTATGGGAGTACCCACGCAACAATTCGAACGCCTCATCGACCGTGATACCAGCGCGCTCAGCGACAATGCCTTTGGCTTGCTCGATGGTCAAACGGTTGTTCAGGGTGGCCTGTAGTTGTTGGGCCAGCAGATCGCGCTCGCGGATGGCGCGTTCCTGCAGCAGCCCGATGGTGGCCACATCGCTGAACGCCTGGGCGACCGCGAGTAGGTCGGCATCAAGACCACCGCGAGTCGCGGTAAACAGGTTCATGCCTCCAATGGCCTCCTCGCGCAACCGCATTGGCAACGCGTGTACGGCTACGAACCCGGTTTCGAGGGCCTTTGCGACAAAGCGCGGCCACCGCTCATGGTCGGCCGACAGATCCGGACAACTGACGGGTTGTCCACCCCGGTAGCAGTCCATACACGGACCCTCGGCATTTTGCAGCTGAAACAACTCGAGCACCTCGGCCTGCTCACTGGATGCGGCGACGACGTTGAGGCCACCATGGTTGTCAGCCAGCAAGAACCCGACCGCCTCGACCCCGAGCGCCTGCTGGGTGCGCACCGCTAGCAGGTGCAGAAAATCGACCAAATCAAAGTCGGCGACAAGCGTATCGGCCAGTTCGACAAACGTTTTCGCGATAGCAGGCTGCGGACCGGTCATCACTATCACCTCCTACCATCGTCTATCGCGGGCTTAGCATCGTCCGGGTGGAATCGCAGCTGTCGTTCCACCACGGAGCGTGCGACATCGGTGAGCCGCTTATCGTGGCTGTAGGCGTACCCGCGCAGCCGCACCAACGCTTCCAGCGCGGAGACGCCGAGTTGTTCCGAAACCATGCCGGCCGCCTGGTGAACCTGGGCGTGCCAAAGCACCGGACCGAGGCCGTCGGGGTGGTCACCATTCGCCGGCGTGGCAATGCCGCTCTGGGCGTCGATCACCAGCAGCAACGCCGTGTCGGCATAGACCAAGGCGTCCACCAGCTGGTCCTGGTCAAGATGACCAGGGGTGTCGTTGTAAAGGTCGAGCACACCCACCCGGATCGCGCCCAGCGCCAGCGGAAGGCTATACATGGCGCATACCCCAAGCCGACCGACTTCGCGTGCGAACATCGGCCACCGACGGGTGCTCATCGGTGCGGCCAAATCCCCGACCAGAATCGGCCTGCCTGACTCCAGCGCATCAGTTCCCGGGCCCTGGCCCAGGGTCGCTTGCAATTCCTCCACCTCACGGACATGCGAATCCGTGACATACACCGGTTCTAACGACTGCGTGCCGCCCGTCAGCACCAGGCTCGCACCGCTGACGCCGACCCCCTCCAAGCACGCTAGACACGCGTGCCTCGGCGACATGGATGACCCTTCGCGCCGTGCGAGCAACGCGATCGATGTCCAAATCCGGGATGTTCGATTACCGTTCACGGCTGATCACTTTCCCTGCTAGCGACATCGTATGTCCCACCCTGCGCCAACAGAAGCCCCCCACGTTACCCCTGACCTGCACTCCCCCGTTCCTGGGTGGTTTGCTCACCATGGCCGGCCATCCGACAGCGCGCGGACAAAACGTCATATTTGTCATATATGGTACCCCGGTGTTCATCATTGCTTCGCAGTGGCCGACGCGTAAGAGCCAAACGTCACCTGGAGCTTGCTAGCGCATGACCAGCACCGAGCATTCGGGATGATCACCCAGCGCCGGAATACCTTTCGGCTTGTTAACGATGCGCTGTCATGGCCGGTCCCGGCTGAGCAAGCCGGTAGACATCCATCAGCCGTGTGAGATCGCTCGGGGTGACAATCCCGACCACCCCGCTGCCGTCGACGACCAGGGCGCGGCTGCGGGGACCGGCCGCTGCCATCCGCTCGAGCAGGGCGGTCAGCGGCTCCTGCGGTGCTGCAGTCGGCACCGCGTGCAGCGGTAGAGCAATGTCACCCACGCTGGTAGTGCCGCGTCGGCTGGGAGGAACATCGCGCAGCTGTGTCAGCGTGACCAGTCCCACGGTCGATCCATCCCGGTCGGCAACCGGGTACGCCGAGTGACGGTCACCGAGCACATAATGCTGGATGAATTCATCGACGCTGATCCATCCGGGAGCGGTGTGCGGCCGGGCAGTCATCGCGTCGGCGACGCGCACCCCGGCAAAGAGCTGTTGGGTCGTTATCCGAGTCTCCTCCTCGCGGCTGGCAGCGAAGATGAACCAGCCGATGAACGCCAACCAGACGCCACCGACGAGGCCGCCCGCCACAAACTCGGCCAATCCCAACGCAATCAAGATGAATGCGACGACTCGTCCGGCATGCGCCGCGCCGATGCCGGCGCGCACACTGTCGCCGTACCGCCGCCACAGATAGGCCCGCAGAACCCGGCCGCCGTCCAACGGGGCGCCCGGCAACAGGTTGAACAGGCCCAGCAGCAGGTTGATGAGGGCCAACCACGAAACAACGCCGATCACGATAGGAGCGGCCCGCACCGTGTGCAGCGCTGCGACCAGCCCGCCGAACGCCGCCGCCAGCACCAGACTGGTGGCCGGGCCCGCGAATGCGATCCGGAAGGCCGCTTTGGGTGTCTTCGCCTCACCACCGAGAGTGGTCACACCGCCGAACAGCCACAACGTCACGCTCCCCACCGCTACTCCCGCGCGGCGGGCGACGACGGCATGCGCGAGCTCATGGGCCAACAGCGACGCCAGCAGCACTAGCGCGCCACACCCTCCGGCCGCCCAATAGACCGCGGGCGAATACCCCTTGACGACGCCGGGCAACGTGCTGGCTAGGCTCCAGGTGAACAGCCACAGGATGACCAGCACGCTCCAGTGGACACTCACCGGAAACCCGGCGATCCGCCCTAGTGGGATCGCATCGCGCACCTGTAAAACCTCCAAAATTGCGGGCGGTTCGATTCCCGCCTGTTGCCGAAAGTAGGGCGACGCCGTAGCCCGCACTAGGGCCGTTGGACCTTCTGCTGGCGGCCAATCGGCCCGCGTGAAGGCTTCCAGATCGGCGCAGTCAGCCCCCGGCGAATCGTGCTCCCACGGCCGGTCGCCACCGAGTCAGAACTCGCACGTATGACCGACGCAGCCGCCGCTGAACGTGGCGTCGGCTTCCAGCAGCGCTTGTTCGGGGGCTGGGAAGGGGGAAGCGTAGCTGAGCACCTGCCCCTGCCGGCTGCCGTAGCGGTAGACCGTGATGCCTTTGACCTTCGCCTGCCACGCGGCGAGATAGATCGCGCGGACGTCGTTGACGGTCGCGTCGGCCGGCAGGTTGACGGTTTTGGACACCGCGGCGTCGACGTGGCGCTGCACGGCGGCCTGCATCCGCAGGTGCCACTGCGGAGTGATTTCCGCTGCGGTCGGGAACGCGGCCCGAACCTCGGCGGGCAGATGCGCGGCGTCGCGCACGCCGCCGCGCCGTGCGATCTCGGCGATCAAGTCATGATGATAGAAGCCCCGGTCCCGGGCCAGCCGATCAAAGCACGGGTTGACTTCCAGGAGGCGACGCCCGATGACGGCACGGGTATAGGCGATCGCGAACATCGGCTCAATCCCCGCGGTGGTGCCGGCAATCAACGAGATCGTGCCCGTCGGGGCGATCGAGGTGAGTTGGGCATTGCGCCGCGGCGCCGACCCCGCGAAGCGACTGTCGGCGAAAGCCGGAAATGGCCCACGCTCCTCGGCCAGCCGCGCCGACGCGGAGTGCGCCACCTGCTTGATGCGCCGCGCGATCCGGCCGGCCAGACGAACCCCTCGTTCGCTGTCATACGGAATCCCTAAGCCGGCCAGCATCTCCGCCAACCCCATAACGCCCAGCCCGATCTTGCGGGTGGCCCGGGCGGCGCTTTCGAGTTCGGGGATAGGGTAGCGGCTCACGTCGATGACATCGTCAAGAAAGCGCACGGCCAGCTCCGCAACCTTTGCGAGCCGATTCCAATCGACGCCGTCACCGCTGACCATCCGGGCAAGGTTGACCGAGCCCAGGTTGCACGACTCGTAGGGCAGCAACGGAACTTCCCCGCACGGGTTGGTGGCCTCGATCCGGCCGGCTGCCGGTGTCGGGTTGGCGCGGTTGATCGTGTCGAGGAACACCAGTCCCGGATCGCCGCATCGGTGCGCGGCCTCGCAGATGGCGGTGAACAGATCAGCAGCCGGCACTTTTGCCACGGTCTTGCCGGTTCGCGGGTTGATCAGCCGGTGAGCGCCGTCGCGCGTGACGGCGCGCAGGAACGCGTCCGTGACACCCACCGAAAGGTTGAACTGGGTCAGCTCCCGGGGCGAGTCGGCCTTGGCGGTGACGAAGTCGTAAATGTCAGGATGCGACACGTCCAGCACGGCCATCGACGCACCGCGGCGACGGCCGCCCATCGAGACGACCCCGGCCGCGGTATCGAAGAGCCGAAGAAACGACATCGGCCCGCTGGCCGTGCCTCCGGTGCGGGCCACCCGATCGCCCGCAGGTCGCAAGTGAGTGAACGTGTAGCCGGTGCCGCCGCCGGCCTGGTGGATTTCCGCGCTGTGCGCGAGCGTGGTGAAGATCGAGCGCAGCGAATCATCAATTGGCAGAACGAAACACGCAGAGAGCAGGCCCAGTTCGGTACCTGCGTTCATCAGCGTCGGCGAGTTCGGTAAGAACTCCAGGCCGCGTAGCACCGCCGAAAACCGGTCTGCCCACGCTGCCGACGAGCCGTGCCGATAGTTTTCTTCGGCCGCCGCAACACAGTTCGCGACCCGGTCCATCATTTCGCCGGTTGATTCTGTGGGCCGGCCATGGTCATCCCGAAGCAGATAGCGCTCGCCCAGCACCGTCACCGCGGCCACACTCAGCTTCAGCTCATCGCGCACGCCTATCAGTGCTTTGGCCGCGCGCAGCTCGGCGCGGTGTTGGCGGTAGATGATGTACGCGCGGGCAACGTCATCCAAGCCGGCGGCTACGAGCTGCGCCTCGACCAGATCCTGGATCCCCTCGACCGTGGCAACCCCGCCGCGTGGCCGACGTGCCAGCGCGTCGGCCACCGACCTGGCCACCACACCCGGCGCGTCCGGGTCTCGGTGCCCGGCCTCACGCGCAGCCCGGGTGACCGCAACCTCGATGCGGGCCAGGTCGAAGGGCACCAAACGTCCGTCGCGGCGCCGGACGCTCGACGGCCACTCAGCGGACCGCGGTGGCCTGATCATCACTCGAGTATCCGTCGTCATTGACCGAACTCGGCACGCCAAACCCCAATAAGGACTTCGGTCCTACCGCGGCGTCGGCGCGCGTGGTCGGATCTTAAGGCGTCGTGATAGACCAATCGGAACACCTCAGGAGAAGACAATGGCCACCGTCCCCACGACACAAAAGCCGCATTCGCTGTTTCCCGAGTTCTCAGACTTCTTTGCAGGTTTCCCGTCGTTCGCCGGCATCCGCCCGATGTTCGACACCCGACTGATGCGGTTAGAAGACGAGCTCACCGACGGTCACTACGAAGTTCGCGCCGAGATTCCCGGCATCGACCCGGCCCGGGACGTCGATATCACCGTCCGCGACGGGCAGCTCACTATCAAGGCCGAGCGCGGTGAGAAAAAGGACTTCGACGGCCGATCCGAATTCTCCTACGGCTCGTTTGTCCGCACGGTGTCACTGCCGAAGGGCGCTAACGAAGACGGCATCAAGGCCACCTACGACAAAGGCATCCTGACTGTCTCCGTGCCGGTTTCGGAGCCCGCAGCCGCCAAGAAACACGTTCGGGTAGCCGCCAAATAGCCGGATCGGTATGTCCGGCAAACCACGTCGCGCTGTCAACCTCAAAGACACACGCTGTCAACCAATTTCAACAGCCGGCCGCGGCGGTGTCGGGGTTGCCGAGGGCAGCCGCTCGACCCGGTGCTTGATTCCAAGCAGCAGTCCCCGCGTGCTCAGAGCGATCACCGGCCTGACCAGCTCCATGGCGAAGACTTCGCCCGGGTGGCGCAGGGAGATTCTGGCGCGGGTAAGGAGTCGGACCCGGTCCTCCCAGTGCGGCTGCAGATGGAATGACCACACCGCATTCCAACGCAGCTCCGGTCGCGCGACATTGAGCACGATGTACTTTTCGGGCACGATTTCGGAAACAGTCAACGTCACCCCGTCTGGTATCCCCATCCAGCCTTCGGGAGCCAGGCGCACGAAATCCCCAACCGCAAGTTGTTGCCATTCCGGGTGAACTCGATCGGCGTCGTGGTGGTGAAGGCCGGCCAGGTTTTTCAGTCCTTCACAGAGGTAGAAGCCACCCCGGTCCCGACCTATCTGCAACAGCCAGGGCCAGACCGCAGATACGGGGGCGTCGATGTATACCGCCTCGGTTGTCTGAATAGCCGGGTCGCCTACCAAGGTGTCGCCGGGCAGCAGCATCTGACACTCCGCCTTGGTTGCACCCCAATTGCGGTAGTACCGTCGCCCGCCGTAGAGCACCCCGAGCAGCGCCGCCGTCTTAGTGATCCGTTTTATCACGTTGGCCATGGCGCCAGTCTGCGTGGGCGGGAGCGATGCCTGCCAGAGTCGATGGTCCTCGGGGCCACACCGATATGGCTCGCGGCCCTGTCGATGACTTTGGACCCTATCCGCAATGATTGCGTGACGTAATATTGACCCTGTCTGACGTAACTTAGCTGCGGCGGTGGCGGCTGAGCAAAGGAGTATAACGGTTATGGGTGATAACCCGCCGTTGTTGTTGACTGATTCTGACGTAGACGCCCTCGCGCGGGAATTTCTGCGTTCGCGTTACCTCGGCCCGATTTATGCCGACTGGTCACCCGATCGGCGCCTTGACACCTTCCTGCGGCGGCGCGGCCTTTCCCGCGTTGCTGACAACGGCGATCTCGCCAGTATCGTCCTGGATCGCGTCATGGCTCACGTGGGCCGTGCCTCGCGGCCAGCACGAAATGGCTGATGGGTCGCCGTCCCGGCGCAGGCACGGTTCACTAAGCCAGGTCGTCCGATAATCGGACCACCCTCGGGGAGACGGCCCTGCCGCTTTGGGACTAACGGCACTATCGACGCGCGCGCCGCGCGGCGGATAGTGGTTGCCGATCAGCGTGGATCGGGGATGACCGGCAGTGGAACAGCTAACAACTATGGAGGCCAGTTTCCTGGAGGCCGAAGATGCCGACCGGTACGTGAGTATGGCGATCGGCACACTGGCCATCATCGATGGACCTCTCCCCGAACAGGAAACGCTTATCGCGACGCTGTCCGAACGGATACGAGCCGTCCCCCGGTTCATGCAGCTGGTGCATAAGCACCCCCTCGAATTAACCGCGCCGGAATGGGTCGACGACGCCAACTTCGACATCACCCATCACGTACGTTGGGCGGCTTTGCCGCACCCGGGCGACGATGCCGTGTTGTTCCGCATAATCGCCGATCTCATGGAGCGCAGACTGGATCGCGACCACCCGTTGTGGGAGTGCTGGGTCATAGAAGGTCTGCCAGACGGGCGGTGGGCGACCCTGATAAAGATCCATCACTGCATCGCCGACGGGATCGCCGCCGCGCGGATGTTAGCGAGTTTCGCTGATGAGGGTGCGGGTGCGACGTACGCCCGCGATATCCGGGCCGCCAAGGAGCTACCGTCGTCTATCATTCTTTCGGCAGGACTCAGTCGTAACCCGCTGACCTGGGCCGGCGGACTATGGCGCGCATCGGTGGCCACCACCACTGCGGCTGCGCACACCGCTGTTGGTGCAGCGCAATTCGTCACCGGCCTGCTAACTCCGGCAGCAGGATCGTCGCTGCGCGGCTCGGTGGCCAATATGCGCCGTTACGGCGCGGCGCGGGTCTCGCTCAAAGAAGTCGAAACGGTGTGCCAGGCCTTCGGCGTGACACTCAACGATGTGGCACTTGCGGCGATCGCCGACAGTTTTCGCACCGATATTCGCGTCGCGGCGATGCTTTCATCCTTGCCGGTCGAGCAACAGGACCCGGTCAAGAGGTTAAAGCTCGTCCACGCTCGGCTGGACAGGCTCAAGAATAGCGGCGAGCGACAAGCCGCGAATGCCTTTGCCACGCTGACCAATTACCTGCCGTTCGTGGTGAGCGCGTGGACGATTCGGCTACTGACGCGGCTGCCGCAGCGCAGCGTGGTCACGCTGGCCACCAATGTGCCGGGTCCCCGTCAGCGGGTGCAAATACTGGGTCATCCGGTGGAAGAGCTGCTGCCGATCCCGCCGATCGCGCTGCAGCTGCGCACCTTGATCAGCATGCTCAGCTATGTCGGTGAACTGGTATTCGGCATCACCGCCGACTACGACGCCACACCCGACGTCGACGAGCTCGCCAGCGGTATCGAACTCGGGGTCGCACGCCTGGTCACCCGCGCCCTTTCCCGGAAGCCGACGAGCACCAAGCAAAACCGTCGGCCTTTCAGGATCGCCAACTAGGTTGCCGGGCTTGGGCGTGATCACAGCTTTTGTCGAGTTGGCCGGCAGGATTGGTGTCGAGCACAGCACGGTCCAGACGGTCCGGCCAGAAGACCTTTCCGGTTGTGCCGCAAGCACATAGACGTCAATGAAGTAGTTCAGTTCGGAAGGAGCTCGGATGTCCGCACATCAGCCTCGACACGAGGCACCCGGCCCAGCCGGCGGCGACACACTGCTCAAGCTGCGATTCTGGGTGACGCCGATCGTCATCTCCCTCGGCTTGTTGTCTGGGTTCGCCATGCTCTACTTCGGCGGCATCCTCAATCCGACCACCAACCTGCGGCATTTCCCGATCGCGATCGTCAACGAGGACAGCGGGCCGACCGGCAAACTCATCACCGAGGGCCTGGTTACCAACATGGACAAGAACCAGTTCGACCTCCGGGTGCTGCCGGCTGATCAGGCACGTCACCAACTCGACACCGCCAAGGTCTACGCACAAGTTCTGCTGCCGCAGGACCTGACGCAGCGACTGTTTGCATTGCCGCGGGCCACGCTGCAGCCGGGACAACCGGCCAAGCCGGTCATCACGATCTCGACCAACCCGCGAGCCAGCGCCATGGGTGCCGCCATCGCCGAGAACGCCGTGAATAACGCGATGACGGCGGTGAACACCGAGGCCGGGCAGAAGCTCACGCCGCTACTGGACCAGCTAAACGGTGGAGCACCGGTGCCAGGAGGTGCCTCCCTGGTGCTGGCCAGCCCGATCGAGATCCAGACCGTTGCCGACAATCCGCTGCCCAACAGCACCGGCAACGGACTTTCAGCCTTCTATTTCTCCTTGATGCTGCTGATCGGTGGAGTCACGAGCGCGATCGTGGTGAGCATGACGACCGATGCGCTGCTGGGCTACGTACCGGCAGAATTCGGGCCGTGGTACCGGCTGGCCAGCAAGATCAGGGTCTCCCGGCTGCAAACGCTGCTGGTCGAGTGGGCGTTGGTGGCACTGCTGGGTCTGTCGACCTCGGCGGTGTACCTGTGGATTGCATCCGCGCTGGGCATGCCGGTGCCGCATCCGTGGTCGGTGTGGCTCTTCGGTGCCTTCGTCGTCACCGCGGTGGGTGTCACGTCGACGTCGCTGATCGCGGCCCTCGGATCTTTGGGCACGCTGATCAGCCTGTTTGTCTTCCTGTTCTTCGGCCTGCCGTCGACCGGCGCGGCCATTCCGCTGGAGGCCACGCCGAGGGTCTTCGGCTGGCTGGCCGGATTCGAACCCATGCGCCAGGCTTTCCTGGGGTCTAGGGCGTTGCTGTACTTCGACGGTCGTGCCGACGCGGGGCTGTCGCGTTCGCTGATGGTGGGCGTGATCGGGCTCGGCATCGGCCTGTTGTTCGGCGCCGTGGTCACCTGGTTCTACGACCGCAAAGGCGTCCATCGCATCGAGGGGCCCGCGGAGCCGACGGCTGCCGAGAATTCAGCGGGCGACGCCAACAAGTCCGCCGCTGGGAGCTCCCTGGCGGGTGACAGCAGCAAAGAGCGAGCGGCAGAACATGTTTCGACGGGCACAGAATCGTAAGAGGCGCTCAGACACCTAACGCAGATTCGAGTTCGGTCAGACACTGCTCGGTCAGCGGTATCAGGGCGTCGATATCGGGCACCACGTCGCGGCCTGCGGCGTAGCCGAATCCGATCCGGTCGGCGTACGAGCACGCCGTAATGTTGAGTGCCTGACCGTCGTAGACCGTCGGCACCGGGTACATCTCCTCGTTATGCGCACCATTCCAATACATTTCGGCCGCAGGCCGCGAACATGCGAACTCGGCAGGTTGTAACCGGTACGGATTTTCTGTGTCAACGGCAGCAGTGGGAAGAGTACGGTCGCGGCGATGCTTCCCGCGGTCGTCAGCAGCGACGCCGCCGATCCGCGTTTGGCCACCCAGTGTTTTCCTTCCGACATCGACCGGTGGATCAAACTGCTTGGGCAGTTCCCCGCGGTCACGCAACAAGCGGCGCACAACACCGGCCACCATCGCGGTTCCCACATCGTTGCCAGTCACACCAGCCCCCTGTTGCACAGCCTGGATGCGCTCCTTCGCCCAGCTACCCGCGGAGACCGCACGCTCGGGCCCGAGACGACCGCTGAACCGCGTGTAGGGCGCGATCGAATCGCAGCACGGTCGTGTGCCCGACCACGCTGTCGAACACGGTCGATAATGTCAACGGTGTCCATTTCACACCAGACCCAGATGCCGCCGGTGTCTACACCACGATGCGGATATCTGCGAAACCTGGGATCGATCGAATCGTTTCCGGGAAGCGCCTCACGATACAGTTTGTCGACGTAATCCGGACCGGCGTCCTCCGGCGGTGGCAGGATCAGCAGTGCATCGGGTTGGACACCAACTCCGCAGTCATCATCGCCGCGTCCAGCGGATCCAGCAGATTCATTTCGTCTTCGGCATCCAAGGGTCGCTAGGCAGTGCGGTCGCGCTGCGTCGGTGGCGCGTCCAGGAGCCCTGACTGCTGCAGCGCGTCCCACACGAACCGCTGTACCGGGCCTGAGCGGAAGAATCCAATATGACCGCCGGGGTACCAGACGATTTCCGGTTTGCCCCAGTGTTCCCAGAGGCGGACCACCTGGTCGCGTGGATGCACCAGCTGGTCAGCGACGCCGGCGTAGATGAAACGGCCCGGCATGGGCACGAGCGGAGTAAGCGACAAGGGCGACACCATCCGGCCGATGGGTTCGGCCAATTCAAACGTGTGACGACGAGGGTCACCAGGACCAAGGCCGGAATGGCGACCCACCAGCTCGATCAGGTCGGCGACCGGTACACCGAGGATCGCGCAGGTGAGGCCGGTTTCGAGGCTGGCGACCAACGAAGCGATGTATCCGCCGAGCGAGAGACTGTTCAAGCCGATCAGCGACTGCGGCTCCTGCAAACGGATCCAGGACAACAGTCGCCGGATATCCCACACCGCCTGAGCCGTCGCATGCACGTCGTCGAGCACATCCTCGCCCGGAAACACAGCACCCTTCGGCAGGCCGCGCGCCCGGGGTCCGTGCATCGGCAGGACGGGCATGACGACGTTCAGACCAAGCTCGTCGTGCAGTTTCCAGGCGCGGAACAGGGCGAGATCAAGTGGAGCCCTGCCCATCTCGGTTCCGTGCACACACACCAACCAGGGTCGCGGTTCAGGATGGCGCAGCAACAGTGCGTACTCGAGGTTGTTCGCGGTGTAGCCCCGCCACCGTTTCCCACCCGGTTCGCCCGGATGCGGCGTGTACCCGCTGTCGAAGAAGATCCGATAAAAGGAGCGTCTGCGTCCCTTGACCTTTCGGACGGTGACGTCCGAAAGCGGCGGAGGTTTGGCGAAAAATCCCTTAGGCTTCTCCAGCCACCCTTTGTTCCCGTAGAACTCCTGTGCCGCGGCCACCTCACGGCTGATTCGCTCGAACTCGCGAGGCCGGCTGACCGGGCGGCGCGCCTTCAGGCCCATCAGGACGATTTCGTCGCGAAAAGCCTGCGCCGTCAGGGCGATAGTGGGTCGTGCGATCGGCAGTCCATCCGGCTCCTGATCGAGATAATCGCGCCATGATCGAACGAAGTACTGGCCGGTGTGCATGAACGGTCTGACGGCGCTGCCTAAACCACCGACAACGGGTGCGTTCAGGTGAAAAGCGCCCGGTCGTTGACCGTCGTCGCTGGTGGGTACTGGCATGAGGGCAAAGCTAACAGCACCCGAGACCACGTGTTAGGGACTTACGTCCCGGTAAAAGTCGCGAAAGTCCTTGACTGGCAGGGTAGATCATCGACGCCGATCTGGGACAAATGATCGGGTCAGGAAGGACTTTAGTCACTCGTGCCGGTGACCCGCCAGCCGTAACGTCGGAGGGTGGGACAAAGCCGACGTGCGCTGCGGCATGAAGGAACCGACAGCGGGAGAGTATGAGGAGTTTGACAATGACAGAGACACCGAAAAAGGCCGAGCCACGCTGGGCCGAGCTTTCCGACGACGTGCTCGAATCGGTCGAGACCGGACGTAAGCAGGCCATCGAGGCGGTGCGCAAGTTCGTCGATCAGATCAGTCCCGTGCTCCCTGAGCAGTCGCGACGCAAGAAGGTTGTCGACGCTGCCCTGGACTTGGCTGAGGAGTTGGTCATCGCGCGGATCGAGTTCTTCCGCAGCGTGGTGCGAAGCGCCGGTCAGGCGGTAAGCAAAGCACACAGCGATTAAACCGGCGCCCTAAGGCGGGGCGCCTGGTCATTCGACGTCCGGCTCTCCCGAGAGGCGCAAGACGGCATTCCGCGTGGCGCGCTGCAGTTCGACTGCCGCAGCCCAGTCCGCGCCCGACGGCCAGGTCGGCTCACCAACCACAACGTTGACGGCTCCCCGCCGCGGAAAGTGGTGCTCGGGCCGCAATATTGTCCGCGTCCCGCGGATGGCCACGGGGACGGTGGGCACGCCGGTTATGGCGGCGACCACGAATGCACCCATGTGGAAGGCCCGCAACCCGGGGGCGCGGGCCAGGCGGCCTTCGGGGAACATGACGAGCGACTGCCCGGCTTGCACCAGGGTAGCCAGCCGGTCGGCGTCGGCCACGCCGTGTTCGCGCTGCTGGCGTTCGACGAATTGGTGGCCCAGCCGCCTCAGCACGAATCCTATGAGCCCCTGATGTTCAAGCACTTCAGCGGCGACGAAGTGGAACGACTGCGGCAGCACCGAGGCCAGCACCAGCCCATCGATCCAGCTGGGGTGGTTGGCCACCGCGATGGAGGTCCCTGCCGGGAGGTGGTCGAGCCCGCGCACGGTGACCGGCGTTCCGGTAAGACGAGCCAGCAGCCGGATCGATCCCTGGGCCACCCGCCAGCGCCATTGCGGTCGCGGGAGCAGCACCAGCAAGACGACAACCGACAACCCGAGCACCGCGTACACCACCCACGTGTAGAGGGCGAATGCCACATCCCCCGCCGCGCGCCGAGCACGGCGCAGCGATGGCGCCGCGCCGCTGAGGCGAAACCGGGCCAACTCCCACCACACCGCGCGCGGTCGCACGCCGATCTTTCCTGCCTGGTAGATCGCCTGGCTGGCGGCCCGCCGGATCTTGCCGCTCGAGGTCTTCAGCACGGTGCGCGGCGGCGCCAGAACCACGTCGTCGGGAGCCACCCCCAGCAGATCTACCGTGGTGGCGGCGATTTCGGAGCACAATGCGGCGCGGGCGTCGTCTCCGGTCTCTCGAGTCTCCGCCATGACGACGAGCCGCTCGGAGCCCCCCGACGGGTCAGGAGAGGCGAACACCGCCACACATCCCTTGCGCACGCCTTCGAGGTTGCCGACCGCCTCTTCGAGCTCCGCGGGATGCAGATTGCGGCCGGCCCGGATGATCACATCCTTCACCCGACCGGTGACATACAGGTCGGCGTCGGCCGTATACCCCAGGTCGCCCGTGTCGAGCCAGTCGCCGTGAAACAGTGAACGTGTCGCGGCCACGTTGTTGAAATAGCCGGCAGTTGCCGACGGACCGCGGAACTCGATGCGACCTTCACGGCGATCACCCAACTCGTTGCCCGCGGCGTCGACGATCCGGATCTCGTGGCCTGGCAGGGGGTGGCCGCAGGCGACGAAACGGAGGTCTTCCGGCGCACCCGGTTCCGCCGGCTCGGCTCGCCCGGACCGTACGAATGCATCTCGGCGGATTCGGTCGATGAGGGGACCCCGCCCCAGCGGTGGGAACGCCAGACCCACCGAGCACTCGGCCAGCCCGTACACCGGCGTGATCGCTTCCCGCCGGAAACCATACGGGGCGAAGCGATCGGCGAACCGCTCGACCGTCGCGGGGCTCACCGGCTCGGAGCCGTTGAAAGCCAACCGCCACGAGCTCAGGTCGAGTCCTTCGATCTCGGCGTCACGGACCTTGGCGAGGCAGAGCTCGTAGGCGAAGTTCGGGCCGGCCGACAGGGTCGCCCGGTTGGCGTGGATCTCCCACAGCCATCGTGACGGGCAGATCAGGAATGACTGGGGGCTCATCACCACCAGCGGGACGCCGAAATAAAGGGGCGCGAGCCACGCGCCGATCAGACCCATGTCGTGATACAGCGGCAGCCAACTGACGAACGAGTCCGCCCCCGACACCGCTGCGGCCTGGCCCAACGCCCGGATGTTGGCGAGCAGGTTTCGGTGCGTGAGCGCGACCCCTTTGGGCTGCCCGGTGCTGCCCGAGGTGTACTGCACCAGCGCGAGGCCGTCGGCTCGCGGTCTTGGAAGAGGTGGCAGCACGTCTTCGCTTGCGCCCGTGAGGGATTCGGGCACAACGACGTGACGCAGGCTTTCCACGTTCGAGCGCAGCAGGTGCCCGAGTGTCACGGCCTCAGGCACGGTGACCAGCAGTGTGGCCCGGGCGTTGGCGAGGATGCCGGTCGTGCGGCGCAGGTGGTCCGCCAGTTGTGTTGGCCGGGCCGGCGGGTAGACCGGAACAGGCACGGCACCGGCGAGAAGCACGCCGGCGAAGGCGAGGAAGTACGCCCGGCAGGTGGGCAACATGATGGCGACCGTCTCGCCCGGCATGACATCGTGCGCGATCAAACCGGCCGCTACCGCAACCGCCTCCCGGTGCAGCGCGGCATAGGTCACGTCCACGGAGCCGCCGGCATCGTCGAGGATGCGGATGTGCGTTCGGTCCGGGGTCGCGCTGACATGCCAGTTGAGGACGTCGTTCAAGGTCGACATCGTGTCTGGCGCCAGAGCGCCCGGCACGGTGGCCGGAAGTGAAACCATGCCCCGGTCCCTGCCCGCCGCGGGATGACCGCGAGCGACGGCCGCTACCAGATCGCGTGGCGTCTCCGCACCGGCCAAGATGTGGGGCGGCAGTGCCACCCCCAATTTGTCCTGCACGCGCAGCAACAGTTCCGCCAGCTCAAGGCTGCCGATGCCCAGGTTTTCGAAAGTGCTGTCAAGCGTCACCGAGGGCGGCGTGGCATGCGGGTGAACTTCGGCGACGAGGCCGCGCACCAGCGCCAGGATGGGAGGGACGCACTCTTGGTTCGGCATCGTTCATGAAGCAGCCTGGGAGCGCTCGACTCGTTTGCGAAGACGTGCCGCGAATGCCGCGGCCCGGTCCAGGTCGTAGTCGTTCGGCCGTCCCCGGTTTATCCCGCCGATGAACCCGAACGGCCCAACCGTGTCGAACCCGCGGCAGGAGAACGAATCGAGGACCTCAAAACCCTTCGACGCGAGCTGGTTTCGCACCGGCTTGTTGTAGTCCAACAGCGGAATTGCCCGGGTGCCGCTGGTGGAGAAGGTGAACGCGCGGACCCCGTCAACGTGTGGTAGGCGACGGATCAAGTCCCGTAGCCTCGCGTCCACCGTCATGTAATAAATACCGGACCCGAAACCGACAAGGTCGTATTCGCGGAGCTTTTCGGGGTCGACTGATTCGGGTTCGACGATCTCGGCATCAAGCACCTCAGCCATCCGATCGGCTACACGGCGGGTGTTGCCGTGCGACGTCGAAACACACACGATCAGCGACTTCATGGCCCTACTCCTTGAAAACATGGCCCGGACGGGTCCATGCTGTGCGGACACATCACCATCGGGTAAGGGCGCAAAGACACCAAAGCCCGGGGCATAAGTCACTTCAGGGGTCACTTCCGGGGTCACTTCAGGTCCTTTTCAGTCGTGTCAGCCGAATGCATGGATCACCCGGTGGGCCACCTGCTGGATCTGTCGGCGGGTGCCGCAACCAAGGGGTAGGTCGTCGAGAGCCGGGATGCGCCCCGTGGTAGTGACCACCCCGGGTTCCTCCTGCTCCCAATGGGCGTTCACCTTATCGCCCAGCGCACGCGCGGGCGGGTTGTCGGAAAGCACCCTGGCGTGAAACCGCTCGATGCCGTCGACGCGCGCGGCCACCGCCAGCGCACCGAGCAGCAGCGTCCCGATCCCGCGTCCCTGATAGGCATCCGCCACGGTGATTGCAACCTCTGCCGAGGCGCGGTCGTCTTCATCCCGGATGAAGCGCGCGTCGGCGATGACCGGCCCGTCCACGCCGTCGATAACGACCCAGACGAAATGGTCAACGTAATCGACCTCGAACAGGTATGCCAGCCGCGCCTCGGTCGGAGCGCCACCCTGGTACCGCCGGTACAGGGTTTCCCGCGAGAATGCCCCGTTGCTCTTGAACCGCTCGGCATCGCCGGGCAGGACCGGGCGCAACAGCGACTCGGCGCCGCCAACCGATACCGGGATCGGGGCGATGTATGCGGCCAACCGCTGTCGCGCGGTGCGGACCAACCGGTCGGCGACGACCGGCATGGCCAGCATGCACTCGAAAGCGCCGTCGTATCCAACGTAGCCGCGCACATCATCCTTCGCGATCACCGTGGCCGTTCTGGGTTCGTGTCGCAGCAAAGCGATTTCGCCGACGATCGTCCCCGGCGACAGCTCGATCACCGAGACCTGGCCGTCCGAGCCGACATGCCTGATCTCGACTCGACCGGATGTGATGATCGAAAACGACATCGCTTGCTCACCCTGCCGCATCAGGACCTTCCCGGCGGCCGCATGCAGGGGCTCCAGTTTGGCAGCCAATGCCGCAAGGTCCTGCACCGGGATATCGGCGAACACATCCAGCGCCGCCAACTCCTCGGTACTAACGGCGCTCACGCCGGCCCGCTCAGCAGCCCGGCGTGAAAGCTCGCTTCGCACCGCTCCGCCGGCAACTGCCGACGGTGATCGGTTGACACAGCGGTCATCTCGCCAATTTCTGTGTCGCAGTGCCCCCGAAGCCGGGGACCCCCGCGATGCGTCATCACCCGATGTACGGTACGCGGTGCGGCCATCGCCTGGGCAATTCGCGGGTAAGCGCAGTGACAAAGGGCCCTGTCGGGCCGGGACTTCAGCAGGTCCGAAGCGAGACCAAAGCATCCCGGTACTGGTGCTCTTGGCCTCTACGGCTTCCCCTGCAGCAATGGTCGGATGGACCGGTAAGGCTAACCGGGAGACGACGATGAATTCACCGATCTGGCGGCATCATTGGCCACAGCCCAGGCCGACGACCACGATCTATCAGTTGACCGATCGTCTACACGACGGACACACGGCCCGGGTACCCGCTCAGCAGATCACGGCCACGGTGTCCGCGTGGTTGGCGGAGTTGGGCGCCTACAGCCCGTTGGTAGACGACCTTGCGCGCGCGGTGCGTGGCGGCGATTGGCCGGCAGCCCACGCCCTCGGTGAGTGCTTATCCGTTGAGGTAACCGTTGCCAGCTGAGAGCCGTTGCCGTTCCCCGTACGCAGCTTGAAGGGACGGTCGCCGATCATCCGGGTGACTTTGGTCACTATCCCCGACCTGCGGGACCGCAGCAGGATCGAACCAGCGGTATTCGGTCCGGCACCAATGGATTAGCAATATGAAAGCACCACTGGCCTCACTGGAGAGGCCCGACTTCACCAAAATCGAGAATCGCGCGCCGTCGGTGGCACAGATGTTCCTCAACCGCGTTGCCGCCACCCCGCATTCCGAAGCTTTCCGGTACCCACAGGACCACACCTGGGAGAGCGTGACCTGGCAGCAGGTCGGCGACCGCGTCTACAACATCGCCGGCGGGCTGATCTCACTGGGAATCGCCCCGGAAGATCGGGTCGCGCTCGCGTCGTCGACACGCTACGAGTGGGTCCTGGTCAATTTCGCCGTGATGTGCGCCGGCACCGCGACCACCACCGTGTATCCGACGACGAACGCCAGCGATGTCGCCTACATCGTCGCCAACTCCGGCAGCCGTGTCGTGGTGGCCGAGGACCAGACCCAGGTCGACAAGCTGCTCGAACACCGCGCCGAGCTGCCCGATGTGAGCAAGGTCGTGATCATCGACGGCAACGGCGACGGCGACGGCGACTGGGTGATCACCCGTAACGAACTGGAGCAGCTGGGTAAGCAACTGCTCGCCGACTCTCCCAACGCCATCAAGGAGCGCGTCGCAACCGTCGGTCCGGGCCAGCTGGCTAGCCTCCTGTACACTTCCG
>DATJBA010000202.1:0-3047 GCA_035515675.1 Mycobacterium sp.
CGGCGGGACGCGGGCACCACCCGTCCCGCCGGCACCAGGCCCACGCCAACACCGGCGACGGCGCTGCGCGCATACCCGCACCTCGACTGGCACGGCACAGCGGTGCCACGGCTCACCCGATAACGTCGCAGTGGCTCACCAGCCAACGGAACAGTGGCTCACCCCACAGCGGAACACCGGCTCTCACCGAGCGTGATATCCCGCTGTGCGGCATCAGCGCGGGTGGCACTGCCCCTCTCGCCCCCCTTCATTGCTTCCACATGACCGACAGCGCGAGAAACGAACCGCTATGCGATGATCCCTAAGCCCGTTAAAAGCGTCACCCGTTCTCCCAGCCCTGGGCAACCCGGATCTGGTTCAGCATGTGGCTCACACTGTCTAATCCGGTGAGCGGATTGTCGGGGTCCTCGGGGTCCAAGCGGACAGCCGAGTTTGTACACAGGTTGACCTTGTCTGGGTCTTGACCGATTGGACGAAGCACGTCGCCCGAGGTGTGGTACTCGTCCTTATCGATCAACTCCCAGCCCAAGTCCTCGGCTTCGGCTTGCAACTCCTTGAAGCGGGCGGATTCTTCCACGGTGTCGTCAGGCATGGCGCCCCACTCTGCCACGAAAGACAGTACGGATCACTACGGGCGTTTGCCGGCACTGTCGCCGGTACGTCCTGGGTACACACACTCCAGGAAAACGGCAGCTAGCGGATGCAGTTGGGTACTGATGGACGGTGATAACTTCCCGCAGGCCAGAGGCCATTTTTAGGCCGACGACGTTGACGATAGGCAACGGAAGATTGCGACAGCGATTGAGGTGGAGACGGGAATCGAACCCGTGTGCACGGCTTTGCAGGCCGTTGCCTCACCACTCGGCCACTCCACCGCTGGGGTTGATGCCACTGCACCTTTCGAGCGGATGACGGGATTCGAACCCGCGACCCTCACCTTGGCAAGGTGATGCGCTACCAACTGCGCTACATCCGCGCGCCACAAACGACATCGTCGCCCGTCGCGAAGGACGACGATAGTCCAACCCAGCGTAGCCGCACAAATTCTCTTGATGTTCGTTTGCGGCCAGCGCATTCTGGGCGAAACGCCGCCATGCTAATCTGGCGCCTCGGTTCGCCGTCCGGCGTTGGTCCCGTGGCTCAGTGGGAGAGCGTCCGCTTCACACGCGGAAGGTCGCTGGTTCGATCCCAGCCGGGACCACACCATATCGACGCTGGTCACGGCCTATTTTTGAGTGATTCCCCGGGCGGCGTGCAAGCTACGTGCCAGATGATTCAGCAAACGTCAGGCATCGGGGCGTGTCCCGCTTGAAAATGCGCAAGAAGGCTTCGTCGTGACCCGGCACGGTACGCCCGGCATACGACAAGAGCCCCGCACGCCACGGTGGGGAATCGCCGGGCATGCGGGGTGTCGCCACAGAGGGGAGTCGGGAGAATCCGATGAGCGCCGCGCAGCGCAATCCACGCCTACGCCGACGAAGACGCCCGATGAGCCCTCCGTTCTGACTAGGACTGTGGCGGGTCGGCCGCCGCAGGTGGCTGCCCTGCCGCGATGTGTGAGAATCGGCAGATGATCGACGTTGATCTGCCTCACACCGAGGGGATTCCGGAGATCGTGAGGTCATTCGCCGCATGCGTGGCGTCGGTGACCGAAACGCCATTATCCGATGTACCCCAGCCACGAGCCGACCTGCGCGGAGCCATCGCGTATTGGCGAAGCTGGCTGGCCGGCCGAGGCGCCGGGCTGGTTCCGATCGCCAACCCCGCGCGGTTCACCTGGCCCGGCTACTGGCTCGCCGTTCTCGGGGACATGGACGGCAAGCGACCCGCCGATGAGCGGACAGCGGTGCTGATGTTCGGCACCCCTTCCGGGGTTGTCCTCAGCCCGCAAGATCCTGCTCTCTTGGGCGCCGCAGCGACCGATCTGCCAGTCCGCGAGGGTTACGTGCTATCTGGGCTTGATCCGGCATTGACCACGCCCGGTGCGGCGCTGCCCTCACTGCGCGGCAGAGTCGAAGCGATCGCGGTGGCAGAACAGGCGACTGCCCCAATGCGCCAGGTGGAACGGGCGCGGGCTCTGGCTGGCCGAGGGCTCGACGGAGACCGCTACGCGGCGAAAGCAGGAACGTTCACTCCGGCCAATGACACCGCACGCGGCTACGACCTCACGCTCATCGCAGCCGAAGTCCTTGACGAGCTGGTGTTGCCCAGCGGCGGCAACATCGAGCACGTCGAGGCGCGTCGCAATATCGTGACTCGCGGGGTCGACCTGAACGCTCTGGTCGGACGTCGGTTTCGTATCGGAGACGTCGAGTGCCTGGGCCAGCGCCTGTGTGAGCCGTGTTCCCACCTCGAACGCCTCACCACGGAGGGCGTGCTCCGCGGCCTGATCCACCGGGGGGGCCTGCGCGCCGACGTCCTCACCGACGGGCAGATCAGTACGGGCGCAGTCATCGAGACGATCGACTAAGAACGGCTACGCCACGGCGGCGGCGACCGAGCGTTTCGTCACGTGACACGTCAGGCGCTCAATGCGCGGGGATGCCGGCCTGTTGCCATCTGCTTCGCTGGTGGATGCTTCAGGAAAGGTCTCGGCTTGCCGCGCCGGGGCCTTTTCGCTGTCAGGAGGCGGCGACATGCGCACCTCCGTAGGGTGACAGCGCAGCGTCGATGTCCGACAGGCGAATCCGCACGACGCGCACGCCGAGCGTCCGGGCCGGGAGGCGGCCATCGAGGATCATGTTGCGGACGGTCTTGGTGGTGACGCCGAGATAGTCGGCTGCGGTGGCGATGCTGACGAGCCGGTCGTCGCAGGAACGCACCAAGGTGCCAGGCGCCGTAGTTGTCTTGCGTGACATGGGTTTTCCCGTCGGTCGGTGTCGACCGATTCAGGGAAAGACCAGGACCAATCGACAAACGATGTCTTGTCGAGTCGACAAACATGTGTTGTCGACCGGCCCAGCGGGGGCGCACCCACGAATCCGCGCCTTTCGCATTCCGGCGTAATGGCCTTCTGGTTGCCGCGGTGGTGTACTACTTTCGGCTTC
>DATJBA010000203.1:0-20873 GCA_035515675.1 Mycobacterium sp.
AACAGCGCGATCCGCGTACCCCACAGCGCGGCCCAGGTGAAGATCCGGCAGTTCTCGATCGTGATGACGTTGCCGTGGGCCGCCACGATCCGCACGGCGACGTCACAGGCTCGGGACTGGTTGGCCTGACTGATCTTGCGGCAGTCCGACCGGTGATCCGAACGCAAGCTCCGGTAGCGGTGCGACAGCGTGTCGCGGCGGTAGGCCCGCAGCGGTACACCGTCGGCACGGGAGTTCCTCGGCCCGGCGGGGTTGCTGACCTGTTTGGCCGGCAGCCCGGCCGGACAACGGCGTTGCGCGCGGGCCACCTGCCGCACCGACGGGCCGTAGTCGGCGAAGTTGGTGTTGCGCCGCGAGCGGTCCAAAGCGCGCTGGCGGGCGCGGGTTTTCACCGCCGCACCGGCGGCCGCCTGCTGCTGCTCGGGTGTGCAAACGACCTGATCGGTCACAAGCTGATCCGGTGTGTCGGCGGGAAATGACACCACCGACAAGTTGGACACGTTGGCATCCACACCACCGCGACGACCGGTCGGAATCCCGGCGCGCCGTGACCTGGTCGACACCGACTGGTATCCGGCTTGATGGTCAGCAGGTGGGCGTAATAGCGCCAGCCACCCAGTGCCCGCCGATCGGCCACCCGCACCAGATCGATCTTGTGCCACACCTGCGGGCCGGCCAGGAAATAGCTCAGGTGAGCCCACTGTCGGGCACCCAGCGGCAACCGCACCGGCAACACTAAATCCCCGACGCCCAGCCCGGTGAATACCACCGCCAGGGCGCCATCATGGTTCCACCAAGAACCACCTGACGGCCGAGATGGTGCCGGCATCGTGGTCGGCTGGGCCAGGATCGACGACCCGGACGGCTGGTCAGCGGTGTCGCCAGCGGAAGTTACCGACGTTGGCAGCGCCGGATGCCGGCAGGTGTTCAGGTGCCCGTCCAGGCTGCCGACCAGCCGGTAAGTCTCCCACGTCGGTGGGGCTTTGGTGTGCGAGCGCGCTCTGCCGGGAATATGGGAAAAGTCCCACCATGAGCCGACTTTCGGAGGTCCGTGGCGGCGACCTGACTTGTCTGGAAACAGGTGCCGGTCAATGGTTTCCCACACCTCGTCGGAAAGATGCAACCCAATGGTCTTCGTCAGATGATCCGACATCCAGCCGCTGGCCTCGATATGCGCCTTGGCTGCAGCCTCCATGCCTTTGGGCGTCGGCCCCAGCCGATCCCGCAGCGCCTTCGGATCACGCTTGGGCTCATGATGTGCCGCCCAATACGCGCGACAGCGATCGGCGGCATCGCGCTGCAACGCCCGCCGCAACCGGAACACCGCTTCCCAGTGCTTTTCCAGCCGCCGAAGCATCGGGTCGTCAGACACATCGAGTTCCAGCCGGATCACCGACACCGGCCCGTCGTAATTGAAGTTGGGCACTTTGGACTTGCCGCGCCGCCGCACCACCCCGACCTCACCGCTGGTGGTGGTGGTGGTGGTGTCGGTGCCCATGGCTGCCATGGGTGCCATGCAATCACAGGCCACCGACAACCACCCACTGCCACACCGATAGCGAAACCTGCGGCCGCGCCGACTGTGCGGGACCGGCGGTGAAGTACCGCGTCCCGCCCCATCCCAATCGTGGACACCTGGTGGCAGACCGAAACGGGTGCCGCCGAGGTGGAGTCGGCGCTGGTCGGCCACATCGGGGTGGCCGAGGCAGCCGTGGTCGGAACGACCGATGAAACCACCGGCCAGGCCATCTGCGCGTTCGTCGTCTTATGCGCCGGCTATGAAGTGCGCGAAGGGATCGTCGACGAGTTGCGCATCGAGGTGGCCCGAGAGATCTCACCCATCGCCCGGCCGCGTGAGGTCCATGTGGTGCCCGAGTTGCCCAAGGCCCGCAGCGGCAAATTCATGCGCAGGCTGCTGCGCGACGTCGCCGAAAAGCGCGAGTTGGGTGACACGTCGACGCTGCTCGATGCCGGCGTGTTCGACGCGATCAAGGGCGCAAAGTAGCTCAGCGCCACGCCGGAGTGTCCCCCGCAAGCGGGCGGCGCCCCCGGCTCGACGAGTTCCTCAGGCCCCTAGCGGCACGAATCCTGCGCCGGGCCGGTGTCTGCTGTTGATGTCGGCCAGGATCGAGTTGAACGACATCACCACCGCTGGGGTGTGCAGCGGGATGTATTTAATGACGCAACTCGGGAGGTTGTCGGTGAACGCTCCGTGGATCATCCCGACCAGCAGATTATTCACGGTCACCGGCGCCCCGGAGTCACCCGGTTGGCCACAGACCTGCATGACGATGGTGCCCGGAACCTGGCCCATCCCCCAGGTGACGCCGCACGAGTTTCCGGTCGTACGGCCCTGCTTGCAGGCAATCTGGCCGAAGGCCGGATCGGGACCGATGCCGTTGATCGGAAAACCTTTGTAGGTGGCCACCGGTGCCACCTTGGCCGGATCGAACTTGATGACCGCATAGTCGAGGTTGTCGTTGCCCGCGACCATGGTGCCCAATATCCCTTTGTTTTCCGCACCCTCGGCGGCGATCTGCGCGCCTGGACCCCCACAATGGGCGGAGGTGAAACCGATCAACTCGGCGGCCGAATCGGAGCCGATGGTCGTCAGGGTGCACATCGTGTCCCCATTGATGACGATGCCCGCACCACCACCCATGGGGACCCTGACATCGGCAGCCGCGGCGTTGGCAGGCAAACTCGCCAGGGCCAACAGCACGGCCACCATCGCCGCCGCAAAGCACCGATGCGCCGTCTGCAAAACAACACTCCCGTCAAACGGTCGGACATCCCGAGCAGCTTGGCCAGTCTAATCCGGCTACGCTGCCTCGTTCGCCAGGCTCGGCGCACGTGTGTGTTCGAGGCGTTCCTGGTCGCGCAGTTTGACCCGGCACAAGTTGAGCGCAGGGACCGCTTGTTGCTGTCGAGCATGGTGAAGTACAGCGCATCCAGGTTCGGGACGTCGCGCAGCTGGCGGCGGGTGACATCGCCGCCAGTGACCCGTTCCACTTTCAGCACGACGGAACCAGGCCAGCATCTGCGTACATGCAGGCCCGGCCTGGACACCGGTGAAGTCGATGACGTTGATGCCGGTCAGAGGTACGGCCGTCATGTCAGTACCTTTCGTTGATAGGAGTTGAGTGCTTTGCTACCAATGCTTTTCGACTCCAACCGGGTTCAGGTTGGTCAGATGACCACTCTCAGTCCCGTCGGAGGGGTCGATGACGCAGTCGATCAGCGCCGGTTTGCGCGACGCGACGGCCTCGGCAAGGGCGGTAGCCAATTCGGTGGGGGTCGTTGCCAAATAGCCAGTACCGCCAAATGATTCAATGAGGCGGTCGTAGCGGGTGGACTGCAGCAGAGTGGTCGGTGAGGGATCGGTGGAGGCAGGATTGGTGCCGTCGCCGCGATAGATCCCCCCGTTGTTGAACAGCACCACCGTGATCGGGAGGTTGTAACGGCAGATCGTCTCCATCTCCATGCCGGAAAAGCCGAATGCACTATCGCCCTCGATAGCCACCACCGGCTGACCGGACTCGACAGCGGCGGCGATGGCGTAGCCGAGTCCGATACCCATGATGCCCCAGGTGCCGCAGTCGAGCCGATGCCGCGGCAAATGCATGTCGATCACATTGCGGGTGAAGTCAAGCGTGTTGGCGCCCTCGTTGACCAGGTAAACCTCGCGGTGCTGGGTGAGGACATCCCGCACGGCACGCAGCGCCGGGTAAAAACCCATCGGATGGGTGTCAACGGCCAGCCGGACGGCCATCTTCGCTGCGTTGTCAGCAGATTTGGCTGCCAGCTCCTCCCGCCAATGCTGGGGCGCAGCGATGCGAGTGATGTCGGGGTGGCTGTTTAGTGCGTCGATCACTGAAGCGATGTCGCCAAGTAGAGGCGCGGCGATGGTCTGGTTGGAGTCCAGTTCGGTCGGGTCAATGTCGACCTGGATGAACACCGCATCGGGGTTCCAGCGCGGTGCCTCTCCGTGGCTAAGTAGCCAGTTGAGCCGCGCGCCGACTAGCATCACGACATCAGCGTCACGCAGCGCCATCGAGCGGGCCGCGGCAATCGACTGCGGATGGCCATCAGGCAGCAAACCCTTGGCCATCGACATCGGCAGGAACGGAATCCCAGTGGATTCGAGGAACTGCTTTATCGCAGCGTCGGCCTGCGCGTAGGCGGCTCCTTTGCCCAGCACCACCAGCGGCTGCTGTGCGCCAACCAGCAGACTGACAGCCCGGTCAACCGCCGCGCCCGACGGCGCCTGGCGAGGTGCGGGATCAACGACACGGCGCAACGAAGCAGCGCCCGTCGGCGCATCGAGCACCTCGCCTAGCACTGTTGCCGGAATGTCAAGGTACACCCCACCCGGGCGGCCAGACACCGCGGTGCGGATCGCCCGTGCGACGCCACGGCCGATATCCTCGGCGCGGTCCACCCGGTAGGCCGCCTTGGCCAGAGTCTTGGCGACCGCCAACTGATCGAGTTCCTCGTAATCGCCGCGCTCGAGGTCGATGATGCCGCGGTCGCTGGAGCCGGCGATCTGGATCATCGGGAAACAATTGGTGGTGGCATTGGCCAGCGAGACCAGGCCGTTGAGAAACCCCGGACCCGATACGGTCAGGCATACGCCCGGCTTCTGGGTCAAGAAGCCGGCTGCCGCAGCAGCATGTCCGGCTGCGCTCTCGTGACGAAAACCCAAAAACCGAATGCCCGAGGCCTGCGCGACGCGCGCCAAATCGGTGATCGGGATCCCGACCAGACCGTAAATGGTCGAGACACCGTTCAGTTTGAGTGCATCGACGACCAAGTGGTAGCCGTCGGTGTACTGGATGCTCTCAGCCGTCGCGCGCTGCTCGGTTTCCAGGCTGCTCGGTGTAGCCATGGTTAACTCCTTGTCGTATCCAATGCCGTCAGTGGGTTGTGGGACACAGGTTCCGATGTACCTTGCCGGCAATTTTCATGGCCTCCTTTTCGGTGGTGAAGAACTGGCCGTGGTCGTCCGTCACCTCGCGCCATTGATAGATCTGCCCGTGGATGTTGATACCTACCGGGCAGGCTTAAAGCGGCTGCCGTTGATCGTGGAGGCGAACGGAAGCTCACGGTGGTGGCGGATATCGGTGGCCGGCATGGTGATGATGCCGATAGGGCCTGTGCCGTAGCTGAGCCCGCTCCGCCGGTAGACCGGCCAGCCGCGCCGAGCGACCGTTGTCAACGAGCACAATATGGATTTTGCGCTCCGGGTCTAGGTTTGGCGAAGTGCGAGATGTATTTGAAGTTAAGCGAGCAAGACAAGCGATGGGCTGCATCAGCTGGTTCTGCGCGTTCGTCGAGGAGAAGAACTTCGACCTCGCGGGTCCCTGAGTTCATCGCCCTGGCCCACACCATCCGCTACCGCGACCTGGTCCCAACGCCCTCGATCACGGCCCTCGAACGCCCGATCCGAAGCCACCAACACCCACCTGCGAGCACCGACCAAACGCGCCTACGGATTCCACAGCCCCGACGCGCTCATCGCCATGGCATTGCTCACCCGAGGTGGCCTCTGCCCACTACTACCCCGACGAGCAGCACGAAACCCGACCTACGGAAACGTCAGGAGATGCCCGGTTCGCTCTAACGGGCTGGAATTCGCCGCGCATAATGTGTCTGCGTACGAGGATGGCACGGTTGACCAGGGGGCTGACTTAGCCGCGACTCACCTCTAACCTGATCTTTCATCGAGTGTGAGGTGGCACGTCCGGTAGCTACACGGCGCTGCGTAGCCCTTCCACGTCGCCGCCGACCAAGCGTGCCGAGCTAAAACGCTTGCGGCTCAACCTCTTCAGCTTCGCTGGTGGTACGCGGAGCCTGCCAACGCATCCCGCCACGATCCCTGCGACTCGTCACCGCCATTCCCGAAAACCCAGACATCCGGGAGCATTCTGCGGAAATGCTGAGCGGGCGAACTCGCACGCTCATTACCAACCACCGAGATCCTCGTCATCAGATCACCCAACCGCAATGAAAGAGGTGGCCGGTCCCTCGTGGTCTTCGGCTGGCCTCGTCTGGCACCGCACCGCATGGCAACATAAACCGCGACGAGCGAACAGGCTCGGCGACGATGGGAGCCGGGCAATCAAACGAAAGAGGACCGTCTGTGAGCAAAGCCGATCGCAAGAACGGTGTGCCCAGCACCCTGACCACGATTCCGTTGGCCGACCCGCACGCAGGGCCTGCTGAGCCGTCGATCGGTGATCTGATCAAAGACGCGACCACCCAGGTGTCCACGCTGGTGCGCGCCGAGGTCGAACTGGCCCGTGCCGAGATCACCCGGGACGTCAAAAAGGGCCTAACCGGCAGCGTCTACTTCATCGCCGCGCTGGTGGTGCTGTTCTACTCCACGTTCTTTTTCTTCTTCTTTCTCGCCGAACTGCTCGACACCTGGTTGTGGCGCTGGGTAGCGTTCCTGATCGTGTTCGCGATCATGGTCGTGGTCACCGCCGTGCTGGCCCTATTGGGCTTCCTGAAAGTGCGCCGGATCCGGGGACCGCGGCAGACGATCGAATCAGTCAAGGAGACACGCACCGCACTGACCCCGGGCCACGACAAGGCCGCCACCGGGGCGAAGCAGCTCACTGAAGACCGCGGCAAGCACGAAAAGTCCCAAACCGGTACTCCCGCCGATCCTTCAGGTTGGTAGATGGCGGCACCAGATCCGTCGGTAACCCGCATCGACGGGCCATGGCGCCATCTGGACGTGCACGCCAACGGCATCCGATTCCATGTCGTCGAGGCTCTGCCGATTGCCCAACCGGCCAGCCAGCACGCGGCCACGGCGCGGCCGCTGGTGATCTTGCTGCATGGTTTCGGATCGTTCTGGTGGTCCTGGCGTCATCAACTGCGGGGGCTGACCGGGGTGCGAGTGGTCGCGGTCGACCTGCGTGGCTACGGCGGCAGCGACAAGCCGCCCCGCGGTTACGACGGCTGGACGCGCGCCGGCGACACCGCCGGACTCATTCGTGCGCTCGGCCACTCATCGGCGACGCTGGTCGGCCACGCCGACGGCGGGCTGGCCTGCTGGGCCACCGCGCTGCTGCATTCACGGCTGGTGTGCGCCATCGCCCTGATCAGCTCGCCCCACCCGGCCGCGTTGCGACGATCCGCGCTGACGCGGCGTGACCAGGGTTGCGCACTGTTGCCAACGTTGCTGCACTACCAGGTGCCGATCTGGCCGGAGCGACTGCTGACCCGAGACAACGCGGCGGAGATCGAGCGCCTCGTCCGGAGCCGCAGTTGCGCCAAATGGGTTGCCTCCGAAGACTTCTCCCAAACCATCGGTTACCTGCGGACGGCGATCCAGATTCCGGCGGCCGCACACTGCGCACTGGAATACCAGCGCTGGGCGGTGCGCAGCCAGCTGCGCGACGAAGGCCGGCGATTCATGAGATCAATGTCCCAACAGCTCGGTATTCCGCTGCTACACCTACGCGGTGACGCCGATCCCTACGTTTTGTCCGACCCGGTCGACCGCACCCGGCGCTACGCACCCCAGGGACGCTATATATCCATCGCCGGCTCGGGACATTTCAGCCACGAAGAGGTGCCCGAGGAAATCAACAGGCACCTGATGAGGTTCCTCGAGCACGTGCACGGGCCGTTCAGCTGACGCAGGCCCCGGTGGCCACCCGTTGAGTGTCACCGATCTTGGAAAGCTGACCGGCCACCTCGTCGGCCGTCAACACGAAACCGGTGTCGGGATCGTCGACAGCCGCGCCGAACACCACACCGAGCACCTGACCGTCGAGGTCGATCAACGGTCCACCCGAATTACCTTGCTCCACACTGGCTCTGATGGTGTACACGTCGCGGGTAACCGGTGTCGGGTCCCGGTAGATGTCCGGGCCGCTGAGTTTGATGGTCTCGCGAATCCTGGCCGGGGTCGCGGTGAAGTTACCGCCGCCGGGATAACCCAGCACCACAACGCTAGCACCGGTTTTCGCCTCGGTTTGGGCGAAGGCCAATGGCGGCGGCGGCAAGTTCGGGACGGCGAGGATAGCGATGTCGACCGACGGGTCGTAGGACACCACGGTGGCGTCGAGGGGATTGCCGCTGGCGTAGATCTGGACGCTGTTGGACCCGGCCACCACGTGCGCGTTGGTCATCACCCGATCGGGCGCTATCACGAATCCACTGCCCTCCAACACTTTCTGGCAGCTGGGCGCCAGGCTGCGCACCTTGACGACGCTTGGCGCGGCGGCGGTCACCACCGGATTGTTGGCCAGGGCCGGGTCTGGTGATGCGACCGGGATCACCGGGGTGCGGCTGAACGGCTCCAACACCGCAGGCAGGCCGGAGGTGTTCAGCAGCGCCGACAGCCGTTTGGGCACCGTCTTCAGCCAGGCGGGTGCGACCTCATTGACTGAAGCGAGCACTCGCGAACCCCGGACCGCGGCAGCCAGCTCGGGCTGGTCCTTCGACTGTGTCAGTGGCGTCGCCAACAACCAGGCCGCGGTCAACACCACAACGAGCTGGACCCCCACCCCAATGACCGAGTCGACGGATCGGATTGCGCGGCTGTGGATCGCGCCGCGAACGGCCCGTCCCAGCACCACACCGGCCACCTCACCAACGACGACCAGCGCGAGGATCAGGAACAGCGCGGTGAACAACTTGGCGCGCGGGGCCGCGATGTGCGCCACGATGTGGGGCGCCAGCAGCACGCCCGCGATCGCGCCAAGCAGCACACCGGCAAACGACAGCAGCGAGCCCAACGCGCCCGAGCGCCAACCTGAGACGGCTGCGATGAAGGCGACCGCCAGGATGGCGACATCGAGCCATTGCGACGGGGTCATCGAATTCATCGTGACCCACCTTGGTCGCCGACCAGCACCATCGCCTCGTCCAACTCGCGCATGTCGGTGGTGTCCCAGGGCCGGGCCCAGCCGGCGACGTCGAGCACCGCAGAGATCACCTGGCCAGTGAATCCCCATACCAACATCTCGTTCAACAGAAACGCCGGCCCGGCCCAGCGGTGGCCGTGGGCGCGGCGGTACACCATCAGCCGGTTAGCCGGGTTGATAAAGGCGCGCACCGGGACTCGCGCCACGATCGCTGTTTCGGCCTCGTTGACGACGGCCACCGGCCCGGGATCCGACGAGTAGGCCAATACCGGGACGACATGGAACCGAGACGGTGCAATGAACGTCCGCTCCATTGTGGCCAGTGGGTGCAGCCTGGACAGGTCGATCCCGGTTTCTTCGTGCGCTTCGCGCAGTGCGGTGGCCACCGGGCCGTCGTCGGTGGGATCGGAGGCACCGCCGGGGAAGGCCGCCTGGCCGGCGTGGTGGCGCAATGTCGAAGCCCGCACGGTGAGCAACAGGTCAACATCATCGGGAACCCCGCCGTCGGCAGGCCCGGATTCCGGACCCGAGAGCAACACCAGAACGGCAGCTTCACGGCCTTCGCCGCGCAAAGACGCCATCAACGACGCAGGCTTGGCGGTCACCATGGCCAGCACGTCGGCCGGCAGCCGACGCCGATACGCGTCCGGGATCTGACCTACGTTGTCGACCAGCGGACGCAGCCAGGACGGGCAGGCCTCAGGTTTCAGGGGGAGCGTCTCCCGCGCGGGGGTGGGTTCCCCGCTCTGCAGAGGCCTACCCCCAGCACTCACCGGCGCCTCCCTCGTCCAATTGCCCGGCTCTCCCCGGCAAGCGGGTGGGGGTACTCCCCCGCAGGCGGGAGGGGGTACTCCCCCGCAGGCGGGAGGTGCCCCCACCCTCTGGGGGCGTGCCCCCAGCGCGGCCCGCATCGTCGCCGAGCGGGTCCGATTGCCCGGCCTGTTATGGGCTCCCGCCTCATCCCGCATCGTTTCCGACCGCAGCCACGATCTCGTCGGCACTGGCGAAAGCACGCGGCAGCGTCTGCGCAACGCTACCGTCCGGCCGGAGGACCACGGTCGCGGGCATCACATTTACGATCCGCAGGGCCGCCGCGATTCGACGACGACCGTCCTGCAGGGTCGGCAGCCGAACACCCAGCTCCGCCAACCGCAGCAACGCGGCCGTCTCGTTCTCGTCCTGATGCACTGTCACCACCATCACGTCGGACCCGACCCGTCGCTGATACTCGGCCATCGCGGGCAGCTCGGCTGCGCACGGCGCGCACCAATACGCCCAGAAGTTGAGGACTGCCCGGCGGCCGGCCAGCGCGTGGGCGACATCGACGGCTGAACCGTCCGCGGCGCATTCCGCCATCACGCCACGCAGTGCCGCAGGGCTGGGACCACTGCCGGCGGCGGGACAGGGCGGCAGGTTCGCACGCTCTCGGGGACCCGCCAGCGCAGCCGGGGTGTCGGCGTCGCGGTGTTCACGGTCGGCCGTCGTGTGGGTCGTCGCGGTCGGTGTGGAATTGTCGCGCAGCTGGGCCACCAGCGCCGCCGTCAGCGCCGCCACCACCGCCAGGATCGCAATGGTCCAGCGAGTTTTCCGGGTCAAGGTCTGCATTGGGTGAAGGTCCGCATTGTGGTACCAGCGCGCCGGAGTCCCGACGATCGTCTCTCCAACCCCTGCTTACAGCCCGGCCAGGGCCAGCAAGTGCTCGGTTTCCGGACCTTGCACGAGGGGCGCGGCGAGCAGCGGATCGGTGGGACCAAGGCCGAAGGAGGGGCAGTCTGTGGCGAGCACGCAGACACCGCACGCCGGTTTGCGGGCGTGGCACACCCGGCGGCCGTGGAAGATCACTCGATGGCTCAACATGGTCCACTCACTGCGCTCGATCAGTTGGCCGACCGCGTGCTCGACCTTGACCGGGTCCTTCTCAGCGGTCCAGCGCCACCTGCGCACCAACCGCAGTAAATGGGTGTCGACCGTGATTCCGGGGATACCGAAGGCGTTCCCCAAGATGACGTTGGCGGTCTTACGCCCCACGCCGGGCAGCGTCAGCAGCTCGTCCATGGTCGCCGGCACCTCGCCGTCGAACCGTTCGACCAGGGCCTGCCCGAGGCGGATGAGCGAGGCCGCTTTGTTGCGGAAGAAGCCAGTGGGACGGATGAGGTTTTCCAGTTCGGCGCGATCCGCTTGTGCATAGTCCAGCGCCGAGGGGTATCGCGCGAACAATGCTGGCGTCGTCAAGTTGACCCGTTTGTCGGTGCTCTGCGCCGAAAGAATCGTGGCCACCGTCAGCTCTAGCGGGGTCGTGAAATCCAGCTCGCAGTGCGCGTGCGGAAATGCTTGCGCCAGTTTGCGATTCATCCGCCGCGCTCGTCGCACCAATCCGACTCGAGTCTCCTCAGACCAGCGCCGGGCGACGACGGCGCCGGGCGTGGCCGGCGTTGACTTGGAGCGTCTGGACGGCTTTGCCACTCTCACCTACGACAGAGTACTGATTTCGTGATCTGACTGAGACCTTGGCCATGTTTACTCTCCTTGTGTCATGGTTGCTGGTGGCCTGTGTTCCGGGGCTGTTGATGCTCGCGGCGCTCGGTCTGGGGCGGCTCGAAAAGGAGTTCGCCTATGGCACCGTCACGGCGACCGATGTCGACGAGTTTCTCGAGCACGCGGATGCCGTAGACGTGCGTACGCTGGCCCGCGAAGGCATGCCGAAGGCGCTGGAATGCCTGCACCGGCGCCAGGCTCAGCAGCTATCCGATTCCCCGCCGGCCAGCTCCCACGCCGGGAAACATCGTGCCGAGACAATCTTTGCCAGGGACTTCGCTGACCGCGGCGAGGCCGGATTGCCGACGCGAATGCACGCCATTCGCGCGTCAATCCGCAGTTTGAGGTAACTAGACACGCAAATCGTGTGTAGCGTTGGAACGTTGGACACATTGGCCTACCTCTAGGCTCATCACGCGAGTAAGGGGTCAGCCTGCCCGTATCACATCACTGGAAAGCTGAAGAGGCAACGTGGACGAGATCCTGGCAAGGGCAGGAATCTTCCAAGGGGTTGAGCTCAGCGCAGTCGAAGCGCTGACCAAGCAACTACAACCCGTCGACTTCCCCCGTGGACACACGATTTTCACCGAAGGGGAGCCGGGCGATCGGCTATACATCATCATCTCGGGAAAGGTCAAGATCGGTCGCCGCTCACCAGATGGCCGGGAGAATCTGCTGACCATCATGGGCCCCTCGGACATCTTCGGCGAATTGTCGATCTTTGACCCGGGGCCAAGAACATCCAGCGCGACCACGATCACCGAGGTGCGGGCGGTATCCATGGACCGCGATGCGCTGCGGGCATGGATCGCCGATCGTCCCGAAATCGCCGACCAGCTGTTGCGGGTGCTGGCCCGACGGCTGCGCCGGACCAACAACAATCTGGCCGACCTCATCTTCACCGACGTACCCGGCCGGGTGGCCAAACAGTTGCTGCAGCTCGCCCAACGTTTCGGCACCCAGGAAGGTGGCGTGATGCGGGTCACCCACGACCTGACACAAGAGGAGATCGCCCAGCTGGTGGGCGCCTCCCGGGAGACGGTGAACGAGGCGCTGGCCGATTTCGCCCACCGCGGCTGGATCCGTCTCGAGGGCAAGAGCGTGGTGATTTCGGACTCTGAAAGACTCGCCCGCCGAGCGCGTTGACGTCGAGATCGACGTTACCCACACGCTCTCTCGAACTTTTCCGCGCCAGCGTCGATCTCGGCGAGAACTACCGGCGCAGATAGTCCAGCTGAACCTGAACAGACCATTCGGCCGCATCCCAGAGTTTCTCGTCGACGTCGACATAGACGTATTCGACGATCTGGCGGGCGGTGGCGTCGTCGCCAAGATCCTCCAAGTCAGCCAAATCGGGCCCGTGCCCGGGCAACACGGTACGCTGCCCCAGGCCGCGAAGCCGCCGCAGTGACTCCAGATAATCGGCCAGGCTGCCGTCTTCTTTGTCGATGACGGTGCCGCGGCCCCGCACGCTGTCCGCGGTCAGCACCGCGTCGTCGAGGACGAACGACAGCGAGTCGGCAGTGTGGCCAGGGGTGGCCAGCACCGTGATCTTCAGGCCGGCAGCGTCGATCACCTCGCGGTCGGTCAGCGTCACGCCATCTCCGCGCAACTTCGGATCCGCGGAGCGCACCGGCGCGCCCGGTCAGCTCAACCAGCTTGTCGATGCCGTCGGTGTGGTCGCCGCGGCTGATCAGCACCAGCGCGATGCGGCCAGCGCGGCAATCCGTGGGATGTGCTCGTCGTCTGGCCCGGGATCCACGATGACCAACTCGTCGCTGCCCGGACCGCGCAGCACCCAGGTGTTGGTGCCCTCCAGCGTCAGCAAACCGGGGTTGTCGGCCAACAGCACCGACGCGGGACGGGTCGGCGACTCAGCAGCTTCGGTCACGGCCGTTAGCCGACCTCCACGATCAACTCGACTTCCACCGGCGCATCCAGCGGTAGCTCGGATACACCGACCGCCGAACGCGCATGCGCGCCCTTGTCGCCGAACACCTCGGCAAGCAGGTCGGAGGCCCCGTTGACGATGCTTGGCTGCCCATTGAAACCCGGAGCGGATGCGACGAACCCGACGACCTTGACCACCTGGGTCACCGCGTCGATGCCTACCAGCGAGTCAACCGCTGCCAGCGCGTTCAGCGCACAGATCCGCGCCAAGGCCTTACCCTGTTCAGGGCTGACCTCGGCGCCGACCTTGCCGGTTCGCACCAGCTTTCCCGCCTCGATCGGCAGCTGACCTGCGGTGTAGACCAGGTTGCCGGTCCGCACCGCTGGCACATAAGAGGCCAGCGGCGCAACCACCTCCGGAAGCGCGACACCAAGCTGCCCGAGCCGGGCCGAAGCACTCATCTGGCCGACCCCACTACTTAGGGCGCTTCAAATACGCAACGTGCTGCTCTCCAGTGGGCCCGGGCAGTACGGCCACCAGTTCCCAGCCGTCGGCACCCCACTGGTCAAGGATCTGTTTGGTGGCGTGCGTCAGCAGCGGGACGGTGACGTACTCCCATGCGGTCGGTTGGCTCATGGCGCGAGCTTATCGGTCGGATTTGAACGGCTCCGGCCAGCCCGGCGGCCAGCCAATTGACCGCATCGCCGGTACCCACCCGATTTGGCGGGGACGCGGGCCGGTCGGGCTAGCATGCGATGGTGGCAACCACATTTAGCGGCGGTAGTTCCGTCGGCTGGCCGACCCGCTTGTCGAAGGCCCGCTTGCATTTTGTGACCGGCAAAGGCGGTACGGGTAAGTCGACGGTAGCGGCCGCACTGGCACTGACTCTGGCAGCGGGGGGCCGCAAAGTCCTCCTCGTCGAAGTCGAGGGGCGCCAAGGGATTGCGCAACTCTTCGATGTCCCGCCCCTGCCCTATCAGGAACTCAAGATCGCGACTGCCGAGCGCGGCGGCCAGGTCAACGCCCTGGCAATCGACATCGAGGCCGCGTTCCTGGAATACCTCGACATGTTCTACAACCTTGGCATCGCGGGCCGAGCGATGCGCCGCATCGGTGCGATAGAGTTCGCGACGACAATCGCGCCCGGTCTGCGCGACGTGCTACTCACCGGCAAGATCAAAGAATCGGTGGTGCGCGTCGACAAGAACAGGCTTCCGGTCTATGACGCGGTTGTCGTCGACGCACCACCGACAGGCCGGATCGCGCGTTTTCTGGATGTCACCAAAGCGGTGTCCGATCTGGCCAAGGGCGGGCCGGTGCACTCACAGAGCGAGGGCGTGGTGAAGTTGCTGCACTCCGACCAGACCGCCATCCATTTGGTGACTCTGCTGGAGGCGTTGCCGGTCCAGGAAACGCTGGAAGCCATCGAGGACCTTGCGGAGATGGGGCTGCCGATCGGCAGTGTGATCGTGAACCGCAACATCCCGTCCCACCTAGAGCCGGCTGACCTGGCAAAGGCCGCCGAGGGAGATGTCGACGCAGACTCGGTGCGGGCCGGGCTGGCGATGGCCGGAATCAAGCTCAACGACACCGACTTCGCCGGCTTGCTGACCGAAACCATCGAGCATGCAACGGTAATCACCGCGCGCGCCGAGATCGCGCAACAGCTCGACGCGTTAAAGGTGCCGCGGCTAGAACTGCCGGCGATCTCCGACGGCGTCGACCTCGGTAGCCTGTATGAGCTTTCGGAATCGCTAGCGCAGCAGGGGGTTCGATGAGTATCACGCCGAAAACGCTGGATATGGCGGCAATCCTGGCCGACACAGCCAACCGGGTGGTGGTGTGCTGCGGCGCCGGTGGGGTGGGCAAGACCACCACCGCGGCTGCGATGGCGTTGCGTGCAGCCGAATATGGCCGCACCGTATGCGTTTTGACGATCGACCCAGCCAAACGGCTGGCACAGGCGCTAGGAGTCAACGACCTCGGCAACACCCCGCAGCGGGTGCCGCTGGCGCCCGAAGTCTCCGGCGAGCTGCACGCGATGATGCTCGACATGCGCCGCACGTTCGACGAAATGGTGGCCCAATACTCCGGACCCGGTCGGGCGCAAGCGATTCTGGATAATCAATTCTACCAGACCGTCGCTACTTCGCTTGCCGGCACGCAAGAGTACATGGCGATGGAGAAGCTGGGTCAACTAATGAGCCAGGACCGTTGGGACCTGGTGGTGGTGGACACTCCTCCCTCGCGCAATGCGCTGGACTTCTTGGATGCGCCAAAACGACTGGGCAGCTTTATGGATAGCCGATTGTGGCGGCTGCTGCTCGCGCCCGGCCGAGGCATCGGGCGGCTGGTGACCGGAGCAATGAGTTTAGCGATGAAGGCGATTTCCGCCGTGCTCGGCTCACAGATGTTGAGCGACGCAGCAGCGTTCGTGCAATCACTGGACGCCACATTCGGCGGTTTCCGCGAAAAGGCGGATCGCACTTACGCGTTGTTGAAAAGGCGTGGTACGCAATTTGTTGTGGTCTCCGCGGCCGAACCGGACGCACTGCGGGAGGCGGCCTTCTTCGTCGACCGGCTGTCGCAGGAAGGTATGCCGCTAGCGGGACTCATCTTGAATCGCACTCACCCGACGTTGTGTTCCTTGCCGGTCGAGCGGGCGATCGACGGAAGCGAAACGTTGGAGGCCGAAACGGATTCGGAGGCCGCGTCGCTGGCCGCAGCCGTGCTGAGAATTCATGCCGACCGCGCGCAAACCGCCAAGCGTGAGATTCGGCTGCTGTCCCGATTCACCGGAGCCAACCCCCATGTGCCGGTCATCGGTGTTCCGTCGCTGCCGTTCGATGTCTCCGACCTTGAAGCACTGCGGACGCTCGCCGATCAGATCACTTCGGTCGCCGACAATGCGGGCCGTGCAACGGCCCGATGTGGGGGTACGCCCCCAGAGGGAGGTACCCCCACCCGCTTGCGGGGGAGAGGCTGCGAGTTGCTTTCGGGCACAAGCCAATTAGAGCCGGAAGCTAGGGCTGCAACAGAAACGTAATCAAAAGCAGCTGGGCTATCGGGATCTGCACCCGTGGTCGCCAGGTCACCCGCCGACAGTAACGAAAGACGTTAGCCGACGCCTCGGTTTCTGCGCTTCTCGAAGAAGTCTGCCCACGACACTACCTCGGGGTGTTGCTTGAGCAGAGCCCTGCGCTGGCGCTCGGTCATGCCGCCCCAAACCCCGAACTCGACCTTGTTGTCCAACGCGTCTGCCCCGCACTCCTGCATTACCGGGCAGTGACGGCAGATCACCGCCGCCTTACGTTGGGCGGCCCCCCGGACAAAAAGTTCGTCAGGATCGGTGGTCCGGCACAGTGCTTTCGAAACCCAGGCGATCCGCTCTTCGGCTTCGACCGCGCGCAGCACCCCTTGTGCCGCATTGTTCGCTCTACCCGCGGTCGGCCGTGTTCCTGACACGAGCTGTTCCCTTCCTCCCGGCCGCTGGGTTGCGACCGCCCTCCTCGGGTGCAGACCTCCTGCGATCTACGCCACACTATGCACGTCAGCGTTACCTGAATCTCACCGTGTGTCTAAGTTAGGTGGTCAGGTGGCAATTCCGCAACAGTCTGATAACGCTTTTTTGGGACGTGCGTGCAGTCTTGTCCGAAATGATAGGTCCAGACGTGGTATCGCGCATCTCGTGATGGTGGCCGACCGGTGCCCTAGGCGCAAAATTTTGTCCCCGGCCGGGGATAAGCTTGCTGGTCACGGCATATTAGAGTTTTTTGCGAACTCGCGGCATCGCGACGCGACTGCGGGCCGCTAGTCTAGTACGCATGTCAGACCGCCTCCAGGCAACCCTCACTATTCTCAAGCTTGCGGGGTGCTGTCTGTTGGCCAGTGTCGTCGCCACAGCGCTGATGTTCCCGCTGGCAGGTGGAGTGGGGCTGATGTCGAATCGTGCCTCTGAAGTGGTTGCTAACGGCTCGGCCCAGCTTCTGCAGGGAGAAGTCCCGGCAGTGTCGACGATGGTCGACGCGAAGGGCAACACGATCGCCTGGCTGTACTCGCAGCGCCGGTTCGAGGTGCCCAGCGACAAGATCGCCAACACTATGAAGCTGGCGATCGTTTCGATCGAGGACAAGCGGTTTACCGGCCACAACGGGGTGGATTGGAAGGGCACCCTGACGGGGCTGGCCGGCTACGCGAGGGGTGACGTCGATACTCGCGGCGGTTCGACCATCGAACAGCAGTACGTGAAGAATTACCAACTGTTGGTAACCGCCCAAACCGACGCCGAAAAGCGCGCGGCCGTCGAAACCACCCCGGCGCGCAAGCTGCGCGAGATCCGGATGGCGCTCACGCTGGACAAAACCTTCAGCAAGCCGGAGATCTTGACCCGCTACCTGAACCTGGTCTCGTTCGGCAACAACTCGTTCGGGGTGCAGGACGCGGCGCAGACCTACTTCGGCATCAACGCGTCCGACCTGAATTGGCAGCAGGCGGCGCTGCTGGCGGGCATGGTGCAGTCGACGAGCACGCTCAACCCGTACACCAACCCTGACGGTGCGTTGGCCCGGCGGAACGTGGTCCTGGACACCATGATCGAGAATCTGCCCAGCGAGGCCGACGCCTTGCGCGCCGCCAAGGCCACGCCACTGGGGATATTGCCGCAGCCCAACGAACTGCCTCGGGGCTGCATCGCGGCAGGTGACCACGCATTCTTCTGCGACTACGTCCAGGAGTACCTGTCCCGCGCCGGGATCAGCAAGGAACAGGTGGCCAGGGGCGGCTACTTGATTCGCACCACGTTGGACCCGGACGTGCAGGCCCCGGTCAAGGCGGCCATCGACAAGTACGCCAGTCCGACCCTGGCGGGCATCTCGAGCGTGATGAGCGTGATCAAACCGGGCAAGGATTCGCACCACGTCATAGCAATGGCCAGTAACCGCACATACGGGCTGGACATCGATGCCGGCGAAACGATGCGACCGCAGCCCTTCTCCCTGGTCGGCGATGGCGCGGGGTCCATCTTCAAGATCTTCACTACGGCAGCGGCCCTGGATATGGGCATGGGCATCAATGCCACCCTCGACGTGCCGGGCCGGTTCCAGGCCAAAGGCATGGGTAGCGGCGGGGCCAAGGGGTGCCCCAAGGACACCTGGTGCGTGGTCAACGCCGGTAACTACCGGGGGTCGATGAATGTGACCGACGCGCTGGCCACCTCGCCCAACACCGCGTTCGCCAAGCTGATCTCGCAGGTCGGGGTCGGGCGCACAATGGACATGGCTATCAAACTCGGCCTGCGGTCCTACGCCGATGCCGGCACGGCCCGCGACTACAACCCCGACAGCAACGAGAGCCTGGCCGATTTCGTCAAACGGCAGAACATCGGCTCGTTCACCCTCGGCCCGATCGAGGTAAATGCACTGGAGCTGTCGAATGTCGCTGCCACTTTGGCTTCTGGCGGCGTGTGGTGCCCACCGAACCCTATCGACAAGCTGATCGACCGCAACGGCCATGAAGTTGCCGTGACCACCGAGACCTGCGATCAGGTGGTGCCCGAGGGTTTGGCGAACACCCTCGCCAACGCGCTGAGCAAAGACGCGCTGGGCGGCGGCACGGCGTCCGGTTCGGCCGGTGCGGCGGGCTGGGACCTGCCGATGTCCGGTAAGACCGGCACCACCGAAGCCCACCGGTCCTCCGGCTTCGTGGGCTTCACTAACCGCTACGCGGCGGCCAACTACATCTACGACGACTCAACCACTCCGACGGATTTGTGCTCCGCCCCGCTGCGCCACTGCGGCGAGGGCGACTTGTACGGCGGCAACGAGCCGGCGCGCACCTGGTTCACCGCAATGAAACCGATCGCCAACAGCTTCGGCGAGGTGCACCTGCCGCCGACCGACCCCCGCTACGTCGACGGCTCACCCAGTTCACGGGTGCCGAGCGTCGCCGGCCTAGACGTGGACGCGGCACGTCAGCGCATCAAGGACGCCGGTTTCCAGGTTGCCGACCAATCCAACTCCGTCAACAGCAGCGCAAAGTACGGGGAGGTGGTCGGAACGTCACCCAGCGGCCAAACAATCCCCGGTTCGATCATCACGCTCCAAGTCAGCAACGGCATCCCGCCGGCACCGCCGCCGCCGCCGGAAGGTGCACCTGCACCACCGCCGCCCGTTGGAACGCAGGTGGTGGAGATTCCGGGTCTGCCGCCGATCACCATTCCGCTGCTGGCGCCTCCGCCACCCGGACTGCCACCTCCGCCACCCGGACTGCCACCTCCGTAGGCTGCTGAAGCACCAGATCGCGCTCTGTAGTCCGCGACCGGCAGTAGGCTGCCTAGCATGGCTGAAGTTTTGCCCGCCCTGATACGCAGCGGCGCTGTTGCGCTCGGTTCGACCGTCGCCGGCGTCGGTTACGCCTCGGTCGTCGAGCGCAACGCGTTCGTCCTGCGCGAGATAACCATGCCAGTCTTGACACCGGGCTCCACGCCGCTGCGGGTGCTGCATATCAGCGATCTCCACATGCTGCCCAACCAGCGCCGTAAACAGGCCTGGCTGCGCGAGCTGGCCAGCTGGGAGCCCGACCTGGTCGTCAACACCGGCGACAACCTCGCGGACCCCAAGGCGGTGCCCGCAGTCGTGCAGACCCTGGGCGACCTGCTGTCGCGGCCGGGTGTCTTCGTCTTCGGCAGCAACGACTACTTCGGGCCGCGCCTGAAGAACCCGTTGAATTACCTGACGAATCCATCGCACCGTGTCCGCGGTGAGCCGCTGCCCTGGCAGGACCTGCGCGCGGCGTTCACCGAGCGCGGGTGGCTCGACCTCACCCACACCCGCCGCGAGTTCGAGGTCGCCGGGCTGCACATCGCCGCCGCGGGCGTAGACGACCCGCACATCGACCGGGACCGGTACGACACGATCGCGGGCCCGGCCAGCCCGGCCGCCAACCTGCGGCTGGGGCTGGCCCATTCCCCGGAGCCGCGGGTGCTGGATCGCTTCGCCGCCGATGGCTACCAGCTGGTGATGGCCGGCCACACCCATGGTGGACAGGTGTGCCTGCCGTTCTACGGCGCTCTGGTGACCAACTGCGGCCTGGACCGGTCCCGGGCGAAGGGACCGTCCCGTTGGGGCGCAAACATGCAGTTGCATGTCTCGGCTGGGATAGGCACCTCACCATTTGCGCCACTGCGATTCTGCTGCAGGCCCGAAGCAACCCTGTTGACGTTGATCGCCACCCCGACGGGCGGCCGAGATTCGACCAGCGACCTAAGCCGTTCGCAGCCAACTGCTTCAGTGCGTTGAACAATCGGCCCCGGATCGCGACACACAGGCTGCCACGAAGCTGGACGGGCAACGCGATCCGGCCGATCCAGGCCGATACCTGCCCCGCTGAGGCGATGATCGAATTCGAGCGCTCTTGTCTTTGCAAGTAAACCGCAGCACCACGGTTTGGCCAGCCGATGGGCCGGTGCGATAGGCTGTCGGAGCTTCACGCGGGGTGTGGCGCAGCTTGGTAGCGCGCTTCGTTCGGGACGAAGAGGTCGTGGGTTCGAATCCCGCCACCCCGAC
>DATJBA010000204.1:0-5208 GCA_035515675.1 Mycobacterium sp.
CGGCGGCCGAGGTGGGCGCCGCAGCTGGGGCAGTGTGTCGGAGCGCATTCCTCCCATCCCGGATGCGTGCGCCGCAGCTCCATCCTTGAATCGTGCAGTCGTTCGAATAGGTTTGTTTCCCCGTGTTTGACGCCACTCGACAACATGCATCTTTGTACTGAGCGCCGTTCAACGCCCCGCCGGGCTGGCGGGCGATAAACCAGGCCAGTGTGCGGAATTGGCCGGTGCTCATCAGCTTCCAACGATGCCGTCGCGGTGGGATGAAGTCGGCCCGGCGGTGTGCAGCGCAGTAGCTGTTGATCCAGTCGACGAATTTGTTCAAATTTCTGTTGGTGCAGTGTGTTGTCAACCAGCCGCCAGGTCCGCGGTAGCCGATGGCGCCGGGCAAGCATGTGAAGGGGTATTTGGCATCGTCGGGTTGAAGTCGTTCGAGGAAACCGACTATGCCCGCGCGCAGTGTGGGGCTGCGGTCGCTCGCAGCCTCATGAACCCTATGGCCACTGCTGCCAGCGGGGACTATCGGCCCTATTAGCACGCCGGGTTCGCAGCGCATTCTGACGCCGAGCCATCAAAACTCGTTTCTGCATTCAATCCTTAAGGAGCGCGATCATGGCAGAAGGCACTGAGAAGCAGACCGTGGTGGAACGCGTATCGGGCCTGTCCGACGAGGTGCTCGAATCGGTCGACGCCGGACGTCGCGAGGCGATCGAGGCTGTACGTAAGTTCGTTAGCACCCTCGAGGAGGAGACTCCCGCGCTCGTAGACCCGTCGCTGCGTAAGGCCCTCATCGATGCCGGCTTGGACTTGGCCGATGAACTCTCGTCGGCGCTGATGGAGTTGCTGCGCAGCATCATACGCAGTGCCAGCGAGGCGGTGAAGCCGGGCGGCACAAACGAGTGACATGACGCGGGGCGCCGGCGCGCACACGCGCGCAGACAAAAATGGCCCGGCCAGCCACCTTCAGTTCACGGTGAAGTGGCCGGCGGGCCGCCGTTCTACGTCATTGTCCTTGTCACCTTCAACGCCGATGGGAACGCCCAGCGGCTCCTGGTGAACCACCGTCCGCGCAGCTCACTGCTGTTGTTGTCCCGGCTGATGCTCGAGAAGTTCGCCGGCACCCCGCTTGCCAAGCACTGGGAAGGCACACCTTAAGGAGCCAGCATGAATGCGCCTCTGTACCTCATCACCGGGGCGGGTGGTGGCACCGGCGGGGTGAGCCGGCAGGTGGTAGAAGAACTGCGGGCCCGCGGGGACAGCGTTCGCGCATTGGTTCACCACGACGACGCTCGAGCCGGTCAACTGCGCAAACTCGGCGCAGAAGTCGTAGTCGGAGACTTGACCGAGCCGCAAGACGTAGTCGACGCAATAGCCGGTAGAGATCGCATGTTCTTTTCGATGAGCGTGTCGCCGGACTACCTCAAAGCAACGGCCGTAATCTGCGAAGCCGCACTGGAATACGGCCACCTCGAGGTGTTGGTCAACATGTCCCAGATGACCGTTTCGCAGATGACGCTGACCAGCGTGGGCGAATCTCATCAACATCGGCTGCATTACCTTGCCGAGCACGTCTTGAATTGGTCGGGTGTACCGGTTGTGCACATCAGGCCGACGGCGTTCCTGGACAATCCGATCTTCACCTGGTTGGCAGCGCCATCGTTGCGAGAGCGAAACCTGTTGGCGCTGCCCTTCGGAAAGGGGCGAACGTCACCGATCGCGGCGAGCGATGTGGCCCGCGCGGTCGTCGCGGTGCTCGTCGATGCCGCCCACCGCATCGGTGACGTCTACGAATTGACCGGCCCCGTCAGCCTCGACATCGATGGACTGGCCGCCGAATACACGCTTGGACTGCAACGGCAGATACGCGGGACCGACATCCCGCAGGACATCTGGGTAGAGGAGGTTCTCAAGCCGCTGGGCCTGCCCGCACACCTCGAGCAACACCTGGCCACCATGGCGCTGTTACACCGCGCCGGCCGCTACGACCGAGCCACCGATGACGTCGAAAAACTTACCGGGCAGCCGGGATCAACGGTTGGCCACTACGTCGCCGAACACCCTGAGCTGTTTAGCTAGGTCGCGACGTGTCGCGACGGTGATCGGTTGCGTGACAGGAGATTTCGATGGCTAGCATGGCGGATCTTGGCACCCCGTTGTTCATAGACGTAGAGGGCCTACGTATCCGATATGTGCACAGTCCGGGCGGCGACAGAAAAACCCCCGTGCTCTTGGTGAGCCCGTTTCCGGAGAGCCTGTACGCCTACGACGACATCTGGGCACACCTATCGCAGGCAGCACCGCTCGTGGCGCTCGACCTGCCGGGCTTTGGTCAGTCTGAAGGCCGCCCAGAGCTGATGACGTCACAGGCGATGGGGACCTTCGTGACGAAGGCACTAGCCGCGCTTGGGCTCCGACGCGTCCACGCCATCGGGCCTGACGTCGGCACCTCTGCCCTTCTCTTTGCCGCAAGTCAGAAGCCGGAAATGTTCGAATCCCTGGTCGTTGGATCAGGCGGGACCGACGTCGCGCGTACTGGGTCACTGAAGGACATCATTTTCGCCGCCTCAACCGCTCGCTTCGAAGCGATCGACGGCGCGGACTACGCCGATGCGGTCATCAATCAGCGGGCCCGAAACAAGCCAGCCCCCTATGTGCTGAACGACTATCGCGAGTCGTATGCAGGGCGTCGCGCCGTCGAGGCACTGGCCTACATTCGCGCCTACCTCACCTACTTGCCGCTGCTACAGGCGGCGCTTCCAAGCATCCTTACGCCCGTCCTGAGCATCTGGGGCGCGCACGATCCCATCGTGCTGGCCGACAGCGCAGAAATCCTTGATCAAGCGTTGCCACACACGCGCTCGGTTGTGCTCGATAGCGGCCACTTCGTCTGGCACGACCGCCCCAAGGAGTATGCGGAGATCGTGCTCGACTGGATCGTCGACGGCTATCAGACCGTCTGATGTGCTTAAGCACATGAACTGGGCACTAATTTCGGGTGCGCAGCCTTAGTGGTCCCGCTCGTAAATTCGTCGGGGGGTCAGGTCATGCCCAGGCGGTTGGGTCGCCGAGGTAGAGGCCGCAGGCGGTGTCGAGGGCGTCTTCGGGTGAGCCCGCTGTGTGGCCGGTGGGCAGTACGGAGTCTTGGTAGCCGTTCTTGCTGGCCAGGTAGATCGCGAAGCCCCAGCGGGTGGCGGATCCGCCGTAACGCAGCCGCATCAGTGGCATGGAGTCACCGTCGGGCAGGCGGGCGGTGACATAGGCGAACGCGCCGCGGAAGCGTACCTCGACATTGTCGAGCTGGGGCCATCGTTGCCGAGCATGGGTGGACAGGCGTTGTTGCAGGGAGGTTTTCGTCGATGCGGGGGGTGCGGCCATGGTCAGTGATCGTGCCCGAACGCGTGTCGCTGAGCAACGAACCACGTGTGATGGGTGAGGCTAAAGTGTCCAGTGTTATGAATTTGCGATCGTTGCCTCGTGGAGTAACCTGCCATGCCGCCCGCCGACCGGATCACGTTGACCGGGTCGCAGCGCCGCGAACTGCGCCGCCTGGTGCGGGCCGGGCGCACCGAGCAACGCCTGGTCACGCGGGCCAAGATCGTGCTCGCCGCAGCCGAGGGAACCCCGAACGCGGTGATCGCGGCGTCGCTGCGGGTGTGTGAGGACACCGTACGCAAATGGCGGCGCCGCTGGTGCGCGGCACCTGGGGTGGCCTCGCTGGGCGACGCGAAACGCTGCGGTCGCCCGCCGGTGTTCACCGCGGTGCAGGTCGCTCAGATCAAGGCGACCGCGTGCATCCCACCGGCCGATGCCGGGCTGGCGCTGTCGCGGTGGTCATGCCCGGAACTGGCCCACTACGCCACCGCGAACGAAATCTGCGCGTCGATCTCACCGGCCACCATCCGCCGCTGGCTGTCCGAGGACGCGCTCAAACCCTGGCAGCACCGGTCGTGGATCTTCATCACCGATCCCGACTTTGCCGCCAAGGCGCACCGCGTGCTCGACCTCTACGACCGCACATGGGAAGGAAAACCGCTGGGCCCGGGAGATTACGTGATCTCCGCCGACGAGAAGACCTCCGTGCAGGCCCGCTGCCGCTGCCATCCCACGCTCCCACCCGGGGTGGCGCGGACGATGCGGGTCAACCACGACTACGACCGTGGCGGCGCGCTGGCCTACCTGGCCGCCTACGACGTGCACCGCGCGTATGTTTTCGGCCGCTGCGAGGCCACCACCGGCATCGAACCGTTTGCCCGCCTCGTCACTCAGGTGATGACCACCGAACCTTACGCCTCCGCCAAGCGGGTGTTCTGGGTCGTGGACAACGGCTCCTCCCACCGTGGCCAAGCCGCTGTCGACCGGCTCGCCACCCAGTTCCCCAACGCGATCATGGTGCACACCCCGGTGCATGCGTCTTGGCTCAATCAGATCGAAATCTACTTCTCCATCGTTCAGCGAAAAGCGCTCTCGCCCAACGACTTCACCGACCTCGACGCCATCATAGACCGCCTGAACGCCTTCGAGGCCAGCTACAACCAGACCGCACGACCATTCAAGTGGAAATTCACCACCACCGACCTCGACGAACTGCTGACCAGGCTCGACCACCATCAACGCGAGCACAACCCCATCCAGCCCCGCGCCGCTTGAACGCGACCCCCGACGAATTTACGAGCGGGACCACTTAGCATCGGGTGGTGGCACGGAGCGGCAGCGCGTTGGGCGATTACCTGCGTGCGAGACGCGAGCAGGTTCGTCCCGAAGACGTCGGGCTGGTTGCTGGAGCGCGGCGACGAGTTGCGGGTTTGCGCCGCGAGGAGCTGGCGTTGCTGGCCGGCATCAGCTCGGCGTACTACTTGCGAATCGAGCAAGGGCGTGTCGACCATCCCTCCGCCCAGGTTGTCGATGCGCTAGCGCGGGCGCTTCGGCTTGACGTCGAAGCGACGGAATACCTGCACCGGTTGGTGAGTACGACCGGCAGCGGTCGGCCCCAATCCGCTCTCGAGACTGTTGCCGACGGGCTCGATGAACTGATCGATCAGTTTTCGATGCCGGCGATCGTGGCCAGCAGATGCCCAGGCAGGCTTCGCCTGACACCGCCGAGGTGCGTGCCCGCGTAGTCGATTCGGTGCGGGTGGGTGCATGCTCGGCTTTCGTAGCGTCTGGTTGCGGAGGTCGTCATGGCGTCGCGTCTGGTGCGGGTCAACCCAGTCA
>DATJBA010000205.1:0-8269 GCA_035515675.1 Mycobacterium sp.
TGACAAGCCCAACCACACCGCGAACACGGCCACAAAGACACCCGCCACCCTGAGCGACTCACTGGTCGAACGGCCATGACGTATCGCAGCGCGATACATGATCACCGGCACCCACACGGTGAAGACGACAGCCACCGAGACCACCAAGATCGTGACGGTCACTGGTACGTCGGGAATCGGATGATCCACCGCTTCCTCCTCAACCACTCTGCCTCGAGACAAGGCGGGACAAATCCCACTGCATATTGTTGCTGCGCATGCCGGTGTCGGGCAGACGCAACTGCGAGTGGATGAAGTCGGGGAACTTCATCGGGTCGCGCACGAAAAAGACCGGCGTGTTGTTGCCGACGATGTCGTAGTCGCCCCTCCTCGGTGTCGAACTTGACGGCGACGCCGCGCACGTCGCGGTCCGTGTCGGGGTAGCCCTCCTCCGCCGGCCACCAACGAGAAGCGCGCGAGCATCGGCGTGCGCTTGCCAACATTGTTAAAAAAGGCGGCCTTGGTCCACTGGGTGACGTCGGCGGTCACCTCGAAGTAGCCGAAGGCACCGCCGCCCTTGACGTGGTACACGCGATCGGGGATGCGCTCGCGAACGACGTGGGCCAGCTTCTCGATCAGGTAGGCATCCTGCAACAGGTTGGGGCCGCCGGCGCCAACTGTGAGCGAGTGCTCATCGCTGGGCACCCGGCGTACCGGCGTCTGTGGTCGTATTGGGTATTTGGTTATTCATTTCTTCATCTCTCGCTCTTATCTGGCGTCAATGTGACATTCGCCCAGGCGTTGTCTGTACGTATCTGCGCGGATTCTAAAGTGGCGCAGGGGATTCCGGTTGTATGGCGCCGGTGTCGTCCCATGCGCGGGCGATGCGCAATTGTCTCCGCTCGAGCCACGCGATGGCATTGCCAGTGCGCCGCACTTGCGTCCCCTCGGGCGGGCTCACGTCAGGGGAAGTTTGGCGATTACGGCGCCGGTGGGTTGCGGGGATCCGGTGCCGGGTTCGATTGTGAAGGCCACCGCGCTGGAGTTGGCAAGATCGGGCAGCACGGTGGTGGTGGATGGCCTGATCGCAGTGCGGCCGAGGGTGCCCGCTGATGTGGGGGCGTGGTCGTCGAGCAGCCACATTTGGTAGACGGTGCCGGGTGCGGGTGGGGTGGGGTTGTTCATCACCAGCACGCCCGCGTGGTGCTGGCGGGAGTACACAACGGTGGCGGTGCCGCCGGTGGATATCGCCGCGGTGGTGGTGTGCACGTCAGGGGCGGTGAACACCTGCTCGGCGGTGCTGGGTGTGGCGGGGGGTCGCATGCTCAGGCCGATACCCAGCGCGCCCAGCCCGATGGCCACCGCGGCGGCGGCGGCCAATAGTGTTGACCGCCACCCGAATCGGCGACGTGCGGGCTGAACCACCGTCGAGAGCACCTGGGCGCGTAGGGCGGCAGGCGGCTCGGCGCTTGTGGTCGCCGAGAGCGCGGCCAGGGTTTCGCGCACCGCGCGCACCTCGGCGTGAAAGGCGTGGGCGATCGGCGCCGGTGCTGCGGCGAGCCGGGTTTCGATGGCAGCACGTTCGGTGGGTGTGACGGCGTCGAGGGCGTAGGGGGTGGCGAGCTCGAGCAGATCGATCTTGGATGGTTGGTTCATGGCGCACCCAGGCAGTCGCGCAAGCCGCGCAGCCCCTCGCGCATCCGCGATTTGATGGTTCCCAGGCTGGTGGATAGCCGATGGGCCACTTGTGGGTAGGTCAGCCCCTCGTAATAGGCCATCTCGATGGCCTGCCGCTGGGCGTCGGTGAGCGCGCCGAGGCAGTTAGCGACCCGGCGGGCCTCGTCGCGCGTGATGGCGGCATCGGCCACAACATCGGCGGCAGGATCGACGGTGGTGGCGCCGTAGCGCGATTCTCGTCGGGCCGTGGCCTGCTCGGCGCGCACCCGGTCGACGGCGCGGCGATGCGCCAGGGTCATCAGCCACGCCAGTGCCGATCCTTCGCGCGCGTCGTAGCGGGCGGCGGTGTGCCACACCTGCACGTAGACCTCCTGGGTGGTTTCTTCGCTATAGCCGGGGTCACGCAACACGCGGGTCACCAGTCCGAACACCCGCGCCTTGGTGGTGTCGTAGAACTGGGCGAACGCCGCGGCGTCGCCGGCGGCGATGCCGGCCAGTAAACCATCAAGGTCACCGGCCCGCTGCGTTGATCCGCCCACCAGCCGCAGCCTAGCCGCGCGTTCTGCGCTGAGGTTCGGCGCACAAGCGGTACTCGCGACGGCCGAGCTGCATTCACACCGTTGGGTACCCATGTGCGATCAACCGTAGGTGAACGAGAACGCTTGCAGCCCGGCGCCAAGGCCCACTTCCAGTTCGCCCCGGTGCACTTCGGTGTCGGCGACGATCTGGTGCAGGGTGGGCGGACCGCTGATCGGCAGCGCGGTGGTGGTGCCGTCGCGGGTCACGGTGACGGTGCCGGTGCCGCCCACGACGAGGTAGACGTCTTTGGCGTGGTAGTGGAGTTTGATGCGGGAGGCGTCGCCGGCGGCGGTGGCACCCTGATAGTCCAGGCTCCACGGGCCCGACAGTGCGAAGCTGTCCTCGCGCAGCGTGGCCGGGTAGGCGAAGTCGGCCGTGCCTTCGTCGTAGCTGCCAGTCCCGCCGTAGTTGACCTGCTTGCCCACGCCCAGATACGTCTCGGGGGTGCGATCGGACGCCGGGGTGGTGTCGACGCCGGCGGTGGCGGCGGGCAGCGCGGCGGCGGGGTTGGCGTCCCGGATCAGTTGGCGGATCAGCCCCTCGGTGACCGCGTAGTCGCCCTCACCGAATTTGATGTGGCGCACGGTGCCGGTGGCGTCGATGAGGTATTCGGCAGGCCAGTAGCGGTTGCGGTAGTTCGTCCAGGTGGAGTAGGAGTTGTCCAGCGCGACCGGGTAGTGAATCCCGAGCGCGGCCGCGCCGGCCTCGACGTTGGCCGGTACGCGCTCGAAAGCGTATTCGGGAGTGTGTACCCCGATCACGGTGAACCCCAAATCCTTGTATTTGTCATACCAGTCCACGACGTGGGGGACCGCGCGCTGGCAGTTGATGCACGAGTAGGCCCAAAAGTCGATCAGCACGACTTTGCCGCGCAGCGATTTGAGGTCCACAGGCGTCCCGCCGGGGGTGTTCAGCCACCCGGTGATGCCGGTGATATCGGGGGCCGGCCCGCAGCTTTGCAGCCCTGCGGCGCCGTTGGTGCAGTTCGACAGTTGCCTGTTCTGGTCGTTGACGATGCCGCCGAGGTTGAGTTTCTGCTGGATTTCGGCAGCGCCGCCGACCTTGTCCTGCAGGGCGCTGGTGTAGTCGGGGATGGCGCGCTGGATCGCGGCGGGGACGTTAAAGGCCAGCGCGATGGCGAACACGATCATCACCACGCCTCCGGCGATCCGGATCTGGCGTTGCCGGCGCCGAAAGGCGTTGACCCGCTCGGCGACTCGCCGCCCGGCCAGCGCGAACACCAACAGCGGCAGCGCCGCGCCGACGGTGAACGCCAGCGTCAACACGATCGTGTTGAGCCCGATCGCCCCGGTCGCCCCGGCGAGCACGATCGCGGCCAGCACCGGCCCCGCACACGGCACATACAAGACTCCCAATGCCAGCCCGAGCCCGAAACCGCGGGTGCCGGTGCCGAATTGCTTTTGCGGAATCCACGAGAACGGTTTCTCCAGCAGCTGTTCGACGCGGGGAAAGATTAGACCCGCACCAATCAGCAGCAGCGCCGCCAGACCGGCCCAGCGGATCGCATCCTGGGGTAGGTGCAACAACGCCAGCACCGCCGAGCCCGCCAGGGTGACCACGCTGAAACTGAGCACCAGCCCCGCGATCACCCGGTACGGGCGCAGGGTTTCTGCCAGCGACGCCTTGATGTCGGTTGCGGTCATCGCGGCACCGGGACCGCCGGTAAGGCGGGCGCTTTGGGCGCCGGAGAAGAACACCACCGGCAACACCGGCAGGATGCACGGCGAGATGCCGGTGATCAGCCCGCCCAGAAATCCGATCAACACCAACGTGTACATACCGGCTATTCGGCGCCGCCGGCGCCTCGGATGAGTGGGATGCTGTGACCTCGCTCATATCAGCCGACCGCGCGACCAGATACTGCCGGACCGCAATCGGCTCAAACACGCCAGTCGATCAACCGAACCCATCCGTGCGCCCGGTGGCGCCGAATACCCACCGACCGAACAAAACGACGGACACGCGCCGTCACCAACACACCAGGAGTCATGATGCGACACATCCGATTCAAAACCGCTGCGGCCTCCGCCGGGCTGGCAGGCCTCGCGGTCCTTTCGCTGGCGGCCTGCTCAACCGACACCGCCGCCTCGTCCCGGTCACCGATCTCGACGAGCACCGCGATGGCATCCATGGCCAACGCCCCGGCGGCACCCGCACCGATGACCAAAGCGCCGGGCGCGCAAGCTGATCCGGCCGCCGACCTGGTGGGCCCGGGCTGCAGCAGCTATGCCCAGCAGGTCCCCAACGGTCCGGGCTCGGTGGCCGGAATGGCCCAAGACCCGGTCGCGGTAGCCGCGTCCAACAACCCGCTGCTGACCACGCTCACCGCGGCGGTGTCGGGCAAGCTCAACCCCAACGTCAACCTCGTCGACACCCTCGACGGTGGCCAGTTCACCGTGTTCGCACCGGTCAACGACGCGTTCGCCAAGATCCCGGCCGCCACGTTGGACTCGCTGAAGACCGACTCGGCGACGTTGAGCAAGATCCTCACCTACCACGTGGTGCCCGGGCAGGCCAGCCCCAGCAAGGTGATCGGCACCCACAAGACCGCCGAAGGCGCCACCTTGACGGTGACCGGTTCGGGCAATGACCTGAAAGTCAACGGCGCCTCGGTGATCTGCGGCGGCGTGCACACCGCCAACGCCACGGTGTATCTGATCGACACGGTGCTGACGCCACCCAGCTAACGGCTCCACCGAGCTAACAGTCAGCATCCAAAGATGCGACACGGCGGTTGACCGGTGACCCCATTCCGGTCAACCGCCGTGCCGCCCAACCACTATCGAGCCATCAAATCCCACGCAGGCCCCCCGAAGGAATCGCGGCGCCACCGGATGCAGTTCCTCGTACCGCGCCCACGGCAGAAAGGCTAGGCATGACCAGCATCGTGCGCGACCTCATCATCATCGGATCGGGTCCGGCCGGATATACCGCGGCCCTTTATGCCGCCCGCGCGCAACTCGCGCCGCTGGTGTTCGAGGGCAGCCAGTTCGGCGGTGCGCTGATGAGCACCACCGAAGTCGAAAACTATCCCGGCTTCCGCAACGGCATCACCGGCCCGGAGCTGATGGACGAAATGCGCGAGCAGGCACTGCGTTTCGGTGCCAACCTACGCATGGCAGAGGTCGAGAGCCTGTCGCTGGCAGACCCGCCGGCTTCCTTTGCCGCGTTCAACACGAAGTTCACCTGTCCCTCGTCGTCGAGTTCCTCCAGCAGTTCGTAGGGGATCGCCGGAATCTGCACGTTGAAGGTCCGCTCGTGAGCTCAGACGGGCGCGCGAGATACGCCCCCGGGGTACACGGGGCGCCGGGAAGCTGCCCTCGGGCCGCTTAGCGTGGCGGCCAGCGTCCGGACCAGTCGGCGCAGCCGACACGTTCGACCAGGCTTCCGACTTCCCCGCGGCGCGCGACAGTACCCTTCCGGGGTATCCACCGGGCTGGGAGCGCCCCCCGCGCGGGCCGCATAGCGTGCCGAAATCGAACTAATTAGGCCGGTTACCATCCATCCCATCCACATATCGATGCTGAGCACCTTCTTTGGGGCCTGTCCAGACAGACCGACGCGACGGCCACCAACGCCCTCACGCGCATGGGAGCCACACCAGACCGGATTCGCCACCAGGTACTACTGAGCTGGGGTCAGTTAGCGTAGAGGGAAAGATCGGATTCCGGCGCGGAAAGAACAACACATGGCCGCTAACGACAACGGCAGCAGGTCGGACCTAGTCAGTGCCGAAACCACGGCAGAGTTGCCTGATGAGCTGGACGAGCCAACGTCGCCCAGTGCTGAAGAGGCAGTATCGGAACTAGAACCGCCAACCGGCTCGGCCCTGTTGGTGGTCAAGCGGGGCCCCAACGCTGGAGCCCAATTTCTGCTGGACCGCGACTTCATGGCGGCGGGCCGCCATCCCGACAGCGATATCTTCCTCGACGACATCACCGTCAGCCGCCGCCACGCCGAGTTTCGGCGTGAAAACGGCAAATTCCGCATCGTCGATGCCGGCAGCCTCAACGGCACGTATATCAACCGTCAGCCCGTGGACTCGGCCGTGCTGCTGGCCAACCACGACGAGATCCAGATCGGCAAGGTTCGTTTGGTGTTTTTCGACGGACCTTCTACGGAGTGACGGGCGGCCCCAGCACGCGCGATGGCTCACATCCAATCTGATCGGCTCTGGCCGCAATCCGCGGTTCACGCGCAGCGGCAACAATACCAACAACGACGTCGTAGCCGGCAGCGGAGTCAACCCGGCCCTGTGCAGACCGAGGAATAGCGCACGCTCGGAATACGTGCACTCCGCCAGTAGCGTGCCAGACAACGACTTGCACACCGCCGCAGAGTGATTCGTGGGTACTGCAAAGCTTAGACGGTCACCGACATCGGGTATGACATTTCGTACGGTCGGACTTGGCTGATGGCTGTCGGATCCTCATATCGTCAACGACCTGGTAGACCTCGGCGAGTGCCAATGCCTCCGTTCGTTTTCTGCTCACAGCGGCCTTCGGCCGCCACCACGCCACAGCCCCATGGGCATGTCTCTTGCCTTAGATGCCGAGGTCTGCGGCTCTGGCACCACGGGTCCACGCACCGTGGTGTCGGGGGTGACACGTCACGGGCCATCTTGTTGCCGAGCCAGCGGGTTATGCCGTACGAGGTCAGCTCCGAAGGTCCACCGCACGTTTGGCATAAATGGTCGGGGTCTGGCTGGATGTGAATCTGAAGCGGCATGCCCCGATTGTGGGGGGACCGTCGGGCGGGGCGGTTTGCGAACACGCGCGGGCCGATTTGCAACGTGGCCACATCTCGGTCGCAATTGGGACACCGGTCGCGATGAGCCCGCAGCGGGCGCCGGGCTCGGTGCGCTGAGCTTCGAGCTGGCCGGTGAGATCCTTCGCGACCCACCAACCACGTCAGCGCCGTGGACTCGGTAATCGGCTGAGAGCGGCATCGGGGCGGGTTTTGACGCCAGCGCCGCGCCGGCGCGGCGTGGGGAGCGGGGCCCGCGACCTGCACACACCGGAACCCCAGATCTAACCCATCCGACGCGCCCTCGAGCACAGCCCTCCGTCCCTGCGCGATTGCCCGCAGCGCCGAGCCCGGCGCCGGTGCACTAGCCTAGCCGCGTGAGACCGCCTACCGTGCCGTTGCCGCCGGCGCCGATGCTGGCCACCGCCGGGAAGCTGCCCACCAACGCACAAGGCTGGGTCGTCGAAGCCAAACTCGACGGCTGTCGCTGCATCGCCCGCGTGTACGGGGAAGGGGCGCAACTGTTTTCCCGCCCAGGAAACCAGCTGTCCACCCGGTTCCCGGAGATCACCGCGGCGCTGGCCACCGCGTTGCACGGCCGGACAGCAATCCTTGACGGGGAGATCGTCACCCCCGACCGCCGCACCGGGGCGCCATGCTTCGAGCTCCTGCAGCGCCGCCTGGCCGTCACTCGTCCCCGCTTTACCCTGCTGGCCAGCATCCCGGCCACCATGTGCGTCTTCGACATCGTGAACCTGGACGGCGCCGACCTGACACGGCTGACCTACCTGCAGCCGCATCAGCAGCCCAAAATCCATAGATCCGGCAACAACATGAAGTATGGACAACGAATTGTGCTGTGCTGCAAGGTGAATACACCCCGATCTGGATATAGCCACGGTGTGTTAACCGCTACGCCCGCGCGCGCAGCCCCGGATGAACTCGGCCAGCGCGGCGCCGATCTCGTCCGGGCTGTCTTCCTGGACGAAATGCACACCGTTGAAGCATCCCCGGTTTCATGCACACCTCGTTACGTGTGACCGGTGTGCTTGCCGGCATGCAGTCGAGCGTAGTACTCGGCCTCGGCCTCCGCTGGCGGACGTCGTCCGAGGCGGTGCATCACCCGCATATCCAAACCAGCTCACCCACGCCGAGGTGATGTTTTCCAGGTCGGCGAGCGTCCGAATCGGCCCGGAGCGGAATGGGGAGCCCTCGCGGATGCATTCGGTCTTGTACAGCCCAATCGTCGTCTCGCACAACGCATTAT
>DATJBA010000206.1:0-11527 GCA_035515675.1 Mycobacterium sp.
CGAGCATCAGGATCGGGGTTAGCAACCGCGGCGCGAACTGACTGAGCAGCATTGCGGCGGGCAGGATCACCAGGAGCTTGTTGCGCAGGGATCCGATCGCGATGCGCCTGACGATGGGTAACTCGCGTTCGGCGGCGATCCCGTGGACGTATTTCGGTGTCACCGCGGTATCGTCGATGACCACTCCGGCGGCCTTGGCGGTCGCGCGGCCGCTGGCGGCGGCCAGTCGTGTGAGAAACGCGACGTCGTCGAGGAGTCCGAAAAGGCCCGCACTCATCGCGTCTCCGCCATGGCGTTGGAGGGTACGCGATGTCGTCGCAAACCTTGGATCGAGTACCCGCGGCGGCGGCCTTACGCCAGTTGCGCGATCTCGGTTGGTTTCATCCGCGTTTCTGCGGCCCTACTGCGGAGCTGCCGGGAATCGAACCCACCTCTCTACCAGGCACTATGCCTTCTGAGCTGCCGGTTCGTTCCGTCTCGGTCCGGTTCAGTCTCGCTCGTTACCTGCGGTCTCGTTCTCGGGTCTTGACGGCGTCAATGCTGGGACGGGGATTCCTCCGCAGTCTGTAGTGGGTGGCCTTGCCGCCGTCGGAAACCCACGCCCGCCTCGCTAGCCACCGCGACCGCCCCCTTGGCGGGGCTACCGGCTCTCCCTACGCAGGCTGGTAGCACGGCCATGGAAACTCGGGCCAGATCCCCGATGATGGCGGAGGTGGCGGTGCCCACGCAGTCGGTTCCCGCGCAAGCACGACAAGCATTCGCATCGCTTGATCCTGGTATAGATTGGCGCCGTTGTCCTGCCGACCGTGTTCCTCGGGCCGTACGCATAGAGGGTCTGGCATGTTCCGATTCAGCTACGCACGAGCGCTTGGCGAAATAACTTGCGGTTCAAGGTCGAGTGCTATTGTCCCCCTACCGGACTGAAGCTGGGAGGCGTCTATGTCGGCGACCGATCGGGACTGGAGCAAACCCGCGGCGATGGCTATCCCGAAGGAGGGCTACTTCGAGCTTGAGCGTGGCAGGTACGGCCCGGTCTATCCCAGAACCCCGGCGTGCTACGGGTTCTCGATCATCGCGAAGGTCAAAGAAGGCCGCGAGGAGGCCGTCCGGGCCTACGGCAAGCAAATCGAGGAGGCGATCGCCGGCAGCCCCGACGTCCTCGCGCCGCTGCGGCTGCACTACTTGCGCTGGGTGCTCTTCGACGTTGGCTCCGGGCTGCATTTCCAGTATCAGGGCATCTTCGACACCGACTTCGACAAGTACACCGAGGATGCGGTGAAACTATTCAGCCAGACCGGCATCACTACGGTGTTCACCAATTTCGAGGGATTCCCGGAGGACTGGAAGGAGAACCCCGAGGCATTCATCAAATTCGTTCGCGAGCATCAGGTTCCAAGCTTTTTGGAGTATGGCGAGTACCCGTTCGTGACCGCCGATGAGATCAAGAAGGCGCTGCGGCTCAAGGCGGCGTTCTCCGAGATGCTTGATCAGATGCAGTGATCGGCACCCCGACTGTGTGCTGATGCTTGAGCTCAACAACATTCAGCACATTCTGCTGACCCGCACCCCGGCCATGACCGGACGTTACGAGTTCTTGTCCTTCGACAACCCGGCTGGTGGGCGGGCCTGGCTGTCGGAACTCATAGACCGGGTGGAGCCGGCCTCCACGGCCCAGGCCACGATGGACAGCACCCAACGCTGGATCACGCTGGCGTTCACCTGGAACGGCCTGCGCACGCTGGGGCTTCCCGAGGAGTCGCTGGCGAGCTTTCCCGACGAGTTTCGCGAGGGCATGGCCGCGCGCGCCGACATCCTCGGTGATACCGGCGCCAACCACCCCGACAACTGGGTAGGGGGGCTCGCCAGCGGCGGCCTGCACGCGATCGCGATCCTCTTCGCACGCGACGACGCCGAGCATCGCCGCGCCACCGCGGCCCATGACGAGCATGTCGCCCGCTGCGACGGCGTCGGCAGCCTGTCGGTTCTCGACCTCAACGCCACCCCGCCGTTCAACTACGCCCACGACCATTTCGGCTTCCGCGACCGGCTGTCGCAACCGGTCATCGAGGGCTCTGGTGAGGAGCCGACGCCGGGTTCGGGCGCGCCGCTTAGGCCTGGCGAGTTCATCCTCGGCTATCCCGATGAGGAAAGTCCTGCGCCGAAAGTGCCTCAGCCCGAGGAGTTGTCGCGCAACGGCAGTTACATGGCCTACCGGCGGCTGCAAGAACACGTCGGGCTTTTCCGTAGCTATATCGAGGAGAACGCCAATACCCCCGACGAGCAGGAGTTGCTTGCTGCCAAGTTCATGGGCCGGTGGCGAAGCGGTGCCCCGCTGGTGCTGGCCCCCGACCATGACGACCCCGAGCTCGGCGCGGATCCGATGCGCAACAATGACTTCGACTACAAGCAGATGGATCCGTTCGGCTACGCCTGCCCGCTCGGTTCCCACGCGCGGCGCCTCAACCCTCGTGACACCGCAGTCAACATGAACCGGCGACGAATGATCCGCCGCGGCGCCACCTACGGGCCAGCCCTTCCCCCGGGGGTCCCCGACGACGGTGTCGACCGTGGCATTGCTGCGTTCATCATCTGCGCCAGCCTCGTTCGCCAGTTCGAGTTCGCCCAGAACGTTTGGATCAACGATCGCAATTTCCACGAACTCGGAAACGAACGCGACCCGATCTGCGGCACCCAGGACGGCACGCTGGAGTTCAAGATCCCCAGAAGGCCAATTCGCCGGGTGCTCAAGGGGTTACCCGCCTTCACCACGCTGCGCGGTGGCGCGTATTTCTTCTTGCCCGGGCTCAACGGGCTGCGATACCTGGTGACGCTGGAGACCTAAGAAGGACCACCATGAGCACCCTGCCGTCGGCACGCACTTACAACCAGAGTCACGTCGCGCGAAAGCATGACGGACGGCGCCGGATCAGCATCTACTGGACCTGGAGCTACCCCTGGGAATCTCAGCGGGATCCGGCCGAAATCTACAACCGCTTCTCCACCATGACCGAGGTCCGCAGCGTCGCCTGGCCGAACTACGAGACTCCGGAGTACGACGCAGCTCACTTCCTGCAGGGCATCGCCGGCACACTCGAGCTGTTCCACCGCTCGACACTGGCGTTCCAAGAGCTGGCCGGCGACACCACCGGCCACCCGGTCGCGGTGTTCCAGCGCATAGACCAAGCGGGCTACAAACTCCCGATCGATGAGCGGATCCTCGCCGACACCGACACCCTGATGGTGTTCGGGCTCGACCACATCCTCTCCGAACAGGAAGCGGCGCCCGGCGAGATCGCCGCGATACAAGAATGGCTGCGGCGCGAAGGCACCTGCCTGCTGCTCGCACCGCACCACGACGTTGGGTTCACCGATGACTACCAGCAGCGCCAAGTCGAATACCAGCACCACGGCGACCGTCTGGTGCCGCGCCAACAGCGCTTCAGCCAATACACCCGATCACTGATGAAGGCGCTCGACGTCCCGGTCCACAACACGTGGGGGCTACGCCCAGCGGTCGTAGAGGACACCGGCGAAATCGCACCACTGACCGCCTTCCGGGATCTCGACACACCAAAGCTGCTCGTCAACGTCACCACATTCAACTTCCATCCGCATCTGCCGCACTACGAGCTGACGACCCCGGAAAGCGACTCGCTGCGGGTGCTGGGCCGCCAGCGCATCGACCCGAACAGGCCGCACCCGTTCACCACGACCGGCAACACCGAGTTCAATGCACTGATCTGGATGCCGCCGACCGGTCAACGCGCCGGCGACATCGTCTTCGTCGACTCCACCAACTTCACCACACTCTTCGGCGGTACCGACAGCCTCAAGAACTTCTGGCACAACCTTGCCACGATGAAATAGTGCCTCCTGTTTGGCCGAACGCTTCTCGGCATCAGGTTGGCGATGTACCCAGCTCGCTTGAAATTGATTTGGGCCAACCGCGACCGGCCCGCGGCGGCCAGCCGCCGAAGCGAAGACCTTAAAGTGTGGTTACCCCTGTTGGCCGTAAGACGGACCGAAGCAAACGGCTCAGGGTACGCCTCCGTTCACCTGGGGGGCGGCGGAGCCGGTATCACGATTATGGTCGCCCCGGGGATCCCCGCTACGGTCGCCGCGAGGTTGGCCGCGACGTCCGCCGCTATGCCCTCGGCTGGGATCGTGACCGGGACTGCTGAGGGGAACGCCGCTTTGGTCGCCACCGGCGTCGCCGGGGGCGTCGCCGCGGGCGCTGCTGCTGGGGCCGGCTCACCGAGTTTCCAGCTGGGTCGATGCCACGAGATAATCGAGGAAGCCCGGTGCTTCCTATGCGCACGGCAGTGTCAGTGGCCCAAATAGGGTCGGGTATATGCGGCTCGTTACTATCGCCGCGCGGAAAGCGATCCGGGCCCCAGCCTTTCCCCAGCCGCGCTGTGCGGCGTGGCGGTCTGCGACCACATCCCGACCCTGAGATCCATTGGAACGAAGGCAGAGACCCGTCCGTCGTTGGTGTGAAAGGACTTTCCTCCCTGAGGCCGGTTCGAGTCCCAGTGCAACGATCTCGCGATCACGAGCGGATCGTCCCTGCCAAAACTCAAGCGCGCGTGAAAGTTTTTCGAGACGACGAACAACCGTGTCACATGCATCGCGCAGCAGCGTGCTTTCAAGTCGGGTTTGGCGGTTGGGGTCGACGCGTTGGCGGCTGAGCACCCATGGGTGAATCACTTTCGGGGGCGGTGGGTTCGTAGTGCGGCAGGTGGGGCGCAATTCATTCCGCACATTAGTTGTAGTACTGCAGCCATTCGACGGTCGCGAAGACCGTCAACGACGCGGCGTAGACGATCACGGCTACGGCGGCGCCGCGCAGGCTGATTCGCAGACCGGCGCCGTCGACGGGGTCGAGCCAGCGGCGGCACCATGACGACACCGTGGGCATCAACCACCATTGCATCAATGCCACGTTGACCACTTGGCCGAGCCAAACCGACAGCCATCGCTCCGCACCCAATTTGCCGAACAGAGGTGCCACAAACCGCGACTGCAGCATCACCATCGGGTAGAGCACCATCAGCAGCAGCATCGCCGTCTTCCAGCTCGGCGTCATCGCGGTCTTGCCGTTTACTCTGCGCACGGTGGTGCCCAGCGGGGTGGTCTGGGCGAACACCGAGAAATCCTGCGTCAGACTCGACCGCACCGGCGGCAAGACTTCCTTGCGCTGTGGCGACCCTAGCCATGCCGACAACTGTGGTTCGGTGCGAAACCGGATCAGCGACATCCATTCCCCCGACGCGCCTGGTGGGAAGACAGCCGTGCCCTCATATCCGGAGAATTCGGACGCGGCCATCGTCAGCCGCCCGTGCGCGGCGTGGAAGTCAGCCTCCATTCCGTCGGACACATTGGAGGCGACGATTCCCACACCGGTCGGCAGCACCGCGCCGCCGACGATCACCAAATCGGCGCAAAGCCGCAGCAATCCGCGTTCTGCGCCCCGGCGCACCAAGGTCTTCCAGGTCGCCCCGTCGAGCCACTCATGAAGCAAATTTTCGGACTCGAAGGTCACCGCGATCGCCCAGTCCAGCGGCGCGCTGCGGCGGATCGAGGCGGCGAACGCAACGAACCCTGGTGTGACCTCCGCAGCAGATCGCACCTCGCCCACCCACGCGTCGAAAACATCTGGGTCGGCGATCCGGTGAAAAATCGTGACGGCGATGGCGTTCATCATGATCCGCCTACGCCGCGCCGAATCGGCAGGTGCGCCAAACGCAGGGTTGAAACCTTACTCACCATGCGATCTCCTTGCTAAGCCATCTCTGCCCAGGCGGCCACGATCTCTCCCGCCGATGAAGATACGGCGTAGCCAGAGCCGGTTGAGCCGGTTGTGACACGGTTGGTGCCCGTCGCTATTAGGTTCTTTCTAACGACGCACGATCAGCCGCCGTTGGGAAGGGCACAGGTGGCACACAGTTGGGGTTCTGTCCTGGCCGAGGTGGTGCCGCTGGCGCTGATCATTGCGGCGTCGCCGCTGTCGGTCATCCCGGCGGTGCTCGTCCTGCATACTCCTCGTCCTAAGCTCGCCGGTCTTGGGTTCCTGGCGGGCTGGGTGGTCGGGCTGACCGCGCTCACGGTTGTGTTCATCGGATTGTCCGACCTGTTGGGTGGCGGCCTGGACAGGCCCCCGTCGTGGGCATCGTGGCTGCGCATCGCGCTCGGTATGGCGCTCATCGTGTTCGGGGTCTGGCAGTGGCTCACTCGGCACCGCTCGGCGCACTCGCCAGCCTGGCTGCGGGCGATAAGCTCCATCACGCCGGCACGGGCCGGCGGTGCCGGGGCGGCGCTCGCGGTAATCAATCCCAAGGCGCTTTTCGTCTGCCTCTCATCCGGTTTGGAGATCGGCACCGCCGGCCTCGGAACCGCAGGGGCCGGGGCCGCGCTCGTGGTCTTCGTGCTCGTGGCCGCCTCGTCGGTGGCGGTGCCGGTATTGGGCTACGCCGTTGCGGGCGACCGCCTCGATGAGCCGCTGGCTCGGCTCAAGGACTGGCTGGAGCGTCACACCGCTGCGCTGGTGGCGGTTATCCTGGTCGTCATCGGATTGCTGGTGCTGTACAAGGGAATTCATGGGCTGACGTGAGTCGCGAGGCAAACTTCGGCGGCTTCGGCGGCCAAAAGCCCCTTCCTCCGGGGGTCCCCGACGACGGTGTCGACCGTGGCATCGCCGCGTTCATTATCTGCGCCAGCCTCGTTCGCCAGTTCGAGTTCGCCTAGAACGTCTGGATCAACGACCGCAATTTCACGAACTCGGAAACGAACACGACCCGATCTGCGGCACCAGGACTCCTGACACAGAGGCGGCTCGCCACTGACGCGATTGGCGTTTTATGTCGAGCACGTTGCCGTGCTGGTCGACCGCGCGCCACAGGTACCGCTGTGCGCCGTTGATCTGGACGAACACCTCACCCAGGTGCCATTTGTCGCCCAGCCGCCGACCACGACGGCGCAGCTGGTTCGCGTACTCCTGCCCGAACCGGTCGCACCAGGCCCGGATCGTCTCATAGGACACGTCGACACCGCGTTGGAGCATCAGCTCCTGCACGTCGCGGAAGCTCAACGGGAACCGGTGGTACAGCCAGACGCAATGACTGATGATCTCGGGCGGAAACCGGAACCCTTTAGACGACGAGCCTGCAGCGGTCACGATCGTCGATCCTGCCCCACCTCACCTTCCCGGCTCACCAACCTGACAGTGCCCCCACGAGGGCGTCAGCGCGAATCCAGTAGTAGCCCATGTCCGTGGCCGACAAGGGACTCGGGTAGTCGAACAAGCGCGGCCCGACAATCGCTAGCGGGTACCTTGTTCCGACATCGCGACCGCATAGCCTTGCGCGGCGACACGCTCGCCCGGTGGCGTCATGGCGATGAGTCAGCCTTCGACGACCTCGCTCCAACTTCGCCCGTGCACTTCTTGTAGCTCGGCGCCGAATCGAAGCTGCTCGTTGAAATCCGTGTGACCGAAGACATCACTGGCGCCATCAGGCCGCAATTATCTCTTCCGCCCGGCGACGACCTTCACCACTCGCTTGCTGCTTCGACGCTTGAAGTGCGTCCGGAGCGGCGTCACCTAAAGCCAGCGAGGTGGCGTCATACTCCACCGCGTCCGCCCTTACCACCTGCCCTCCGGGCGTTCGCAGCACGTTGTTCGGAAGGGTCGATATGCATCGTCTGCAGGTCGTAGAACGCGCGTTCACGGACGCGCCGCGCCCTGCCCTGATCTCGGGCATCGACAGGCTCGTCGAACTCAATCGTCGCGTACGATTCGACCTTCGTGTGAACAAGGACTTCGCCGTCGGCTAACACGAGGAACACACTCACCACCGTAGCTAGACACGGAAGCGAGCGGAATGATCCGATCCGTGTCCTCACGTGTCCTCAAATGCAACGGATCGCCTCCCTTAACGAAAGGCCCTCACTATGAAGCACATTGACCTTGGCGGCCTGGACATCTCGGCACAGGGACTGGGCTGCATGGGAATGAGCGAGTGGTCAGCCGTAGAATGATATCATGATATCATCATTGTATGGCGCAGATTCTTGTCCGGCAGATCGATGACGATACCAAGAGCAAACTGCAGCGCCTGGCTCGCCGGCACGGGCGCAGTACCGAGGAAGAGGCCCGTGAAATCCTGCGTAACGCGGTCCGGGAGGTTGATGAACCACCGGCCAAGCTGGGATCGCGCATCGCGGCCCGGTTTAGCGGTGTAGGCCTAAAGCAGGAGGTGCCCGAGCTGCGGGGACAGCCAGTCCGACCAGCGCAGTTCGAGTCATGATTTTGCTGGACACCAACGTGCTCTCTGGGCTGATGCAGCACACGCCCGATCCAGTTGTCGTGAGGTGGCTCGACGAGCAACCGGCCGAATCAATCTGGACAACATCCATCACGGTATTCGAAATCCGCACCGGCATAGAGCTTTTGGAAAGCGGACGGCGTCGTAAGAGGCTTGAGCAGGTATTTTCGCAGCTTCTCACCGAGGACCTGGAGGCGCGTGTTCAGCCTTTCGACCAGCTGGCGGCGCTGGCCGCCGGAACCATCGCGGCGGCGCGCCAGCGAGCTGGCCAGACGGTGGAAATCCGCGACGCGCAGATCGCCGGCATCGCCACGACCCGACGGGCCAAACTCGCCACACGCAACATTCGACATTTCGAGGGAGCAGGCGTGGGCCTTATCAATCCGTGGGACTGAACCACCCTGCGCGCGTGCCGGAATAGCCATCCGGCAGCACCCGGTCGACACCACCGCCGTTTGGACTGCCGCCAGGTGAGAGTCCATGTGGGACTGAATAAAACAGCAACCCTTAAGTTGCCCTTTCTCGAAAACCTTCGATTTCGAGACAAGCCCCCGAGGGCTGAGATCGATGCGTTTCAGCCCTGCTGGACGGTGACGGAGATTCCCGACCGGGTGACGTTCGGTGAGCCCGAGTGGAAGATCACCGAGTTGGATATGCCCGATACCGTGATGGCATCGGCATCATCGACAGTGACGTGATTGCTGACGCCAGAGACGTTGAGGCTGACACAGTGACCGGTCACCGTGAACGTGTTGCTATTGCCGGACAGCGTCAGGTTGCTGTCATTGCATGCGATGGCCTTGGTGACACTGTTACCGCCGACGCTGAGCCTTCCGCCCTGCGGCACGCTGAGATTTCTGCCTTGGCCGAACTTGAAAGTTCCACCACTGCTCACGAGATTTGCGGCAAACCCGCTACCGACCGCAGCCGCCAGCCCCAGCCATACGACCACGAGGACCAGCCACACGGTCATCCCGAGCGCCAGCCGTGGCCGGATTTTCCCGATCCAGTTGCCCGCGTCGTCGCGATCAAGATCGTAGGCAAACGAGGTCACGCACAGCGCGCGGGCGGGATTGCGCTGATCGGCCAGCACCACGCCGTCGTAGTACTCGCGCCCCCGCATCATCAGCTCGCCCTGGTGGCCGTCGAGCGTGTAGCGGATCAGCGTCTTGGTGCTCGGCCCGCTGTACAGCGGGCGGCTCACCACCCACCCGTGCGCCACCGGCAGCGGGGCGTTATACCACGTGGTACCGCTGTAATACGTTCCGCGCGAGAGAATCTCGGTTCCGGTGACCGTCGCGACCTGACCCCAGCGCAGCAACGCCAACCCGTTCCGCGCGGACCACAATTGGAAGGCGTAGATCACGACCAGCGTGACGACCGCAGCGACCGAGAACGCCATTGGCGTGGCAATCCATATCGCGATCGGCGCCACCCCGACCATGAACAGAGTCCAGACGTACCACCATCGAAACGGCAGCAGGTCGGCCAACAGGAAGGACATCGGGATCTTGCGCGGCGCCGGTGCGAGGCGGGCGTCATAAGCCGCCGTGCCACCCGTGCGCGGCGTCTGCTGAACCTGCCGGGCCCCTGCGGCCCTCAACTCCTGCTCACGGGCGAGCGCTTTCGCATCGGCAAGTTCACGTTCCAGCTGGCGGATGCGCTTCTCGGGGTCGTCCGGTTCCATTGCCAAATAGTCGCACAGCGGCCAGCTAGGCTGCACCTGCGCGGGCGCCGTCGAGGACCACGACGGCGTGCGGATCGACTTCGCCGATGGCTCACACGCCCGGGCCGACGTAGTGATCGGCGCCGACGGTATCCACTCGGTGATCCAGGCGGCGGTGGGACCCAAAGCTGAATCCCGTCAGTGAAGGAACGATGGCCTACCGCGGCCTGGTTCCCGCCGCCCGACTCGACGGGATCTACGACATGAGCTCGGGAGCGATGTGGGTGGGGCCCAAGCAGAGCTTCCTGACGTTTCCGGTATCGGCCGGCGCGCAGTTGAACGTTGTCGCATTCGTCCCAACGGACCTCGATGTGGAGGAATCCTGGAGCGCCCCAGGCGATGTCACAGCTCTCTCCGCATCCTTCGACCAGTGGGACGAGCAGGTGCGTCAGGTCATCGGCGTCATGGACAGACGTTCCGATGGGGCATCTACGACCGGGAACCGATGAAGACGTGGTCCACTGAGCGCATCACCGTGCTGGGTGACGCCGCCCATGCGGTGACCCCGCATCTAGGACAGGGAGCCAACCAATCAATCGAGGACGCAATCACTTTGGCCGTACTATTCCAGAACGCACAACGGACCGGTGTTCCAGCGCGACTGCGCCTTTACGAGAAGCCGCGCATCGGACGGACCCGTCAGGTGCGTGAGGGGTCACGTGAAGCCGGTGCACTGTACCGCTCGACCGAACTGTCACCCGATCAGCAATCCCAGCGGACGGTTGCCATCTACCACAGATTAGAGCTGGAAACTATGACGCCGAACGTGTGGCACTGGATGCTCGCAAAGGTGGACTAGAAGTGCAGGCACCACAGGCCGACTAGGCCCGTTTTCCGCACTGATCGAGCGTAGGGGCTGATTTCCGGGCGGGCTTCGGTGCGCGGTTGTGTGGGGTAATCCATTGCGGGAGTCGAGTATTGGATTCTGATGGGCATGGTTGGTGGCCCTGGCGGATCGGTGCGTGGCACGGCCATGTAGGGCCAAATAATGACTCCTGACGACAATGCAGAAAGACCAGTGGATTGTCGAACAACGCCACCGCGACCTCAAACAAACCCTGCGCGTGCGGCCAGTCTTTTTGCACAACGACGACCGCATCCACGCGCTCATCGCCGTCATCGGCATCGCCCTGCTCATCTATGGGCTCATCGAAGCCGACCTGCGCGCCGCCCTCGGCCCCGACACCCCCCATGCCGGCCTGCTGCCGGAGCACCGCGACGCCGTGCCCACCGCACGCGCCGTGCTGGCCGCCTTCACCGACCTACACGCCACCTACACCAACAGCGCCGGGCTCGTCCTCGACCGGCTCACCACCGTCCAACGGCGCATCCTCGCCCACCTCGACGTCCCCCTACCATGGCCAGAAACACACAGCACCACAACAACATTCAGAAACTCAATCCTTGACCCCCAACCATGCGGAAAACGGGGCTAGGGAGCTTGGGTGAGGGTCTTATTCACGATATCTTGCGCCCCTCA
>DATJBA010000207.1:0-9059 GCA_035515675.1 Mycobacterium sp.
TGGGGTACTGGACGCCGCCGTCAACGGTTCGGATGTGAATGTCGTAAGCCACAACCGGAGCGTACCCAGGGGGTGACCCCTCGCGCGTGCCTTCCCGAGCCGCCATCATAGCCGCAACCGTCGGCGCGGCTTCAATAGCAGAAAGCGCTGCCGGCTCCGCCACACCGCCAGTTTTGACCCACTAGCTGTCTGCCAGGGGACTACGCGGCCCCCTTGAGCGGGCACTCCAACCCTTCGACCCCGCTACCGGGGATACGCACCAGTGCAGAGACGGCTGCTTCTCCAACAGCAAAACTTCCCAAAGGGCGTGTTCTCACCACGGCGGCATCGACCACCCGGTCAATCAGGGCAATGGGCAGTAAGACAATGTCATCGCAGCCACCCTTACGGTGACCGGCTCGGCTCTGCTCATCGGTGCGGTCGGCACTGCCGTCGCTGATGTGTGTCGGTCGGGCCGGGTCCTACCAGCTACACCGTGCAGCCGCAGCCTGCGCCGGGAGCCTGCCATTACCGCACCGCCGCCACCGGGCAGATCCTGCCTGACCCGAACTGCACCCCTGGTGCGATCAGCCCAAAGGCCACCCCAGACACCCTCGACACGACGATTTGCAGGACCGGCTACACCAAGTCAATCCGGCCGCCGGCTTCCATTACCGAGATCGAAAAGCGCGAGAACGCGGCGGCATCCGGGTACACCGGCTGGCTGAAAGACGTTGAGTACGACCACCTCGTGCCACTTGAACGTGGCGGGGACCCAAACGATCCCCGCAACCAGCGGATCGAACCCGGTGCATCCCCAAACCCGAAAGACGGCGTCGAATCTAGGCTGCATGAGCTTGTCTGCGAAGGCACAGTGCCACTCGCTGCGGCGCAGGAGGCCATCGCCACCGATTGGACTACGGCTGCGCCGCGCTCTCTGCCTACCAGGGATCTTGTCCGAGTGGTCTACGTCTTCGCCGGGCGAAATAGGTGCAGCATCACTAACCGCCGCTGCGAACGAATGTGGACTGAGTGACCCTAAGGCGCGCATGGCACAGGCCGGTAATAGCACTGCTGCCCGCCCCTGCCCATCGGGTGACAGGAATACACCATGCAAGGAGCTTCCGGCGGCGGCAGAATCTCTTCCCTTTCTCTAAAACCGCCGTTGTACCAGGCGCCGGCGAAGAAGTCCGCCGCAAGGACCAATACGACCAATACGACCAATACGACAAGAGCGGCAATGCGTGCCCAGGCTGGAAACCGGTGGACCGTGTTTGACCGGTCTGTTTGGGCCGCATCTATGGTCATGCTCTGAGTGTTTCACCAGACCGAGCACCAGACCGAGTCTCGGTAATTAGCTAGGAGTCGTACGGTGTACATGCGCCGCGAAGACTGTGAGACCAGAAGGACCACACGGACCAGAAGGGGCAAGTATGTCGCGCCATCGCGTCGTCATCATCGGAAGCGGATTCGGCGGCCTGAATGCCGCCAAAGCGCTCAAGCGGGCCGATGTCGACGTCACCCTGATCTCGAAGACGACCACCCACCTGTTCCAGCCGCTGCTGTATCAAGTGGCCACCGGAATCCTGTCCGAAGGCGACATCGCCCCGACCACCAGGCTGGTCCTGCGCAAGCAGAAGAACGTCCGGGTGTTGTGGGGCGACGTCAGCGCGATCGACCTCAAGGCGAAGACGGTCACGTCGCACCTGATGGGCATGGAAACGCTGATGCCGTACGACAGTCTGATCCTGGCCGCCGGCGCACAGCAGTCCTACTTCGGCCACGACGAGTTCGCCACTTACGCGCCCGGGATGAAGACCATCGACGACGCTCTTGAGCTGCGCGGCCGTATTCTCGGCGCGTTCGAGGCCGCCGAAGTCGCCACGGACGACGCCGAGCGGGAACGTCGGCTTACCTTCGTAGTGATCGGTGCCGGACCCACCGGCGTCGAGCTGGCCGGCGAGATCGTCCAACTAGCCGAGCGCACCCTGGCCGGGGCATTTCGGACCATTACGCCCAGCGAGTGCCGAGTGATCCTGCTCGACGCCGCGCCCGCGGTGCTGCCGCCGATGGGCCCGAAGTTGGGTCTGAAGGCGCAACGGCGGCTGGAGAAGATGGGTGTCGAGGTCCAGCTCAACGCAATGGTGACGGCCGTCGACTACCAGGGCATCGCGATCAAAGAGAAGGACGGCACGCAGCGCCGCATCGAATGCGCGTGCAAGGTGTGGGCGGCCGGCGTTCAGGCCAGCCCGCTGGGCAAGATGATCGCCGAACAGTCCGAGGGAACCGAAACCGACCGCGCCGGACGGGTGATCGTGGAGCCCGACCTCACCGTCAAGGGCCACCCGTATGTCTTCGTCATTGGTGATCTGATGTCCGTGCCCGACGTACCCGGGATGGCCCAAGGCGCGATCCAGGGGGCGCACTACGCCACCGCGGTAATCAAGCAGGCGGTGAAGGGCCACGACAATCCGGCCAACCGCAAGCCGTTCAAGTACGTCAACAAGGGCAGCATGGCCCTCATCTCTCGGTACAGCGCCGTCGCGCAGGTCGGCAAGGTGGAGTTCGCCGGTTTCATCGCCTGGTTGGCGTGGCTGCTGCTGCACTTGTACTACCTGATCGGGCACCGGAACCGCATCGCCGCCATGTTCTCCTGGGGGATCTCCTTCCTGGGTCGCACGCGCGGCCAGATGGCCATCACCAGCCAGATGATTTACGCCCGGCCGGTGGTGAGCTGGGTGGAGCAGCAAGCCCAAGAAGGGACGCTGGCGGCTGCCGAACGCGCCGAAGCGGCCGAGAAGCAAGCCGGTTAGCTCAGGGCCTGATCGATGTCAGCGATCAGATCGTCGGTGCCTTCCAGCCCGACGGAGATGCGGACTACGTTGTCCCCCAGCCCGATCGCGGCGCGACCCTCCGGGCCGATCGCGCGGTGAGTGGTGGTCGCAGGGTGGGTGACAAGGGATTTGGCGTCGCCGAGATTGTTGGAGATGTCGATCAGCCGCAGCTTGTCCAGCACCTCGAAGGCCCGTTGCTGGCCGGCACTCTCCGCGCAGTCGAGCGCGAAGGTGACCACCGTCCCACCGCCGGTCATCTGACGCTTGGCCAGGTCGTATTGCGGGTGCGACACCAGATACGGGTAGCGGACCCAACTCACCGCCGGATGGCTCTCCACGAATTCCGCAATCCGGTGCGCCGAGGAATTGCTGTGCTCAACCCGAATCGCCAGCGTCTCAAGGCCTTTCAGTAATACCCAGGCATTGAATGCGCTCATCGCCGGGCCGGTGTGCCGCATCAGCTTCTGCACCGGACCGTCGATGTACTCTTTCTCGCCGAGGATGACGCCGCCCAGCACACGCCCCTGACCGTCGATGTGCTTGGTGCCCGAGTACACCACCACGTCAACCCCGAGCGGAAAGCCCTGCTGCAGCAGTGGTGTGGCAAATACGTTGTCCAGCACGACTTTTGCGCCCGCAGCGTGAGCAAGCTCGGTAACCGCAGCGATATCCACCAGCGACTGCATCGGATTCGACGGTGTCTCGAAGAACACCGCCTGAGTGGGCACCGAGAGCGCCTGCTCCCACTGCGCGAGGTTATCGCCGTCGACGAAGACGGTCTCCACCCCCCAACGCGGCAGGATCTCGTTGCACACCACAAAACACGACCCGAACAGGCTGCGCGCCGCGACCAACCTGTCACCGGCGGCCAGCAGCGCGCCCAGCGAGGTGAACACCGCGGCCATGCCACTCGCGGTGGCGAACGCCGCCGGCGCCCCCTCGATCAGGCGCAACCGCTCCTCGAACATCGTCACGGTGGGGTTGCCGTAACGCGAGTACACGAAGTGGTCCAGCTCACCGCTGAACGACTTCTCCGCTACGGCCGCCGATTCGTAGACATACCCGGAGGTCAAGTACATCGCCTCGGCGGTCTCTTCGAACCCGGATCGCAAGAGTCCGCCGCGCACGCCGATGGTGGCCTGGCTGACGCCGTCGGGCAGTGCCCTAGGCGTGCGGACCGAATCGGTCATTGCTGTTTCCAGGGCAATCCGACCGCCCGCCAGCCCGTTTCACCGCGGTGACCGTTGGCATCGAGATGACCTTCGAAGCCGTCCAGCATGTTGTAGGCCGGAGTGATGCCCACCTCGGTCGCGACCTCGGCGGCACCAATGGAGCGGTTGCCCGAGCGACACAGAAAGACCACCGGCCGCTCTCCGCCGGCCGCTGCGGGCGGTATCCGGTCCCGCAGTTCGTCGGCGAAGTTCTCGTTGTGTGTCCCGTCGGTCGTATTCCACTCGATGAACACCACCGCGCGGCCCAGGTTGGACAGGTCGGGCACACCAACGAAGCGCCATTCGGCGTCGGTGCGTACGTCGACCAACACGGCGTGGGGGTTGTCGCTGAGTAGCTTCCATGCCTCAAGGGGCGTGATATCTCCTGCGTAGCTCACCCGCGTGAGTCTCGCATATTCAGCCGGGCCCCTGCGAACTCACTGCTGCTGCCGACGCCCGGAAAGCGCGGTCGCCACCTCGCGGGCGCGGTCGCGTGCGGTCGCCACATCCGGTGCCGTGGCCAGTGCCACTCCCAGCTTGTGGGGCTGGGATCCCCGCCCGAAGACGCGCAGGTCGCTTTCCGGCACACCCAGCGCACCAATCAGCGCGTCGGCAGTCGGCGGCCCACCGGCCCCATCACGGGCTGGATATATCGCGTGCGCGGAGCCCGGCGAAACCATCATGGTGTCCACCGGCAGGCCCAGAACGGCCCGAGCCTGCAGTTCGAACGCCGAAAGCCGCTGGCTGCGCAGGGTCACCCAAGCACTCTGGTGCGGGCATGCGGTGACGTCGGCGAAGTACACCTCGTCGCCGTTGACCATCAATTCGACCCCGAAGACGCCGCGCCCACCGAGCGCCTTGACGATTCGTGCGGCGATCGACTTGGCCGCGTCCAGCGCGGCCGTGCTCATCTTCTGGGGTTGCCAGGATTCCAGCACGTCAGCGTCGGCACCCCGATGACCGATGGGCGAGCAGAACTCGATCACCGGACCGTTTGGGCCTTCGCTGCGCACCGTGAGCAAGGTGACACAAAACTCGACCTCGACCACCGTTTCGGCCAATACCCGCCTGCGCTCCGCCCCTGCCTCACTCTCCGCCGCACGCTGCCAGGCGGACTCGATGTCGTCGGGTCCCTTGACGACCGAGTGTCCCCGCCCGATCACCGGCTTCACCAACAACGGAAATCCGGCGTGCGCGGCCACCGCCTCGAGTTCGCCGACCGATCCGGCAAACCAGAATGGCGCGGTGGGCAGGCCCAACTGATCGGCAGCCAGCCGGCGTAGGCCCTCCCGGTCAGCGGTGAGCCGGGCGGTGCGGGCGCTGGGCACCAACTCGGGGTGCTTTTTGCCGGGGCCGGCAGCCATGAGGGCCTCAAGGCCTTGGCTGGGGACCGCGTCGGTGGCGGTCACCACGAAGTCTGGTTGCAGCCGTTCGATCAGCTTCGACAGCTCGCCGGCGTCCGTCATACGGATTACCAGCGACTGTTCGGCTACCCCGAGCGCAGGCGCATCGGCGTGCTCGTCGACAGCGATCACCTTCGCGCCGAGGTGCCGCAAGGCGACCGCCAGCTCCCTGCTGAGCTCATCGGAACCTAGCAATATCACTCGGGGCCTGACGTCCGCTCCGGCATCCGGAGCGTGCGGCGGCACGACGATCGCCGTCGTCTTCTCGTCCCGTCCTTGGGTCAAGCCGTCAGTCACCGCTCAAGGATAGGTCCGCTGCGGACTGGGCCGAGGCTGCCTTAGGGCTGGCCGGGGCGCAGCCGCACCATCAAGGCGGTGCCCTCGGCCAGCAGCGTCTCGTCGCTGTCGACCAATTCCGCAGACACAAACGCCTTGCGACCTTCGGTACTGGTGACGCGCCCACGCACCACCAAGGTCGCATCGATCGGGGTGATTTTGCGGTAGTCGACATGCAGGAAGGCGGTCCGGCTGATCGGCCTTCCCGCTGCGTGCGAGATCATCCCGAACATGTGATCGAACAGCAGCGGCAGCACACCGCCGTGCACCGCGTGATTGCCCCCGACATGAAAGCGGCTGAAATATCCCTTCATCTCGACACCGTCGGGGCCGTACCGCGTCAAAGTCCAGGGCGGCAGCAGCAAACTGCCCATGCCGGGCAGGTCGGGCGTCCGCCCGGCCGGCGCCTTGCCCTCGTCGGCCTGGAACGGGTTCAGCAGCTCCACCAGTTCCGCAACCCGGTCGGCCGCATCGTCCCAGACGTCGTCGCCGGGGTCGGCGGACACCACGAGGTCCTGCAACCGGCGCATGGCTGCCACGAACCGGCCGAATCCCGGGCCGGGGCTGGCCGGGCCGTATTCGGGAAAGCCGCCGTGGTGCTCGTACTCGGGGTCGAGTTCTATCGGGTTGGGCTCAAAGTCCGTCACGGGCGGCCCTGCAGCACGTCGCGGCGCACGATGGTCTGATCGCGTCCCGGACCGACACCGATGCATGAAACCTGCGCTCCGGCAAGATTTTCCAGCCGCAACACATAGTCACGCGCTTTGCCGGGCAAGTCGTCGAAATCCCGTGCTCCCGAGATGTCCTCCCACCAGCCCGGCAGCTCCTCGTAGATCGGTTCGGCACGGGCGAGATCGCTTTGGGTCATCGGCATTTCGTGAGTGCGCGACCCGTCGATCTGATAGCCGACGCATACCGGCACCGTCTCCAAGCTGGAAAGCACGTCGAGCTTGGTCAGGAAATAGTCGGTGATCCCGTTGACCCGGGTGGCGTAGCGGGCGACGACGGCGTCGAACCAGCCGCAGCGCCGGCGCCGTCCGGTGGTGACACCGAATTCGCCACCGGTCTTGGACAGGTATTCGCCGTTCTCGTCGAACAGCTCGGTGGGGAAGGGGCCAGAGCCCACCCGGGTGGTGTAGGCCTTGAGGATTCCCAGCACGGTGGTGATCCGGGTCGGGCCGATGCCGGACCCGACGGCCGCGCCGCCTGCCGTCGGATTCGATGACGTCACATACGGATAGGTGCCGTGGTCGACGTCGAGCAGGGTGCCCTGTGATCCTTCCAGCAACACCGTCTCGCCGGCCTCCAGCGCGGCGTTGAGCAGCAGCCGGGTATCGGCGATGCGGTGCCGAAAGCCCTCCGCTTGCGCCAATAATGCCTCGACCACCTGAGCCGGCTCCAGCGCCTTGCGGTTGTAGATCTTGACCAGTATCTGGTTTTTCAGTTCCAGCGCGGCCTCGATCTTGTGGGTCAGCCGGTCCGGGTCGAGCACGTCGGCGACCCGGATCCCTATGCGGGCGATCTTGTCCTGGTAGCACGGCCCGATACCGCGGCCGGTGGTGCCGATCTTCTTGCTGCCCATATAGCGCTCAGTGACCTTGTCGATGGCGACGTGGTAGGGCAACAGCAGGTGCGCGTCGGCGGAGATCAGCAGCTTGGAGGTGTCGACGCCGCGGTCTTCGAGCCCTTGCAGTTCGCTGAGCAGCACACCGGGATCGACCACCACACCGTTGCCGATGACGTTGGTGACGCCGGGCGTCAGCACTCCCGACGGGATCAGGTGCAGCGCGAAGTTCTCGCCACTGGGCAACACGACCGTGTGCCCGGCATTGTTGCCACCCTGATAGCGCACCACCCACTGCACACGCCCGCCGAGCAGGTCAGTGGCCTTACCTTTGCCCTCGTCGCCCCACTGGGCGCCGATGAGGACGATTGCCGGCATGACATGCTCCCACCTGGTCTCGCCTGCGTATTGTGGTCCAGCCGGTGACCTACCCTATCCCAGCGGTTTGCGAGGAATGTCTTGAACACGGCCGATAACACTCCGAGTGTGGCGGTCTTGGTCTTCGGTGATAACCGGACCCCGGGCGCATTAAGTGGCCTGCCGACCCACCGAGCCGACAGTCTGGCCGACGCGACCGCCATTGACACCGCGATCGGGCCATACCGACGGCTGGTGGTGGTCGGCGCCGACGCTGACCTGGCCGCGGTGCTGACCCGGCTGCTGCGCGCCGACCGGCTCGACATCGAGGTGGCTTATGTGCCGCCCCACCGCACCCCGGCGACCCGGGTCTATCGCCTGCCGGCCGGACGCCGGGCCGCGCGGCGCGCCCGGCGTGGTTCCGCCCGGCGGGTGACCCTGATCCGCGACGAGACCGGGTCGGTGATCGTGGGCCGGGCCGGCTGGCTGCCGGCCGACGACCGGCAGCTCATCCACGGTGAGGCGGTCGTCGACGACACCACGTTGTTCGACGGCGATGTCGCTGCCGTGTGCATTGAGCCGACGCTGGCCACGCCGGGCCTGCGGGCCTCGATAAAAAACGGGGTGCACAAAACCTGGCGCCGCTGGGTCGCCGGCCGCGCAGCCCAGCTGGGCAGCACCGGTGTCGCTGTGGTGCGGGACGGTGTCCCGGCGCCGCGCACGGCTCGCCGATCGACGTTCTACCGCAACGTCGAAGGCTGGCTATCGGTGCGCTAATTCGCGCTGCTCAACGCTGTTTCGGCGGGTCGGTTCGCCGCGTCTGGTCCGCAGACAGTCCGCATCAGCTGACCGGCAGCGCCGCGGGTGCGGTCCTCTGCGGTGGGCCACAGATGCGAATAGGTGCTCAGCGTGGTCGACGCCGAAGCGTGTCCTAACGCCCGCTGCACCGTCACCACGTCACAGCCGGCCGCGATCAGCCCGGAGGCGTAGAAGTGACGCAGGTCGTGCATCTTGACTCCGGTGACATCGGCCCTGCGCAGGGTGCGCAGCCACTCGCCGCGCACGGTGTCCTGATGCGGCGGATTGCCGTGGGCTCCGACGAACAACCAGCCGCCCGGCAGCACCCCGTACGTGCGGACGTGCTCGGCCAGCGTCACCACCAGCTCGTCGGGCAGGTACACCACCCGCTCCGAGCCGTACTTGGGCCCCCGGACGGTGACGTTGGCACCGCCGCCGCGCTGCACCTGCCGCGACACGGTGAGTGTCTTGCGTAGCCAATTGATGTCGTCGGCCTGAACTCCAGCGGCTTCGCCGAGCCGCAGCCCGGCGAACGCGCACAGCGCCACCAGCGGGGCGAACCACGGATGCGCCGCCG
>DATJBA010000208.1:0-16407 GCA_035515675.1 Mycobacterium sp.
CCAGCAGGTGCGGCTCACCGTCGGCGAAGCCGTCTCCCACCACGCTTCCGGCGTGGTCATCATCTCTCTGGTGACCTTCACCCTCGTCTACGCGGTGCTCGCGGTCATCTGGTTCTGGCTGCTCAAGCGCTACATCGTCGAGGGGCCGCAAGAACACGACGCGGAACCGGCCGCGCCTCTAGCACCCAGCGATGAAGAGGTCGCGCCGCTGTCTTTCGCCTACTGAAGCCTACGAAGGCCTACTAACCCGGAAAGGAGCTGACCGGTGGGACTGCAAGAGTTGTGGTTCGGCATCATCGGGACGCTGTTCCTCGGTTTCTTCATCCTCGAGGGCTTCGACTTCGGTGTGGGCATGTTGATGGAGCCGTTCGCCCACGTCGGCATGGGCGGCCCGGAACTCCACCGGCGCACAGTGCTGAACACCATCGGGCCGGTCTGGGATGGCAACGAGGTCTGGCTGATCGTCGCCGGCGCAGCGATGTTCGCCGCATTTCCCGGCTGGTACGCCAGCGTGTTCTCCACCCTGTATCTACCGCTGCTGGCGATTCTGTTCGGCATGATCTTGCGTGCCGTGTCGATCGAATGGCGCGGCAAGGTCGACGACACAAAATGGCGCGGCTGGGCCGATTTCGGTATCGCCGCCGGGTCCTGGCTGCCGGCCGTGTTGTGGGGTGTGGCGTTCGCCATCCTGGTCCGCGGGCTCCCGGTGGACGCTGCCGGCCACGTTGACTTGTCGATCACCGACGTACTCAATGCCTACACGCTGCTGGGCGGTTTGGCCACGGCCGGGCTGTTTTTGCTTTACGGCGCGGTGTTCGTCGCTTTGAAGACCTCGGGCGCGATCCGCGACGACGCATACCGATTCGCGGTGTGGTTATCGCTTCCGGTCACCGGACTGGTTGCGGGCTTTGGGCTTTGGACGCAACTGGCGTACGGCAAGGGCTGGACCTGGTTGGTGCTGGCGGTCGCGGTGGTCGCACAACTGGCGGCGGTGCTGTTGGTATGGCGGCGCGCATCCGACGGCTGGGCGTTCGCGTGCACTGCCCTGGTAGTGGCGGCCGTTGTGGTTCTGCTGTTCGGCGCGCTGTACCCGAACCTCGTTCCCTCAACGCTGAACAAGCAATGGAACGTAACGATCTACAACGCCTCGTCGACCCCATACACTCTCAAGATCATGACCTGGGTGACGGCGATCATGGCTCCGCTGACGGTCGTATACCAGGCGTGGACGTATTGGGTTTTCCGGCAACGGATCTCGGCTGAACGGATACCGCCGCCCATCGGCCTGGCAAGGCGAACGTCCTGAGCGCAAAGGACTCGCCACTCGCCTCGAGACCCGGGCGCCCTCTGGACCCGCGACTGTGGCAGGCATCGACCGCATTGCGGCGCTACCTGGTCGCCACGGTGGGCTGCGGGGTGGCGATCTCCGGCTGTGCGATCGGCTCGGCGATTGTGCTGGCCAGCATCGTCGCACGCGTCGCCGCCGATCCTTCGGCACGCAGCCTGCGCGCCTGGCTAGGACCGCTGTCAATCCTGTTGGCGCTGTGGGTTGTCCGTACGGTGACGCACTGGCTTCAGGCGCGCCTGGGTCAACGGGGAGCCAGCGCGGTCATCGCCGATCTGTCCGGTCAGGTGCTGGCGGCGGTGACCGCCCGGCAGCCCGCTGAACTCGCCGCACAGCGTGATGCCGCCGCGGTGGTGGTCACCCGTGGCCTGGACGCGTTACGTCCCTACTTCACCGGGTACCTGCCGACATTGCTGCTTGCCGCGATCCTGACCCCGGCGACCGTTGCCGTGATCGCGGCCTACGACCTGAAATCGATGGTGATCGTGGCGATCACCTTGCCCCTGATACCGGTTTTCATGGTGCTGATCGGGCTGGCAACGGCGGACCGATCGGCGGCGGCACTGGCCGCCATGACGACCCTGCAGGCGCGATTGCTGGATCTGATCGCCGGTATCCCCACGCTGCGGGCACTGGGACGCGGCCAGGGCCCCGAACACCGTATTGCCGAACTCGCTGCCGCCCATCGGCGCTCGACGATGGCGACGCTACGGATCGCATTCCTGTCGGCACTGGTGCTCGAATTGCTGGCCACGTTGGGCGTGGCACTGATCGCGGTCGGTATCGGTCTTCGCCTGGTGTTCGGTGAGATGACTCTGGCCACCGGTCTGACGGTGCTGCTGCTGGCACCGGATGTCTACTGGCCGCTGCGTCGGATCGGCGTGGAATTCCATGCCGCCCAAGACGGTCGAACCGCTGCCGACAAGGCGTTCGCACTCATCGGCGAGCCGAGCGCCGCAAAGGTCCGAAACCATACGGTAGCCGCGCGCGGCACCGAGATCCGCCTCGAAAAACTCAGCGTGGCCGGCCGCGACGGCCACTCGCCACGCGATCTCTCCGCGGTGATCGAACCCGGTCGGGTGACGGTGCTGACCGGACGGAATGGCGCCGGCAAGAGCACCACGTTGCAGGCAATCGCCGGAGTCACCGCGCCGTCATCAGGCCGAGTCATCGTGGCCGGAGTCGACGTCGCCGACCTGGACCCGACCGCTTGGTGGCGGCAGTTGTCCTTGCTGCCGCAACGCCCGGCGCTGGTCCCGGGCACTGTCGCTGACAACCTGGTCCTGCTCGGCGGTTTCGATGACCCGGACCACCTTGAAAAGGCTTGCGCTGCATCCGGGTTCGACGCCGTGCTGGCCGAGCTGCCGGACGGGATGGATACCATGCTCGGGCGCGGAGGCGTCGGGCTGTCACTAGGGCAGCGGCAACGGCTGGGCCTGGCCCGAGCGCTCGGATCAGCAGCCGCGGTGCTGCTGCTCGACGAGCCCACCGCGCACCTGGACGCCCACACCGAGGAGCGGGTTTTACGGGCCATCGTCGCGCGTGCCCGCGCCGGTGCGACCGTGGTGGTCGTCGGCCACCGCGAGCCCGTTGTCGCAATCGGTGACCAGGTCGTCGAAGTGGCCGCCGACGGTGGGGTGCGTTGTGCCCCGGTCTGATCCACTGTTGGCCGCCTTCACCCTGCTGCGCCCGCGGCTGCCCCGCCTACTGGCGGCCATCGCGCTGGGGGTGCTGTCGTTGGGCAGCGCGCTGGCCCTGGCCGGTATTTCGGCGTGGCTGATCACGCGGGCCTGGCAGATGCCGCCCGTGCTGGACCTGTCTGTCGCGGTGGTCGCGGTGCGCACGTTCGCGATTTCGCGGGGGGTGCTGCACTACTGCGAGCGATTGGCCACCCACGACGCCGCGCTGCGCGCGGCCGGGACTACCCGGGCGCAGATCTATCACCGGCTGGCCCACGGGCCGGCGGCAGCCGCCGTCCGGCTGCACAGCGGTGAGCTGGTGGCACGAGTGGGCGCTGACGTCGACGAACTGGCCAACGTGCTGGTGCGTGCGCTGGTACCGATTGGCGTCGCGGCGGTATTGGCGCTGGCGGCAACCGCGGTTGTCGCGGCCATTTCGCTGCCGGCCGCCACAGTACTGGCGATCTGTCTGCTGATCGCCGGCGTTGTTGCGCCAAGGCTTGCCGGCAGGGCTGCCGCAACGCAGGTAGAGATTGCCCGGCAACATCATTCCGAGCACGACACGTCGGCAATGATCGCGCTCGAACACGCGCCCGAGCTTCGTGTCGCCCGCGCACTTCCTGAGCTCATCGCCGAATCGCAACGGCGCCAACATGCTTGGGGCGATGCCCTCGACGCCGCCGCCAGACCGGCCGCTATTGCCGAGGCAATGCCCACTGCGGCGATCGGGGCCAGTGTGCTCGGCGCGGTCGTGGCCGGGATCGGGTTGGCACACACAGTCGCGCCCACCACACTGGCAGTCCTGATGTTGTTGCCGCTGTCCGCGTTCGAGGCGACGACGCCATTACCGGCCGCCGCCGTCCAGTTGACGCGGTCGCGGATCGCCGCGCGTCGCCTGCTCGACCTGGCTCCGCCAGACCGTCCGACTGAGCCCACGAAGTCGCCGCTACCGCACGTTGGTACCGGCCTGGGGGCACCACCCGCTTGCGGGGGATTATCTGCCGATATCTGTTCCGGCCACGCAGATTCGGCGCGATCAACCCGGGTGAAGCTTGACCTACCGCCGGGTGCCCGGCTGGCCGTCACCGGCGCCAGCGGTTCCGGTAAGACGACACTGCTGATGACACTCGCCGGACTGACGCCTCCACTGGACGGGCAGGTGATGCTGGACAGAACCGACCTGAGCCAGTTCGACGAAAGTGAATTACACAGCGCTGTCAGCTTTTTCGCTGAGGACGCGCACATCTTTGCCACCACTGTCCGAGACAACTTACTGGTGGCTCGCGGAGACTGCCGAGACGCCGAACTGACGGCAGCGCTGGACGCGGTCGGCCTTGGCGAGTGGCTCACCGGCTTGCCTGAGGGTCTGTCAACAGTGTTGACCGGTGGGGCGCAAGCGCTCTCGGCGGGCCAGCGCAGGAGGTTGTTGCTGGCTCGGGCAGTGATCTCACCCGCCCGGATCGTGCTACTCGACGAGCCCACCGAACACCTCGACGCGATCGACGCCGAACGGATCCTACGCGATCTATTGGGCCCGAATCCGGGGCTGATGTCCATGGAACGGACGGTAGTGGTGGCTGGTCACCGCTTACCCAAAGGCGTTCGCTGTCGCGAACTGCGGATTGAGCTCGGAACGGTAACCAAACACTGACGCGGCAGCAACCCAACGCGCCTATATGCAATATGGCAAAGGACGCCACCGCGCCGGCCTCAACTTCGGGGACTGCATGAGTTATGCGGCCGCCTTCCTCAGCGGCGAACCGCTCCTGGCCGTCGGCGACGACTTCCCGAAAACCGAACTCGAGTTCGGCGATGGCGTCATCGGCTACTGGCCAACCTCAAACACCGCCACCTGATCTCATACTCAATCAAGGCGGAATACAAGGTGTGATGCCGAAGGGTTCAGCCCCTCACAGGTGTCGCCGGCGCGGCATGAACTCCAGCGTCAACAGCACGAACACCAACGGAACGAGCTGGGTTATCGATATCAGCGCGTAGCGCCGGGCGTCCAAGGCGTGAAACTTGCCCACGTATCGGTACAACGACTCCAGTGCGATCAACGGGTCAAGGACATGGATCAACCGGTAGAAGACCCGCTGGGCAGGACTGCGATCCTTGTCATCGAAGATCTCCGGGAAAGCCGCAAATGAAAGCGATACCCGTTGCACCCCAGCATCTTTGGCTGCGTTGATCATGTCGATGCTAAGTCGTTCGTCGATCCCGTTGGGGGCGCCGCGGCGACGCCACGGGACGTCAAGAGTGATGTCGCTTCCGCCGCCGGCCGTCGCGTACCGATGGAAGCCCTGCACCTTCCCCGAGGCGTCCCTGGCGATAATCAGCTGCATTCCGGGAAATCGGCCCTCCAGCACGCCGTCGAGGTTCATGTAGAAGCCGCGATCGGTGTGGGCTCCGCTCGGGGAGGCCCGCACTATGTCAGTCAGCTCAGCCAGCCGCTTATTGTCGAGTTCCTGCTCCGCCACGATCTCGGTCGTGATGCCGCAGTTGTGGGTGCGCTTCACCGCCTGACGCAGGTTGCGGAACTTGCGCCCCACCATCTCAAAGCTGGACACGTCGACGACGACATCGCGGCCGATAGGCACAGGCCGCAACGACTGCCCGATCACCGCCGGGTCGTTCCACAGCCCGAGCCGCCGCTCGCTGCAACCCACCACTGAGATTCGCCAGCCGTGGGCATGACACATGGCGGCGAAGTCGGCGACCAACTGGGGGAATTTTGCCTCATCACCGATCGGGTCCCCGCCGACCGCGACAAACCCCATCCGGGTCCGATATGCCAACGCAGCGCTACCGTCGGCAGTGAAGTGGTAGCACTTGCCTGTCTGCATGGCGAACGGCGCCAGCGGGTCATCGCTGGTGGCATTGATCAATGCCCACGCCCGGGGCAGATCTTCGGGTCGCGGATGCGACGAAGTCGGCCACATCAGCACCATCCCGGAGCCGACGATCAGCAAATTACCGAGCAGGTCGAAGGACAGCACATGCGAGCCCAGCCCGGCCAATACAAAAAAGGCGGCAGCAGCCGCGTGCATGGCCGTCACCGGGCGCCCCAGGAAGATGCCGCGAGCGATCAATGCCACCGCAGCCAGAACCGTCAGCGACCAGCCCAGCCGGTCGGTGTAGTGCCAGTCCGGGTGATGGTGGTGACGGGCGAGTATCACGATGAGCCAGCACGCCGCGCACAGCAGGGCCAAGGCGCCAATCCAGCGGGCCGCCAGCGAATCGACGTGAACGACGACGCGTTCGCGCGCGCGGGGCTTCGCTGCGACATCGACCGGCGGGCCGTTCAAGGTCACCTTCCGACACCTCCCGATGCGCTGACTCAGCTGGGCAGCTCACTTGCCGCGCCGAACACCCGGCTAATGCGAACTTACGCCTGATCGCGGCCGTGCTGGGCCGAAATCTGACCGTTGTCCTGCAGGTATCCGGCAGCCTGACTATCGGCGAGAGGGCGGAAAGTATTTCAGCACGCCCTCTTGCACCACCGTCGCGATGAGTTGCCCGGAGCGATCGAAGAAATGCCCGGTACCCAGTCCGCGTGAATCCGCGGCCGCCGGCGACGACGTCGAATACAACACCCAGTCGTCGAAGTTGACCTGCCGGTGAAACCACACGGAATGGTTGGCAGACGCGGCGAAGATGCGGTCGAACCCCCATGACAGCCCGTGGGTGGTGATGACCGAATCCAGCACCGTGGTATCCGAGGAGTACACCATTGTCGCGGTGTGCAGTACCGGGTCGTCGGGCATCACACCCAGGGCCTTGACCCAGACCCGGTTGTGGGGAAGCCGATCACCCTTCTCCCGCATCACCCAGGCCGGGTCATTGGTGTAGCGCCATTCGATGGGCTGCAGGGCGTTGACGAAGTGCGGGACGGTCTCCTCGTAGCCACGCAGCAGCTCGCCGATCGGTGGCTGCGTGTGGGGCTGCGCCACCTGTGGCGGATCGACAGCGTGCTCAAGCCCGCGACCCCCGGACATGTACGAGATCATCGCCGAGGACAACAGCACGCCGTCTTGCACCGCGTCGACCCGCCGATTGGCGAAGCGACGCTCATCGCGCAGCCGCGCTACATGAAATTCGATGTCCTTGGCGGTGTCTCCACCATTGATGAAGTGCACCGACAGTGCGCTGGGCGGCAGATCGTCGCGGATCAGCGTGCGGCTGCTCGCGACGAACGATTGCGCCATGAGCTGCCCACCGAATGTCCGCATCGGGTTCTTGCTGGGATGGGATCCGATGAACAAATCGTCGGCGACGCGGTTGAGGTCGAGTATTGCCAGCAGTTCCTCGAAGTCAGACGTGCTTTTTGTCGCGGGTTCTTCTCGCGCATTCGGCTCATTGCCGGCCGGCACAGGCTCTCCTCTGGGCTAAACGCCCCTCGGGGCTAAACGTCTTCCTCGCCGAGCCGGTGAACATGGATCAAGTTGGTCGAGCCTACTGTGCCAGGTGGCGCGCCCGCGACGATGACCACCAGGTCGCCGCGCTTGTAGCGACCGAGTTTGAGCAGCGACTTGTCGACCTGGCGGATCATGCCGTCGGTGGACGTCATCATCGGAACGATGAACGTCTCGGTGCCCCAGGTCATGGCGAGTTGGCTGCGCACCTCAGGCCAAGCGGTGAAGGCGAGCAGCGGCAGCGGGGTATGCAGACGCGCCAGTCGCCGAACGGTATCGCCGGACTGGGTGAACGCGACCAGAGCCTTGGCGTCGAGTCGCTCGCCGATGTCGCGGGCAGCATAGGAGATCACTCCTCGCTTGGTGCGCGGCACATGCGTCAACGGCGGGGCGGCCGTGGAATTCCCCTCAACCGCGCACACGATTTGCGACATCGTCCGGACGGCCGCCAGCGGGTGCTTCCCCACCGAGGTCTCCCCGGACAACATCAGCGCGTCGGCGCCGTCGAGCACGGCGTTGGCGACGTCGGAGGCCTCGGCTCGTGTCGGCCGCGAGTTTTCGATCATCGAGTCGAGCATCTGGGTCGCCACGATGACGGGTTTCGCGTTCTCCCGGGCCATCTGGATGGCCCGCTTCTGCACCAACGGAACCTCTTCCAGCGGCAGCTCGACGCCGAGGTCGCCACGGGCCACCATGATGGCGTCGAACGCCAGCACGATAGCTTCGAGATTGTCGACGGCTTCCGGCTTTTCCAGTTTGGCGATCACCGGTACCCGCCGCCCGGTCCGATCCATCACCTCGTGCACCAGCTCGACGTCGGACGGCGAGCGCACGAACGACAGCGCGACCAGATCGACACCAAGATCCAGCGCAAAGGTGAGATCCTCGATGTCCTTGTCCGACAAGGCCGGTGCGGACACGTTCATGCCGGGCAGCGAGATGCCCTTGTTGTTGCTGACCGGGCCACCCTCGACGACGGTGCAGATCACGTCGTCGCCGTCGATGCCGTCGACCACCAGTCCGACGTTGCCGTCGTCGACCAGAACCCGGTCACCGACCGCGGCATCCTCGGCCAACCTCTTGTAGGTGGTCGACACTCGGTCGTGGGTGCCTTCACACTTAGCGACGGTGATCCGTACCGTTTCGCCGTCGGCCCAGAAGGTGGACCCCGTGGCGAAGCGCCCCAGCCTGATCTTCGGGCCCTGCAAGTCGGCAAGAACACCGACCGCGCGGCCGGTGGCTTCAGAAGCGGCCCGTACCCGCTCGTAGGCGGCTTTGTGATCGGCGTAGTCGCCGTGGCTGAAGTTCATTCGGGCGACGTCCATTCCGGCCTCGACCAGCGCCAGGATCAGCTCGTCGGAGTTAGTTGCAGGGCCGAGGGTGCAGACGATCTTTCCGCGTCTACTCACGCCGACCCAGCATAGTCGCGGTCTTGGCGATCGGAGTGACGCGAAGGTAGCGGCAGGTTTAGCCGCCAGGAAATAGCGGCGATCGGCGGCTACCCGCTGAGGATGGTCGGAACCAACGGGAAACCCGGCAGGTTACGCAGCACCGTCCATCCGATCGCCGCGACCGCGATCGTCAACACCGCCGGCATCGGCAGCGATGACTGGCCGTGGCGGCGGCGAATCAGGACCCATCCGGCCAGCATCGGGATACCGACCAGTAGGAAGACATTGTCGTTGATGCTGGCGGCCAGATCACCGTGCAGCAAGTCATGCGTCATCCGAAGCCCGCCGCAGAAGGGGCAATTCCAGCCGGTCAGCCACTTGAACGGGCACTGCGGATACACCGAATTAGTGTTGTGCGGGTCGACGAGCCCGACGTAGCTCAGTGCGCCGGCCAGCAGCACGCCCGTACCGGCTGCTGTGTAAAGGCGATGACAATGCGGGCCGTGCTGACGACACTGCCCTAGAGCCTGCAAAGCGGGATTAGGTTCCATCGCGCAACGGGCGACCCTGCGGGTCGCGGACATTGTCGGTCAATATCAGCACGGCGTCGATGATGCCCCAGATCACGGCGCCGAGTCCGCAGGTCGCCAGGCCCACGAGCAACTGCGCGACACCTAACCCCGTATGGCCGAGGTAAATGCGGCCGATCCCGACGATGCCGAACAGTCCCAGCAGCTGCAGAAGACCCGCCACGACCTTCGACTTGTCCGAAAACGGTTGCCCGGTCACAGGATGGCGACCGTAGGGTGCGGCCGGGTCGAAGTAGGTTCCGGGCGCAGGGTATTGCGGATACGACGGTGGATACCCGCTTGGATATCCCGACGGTTGCTGGGGTGGCGAGCCAGACCCTGCCGCGTCGCTCCACGACTGGTCAGTCACGTTTTCAGCATGCCAGATCCGCCGGGCTTCCGCTTTGACTGCACGAAGTCAGCCTCGACTGCTACCGGCCCCCCTAAGCCGGAAGCTCAATCGCCGACGGGATGAACCGACAGCGCCCGACGTCGTCGTGTCGTCATCGGCCGAGGTTTCCTCGGCGGCCTTTTCAGCGTCGGCATCCGGCTTTGCGTCCGGCTCGGCTTCAGACGGGTCTTCTCGATCCTCTGCGTCGACTTCAGATCCGCTGGACACGTCGTCTTGCGCTGCTTTGCCGGCCGCAACTTCGGGCTCCGCTGTTTCTGACTCGGCTTCCAGCTCTTCGGCTTTGGGCTCAGAAGCCTCGGGCTCCACGACTTCGGGCTCCGCGGCTTCGGGCTCCGCGGTTTCTGGCTCCGCGGTTTCTGGTTCTTCGGCGGTCTCTGCCTCCGCGACTTCCGCCTCCCCTTTGACCGTGTCGGGCTCCGCGGTTTCCGCGTCCAGGACTTCCGCAGATTCGTCCGTTTTCGCCGAATCAGGCGCTTCGCCGTCTTCTCCTGCGCTAACCGGAGCCGCCGTAGTCGCTGCCGAGGCCGAGGCGACAGTCGCGAGCTCATCCGCCGGCTCAGGTTCTCTCGACTCCTCGGCAACGTAATCCTTGCCACGCAGGCTCTCTGGGTCCTCGCGGCCCTTTGGCGCCAGAATGATGTACACCACGGCCCCGATGAACACAAACGTCGATGTGAACGAATTGATCCGGATTCCAGCGATGTGTGTGGCGGTGTCGTCGCGCAGTAGCTCGACGCAGAACCGCCCGACACAGTAGCTGGCCACGTAGATCGCAAACAGTCGCCCGTGGCCCAGCGTGAACCGCCGGTCCACGTAGATCAATGCGACGAAAACCAAGACGTTCCAAATCAATTCGTACAGAAACGTCGGCTGCACGACGAACGCCACCTGCCCTGTCGAGACGCCGTCGAGCGAATGGGGGTCAACGTACCCCGAGGGATCTCGACGGTAGAAGATCTCCAGACCCCACGGCAGCGTGGTTTCCCGGCCGTAGAGCTCCTGGTTGAAATAGTTCCCGAGCCGACCGATGGCCTGCGCCAAGATGATTCCCGGAGCAATCGCGTCTGCGAAGGCCGGCAGCGGAATTCCGCGACGCCGGCAACCGATCCACGCGCCGACGCCACCGAGGGCTACCGCGCCCCAGATGCCCAAGCCGCCTTCCCAGATCCGTAGCGCCGCGCCGAGCCCGGCGCCGCCCGGGCCCCAATAGGTCCGCCAGTCGGTGGCCAGGTGATAGAGCCTGCCGCCAACCAATCCGAACGGCACAGCCCACAGCGCGATGTCGTAGACCACGCCCCGCTGCCCGCCACGGGCCTCCCAGCGCCGGTCGCCGATCAGCAGGGCGACCACGATGCCGATGATGATGAACAGCGCGTAGGCGCGAATAGGTAACGGCCCGAGGTGCCAGACGCCTTGCGGCGGGCTGGGGAAATACGTGGGCAACATCGTCATGAGACGGATGCTTTCTGGCGCACACCGATAGCGAGTTCCTCCGTCAGTGCGCGCAGTGCGGGCAAACCACCACCGCCCAGCGCCGACACCAGCGCGGAACCGACAATGACACCGTCGGCGTAGCTACCGATCTGCGCGGCCTGTTCTCGCGACCGCACCCCCAGGCCGACGCCGACGGGTATCTCAGACACCGCCTTTACCCTGCTCACCAATTTGGGCGCGGCCTGCGACACTGCGTCACGCGCCCCAGTTACCCCCATCGTTGACGCCGCGTAGACGAATCCGCGCGATGCCTCGACCGTGGTCACCAACCGCTGCGGCGTCGATGACGGCGCCACCAGAAATATGCGATCCAATCGATGCTCGTCAGATGCCGCCAGCCACTGTTGAGCTTCGTCGGGGATGAGGTCGGGGGTGATCAAGCCGTGTCCGCCGGCCGACGCCAGATCCCGAGCCAACGCGTCAACCCCGTAGCGCAGCACCGGATTCCAGTAGGTCATCACCACGGCGCGTCCACCGGCCAAACTGATCGCCTCGACCGCGGCAAGCGTATCCCGGACGCGCACTCCCCCATGCAGCGCGACCTCGGTGGCCCTGGCAATGGTGGGGCCATCCATGCTGGGATCCGAATATGGCACCCCGACTTCGACAATGTCACAACCGGATTCAACCAGCGCGATCATCCCGTCCACAGAAGTTGGCACGTCGGGGTATCCGGTGGGCAGGTAACCGATCAGCGCCGCGCGACGGTCTTTGCGGCATGCATCAAAAATCTGCCCGAGCCTACTCGCCTGGCTCTGTTCCACGGTCATCGCGTGCCCTGGTCGCCTAAAAGGCCGAACCATTTCGCGGCCGTCTCGACGTCCTTGTCGCCGCGACCCGACAGGTTCACCACAATGACCGCGCCCCTTCCCAACTCAATGCCCAGCTCGAGGGCACCGGCCACCGCGTGCGCGGATTCGATGGCCGGGATGATGCCTTCGGTACGGCACAGCAGACGGAACGCCTCCATCGCCTGGGAGTCGGTGATGGGCCGGTATTCGGCACGTCCGGTTTCCTTGAGCCACGCGTGTTCCGGACCCACCCCCGGGTAATCCAGACCCGCTGAGATCGAATGGGATTCGATGGTCTGACCGTCCTCGTCTTGCAGCAAGTAGGAGAACGATCCCTGAAACGCGCCGGGCGAGCCGCCAGTGAATGTCGCCGCGTGCCTGCCGGTCTCGACGCCGTCGCCTGCCGCCTCGAAGCCGACCAGCCGTACTCCGGGGTCGTCGATGAACGCGTGGAAGATCCCGATGGCGTTGGATCCGCCGCCGACGCAGGCGGTGACCGCGTCGGGCAACCGGCCCGCCCGATCCTGGACCTGTACGCGCGTCTCCAAGCCGATGATTCGCTGGAAGTCACGCACCATGGTCGGGAAGGGATGCGGCCCCGCCGCGGTGCCGAAGCAGTAGTAGGTGTTGTCGGCGTTGGTAACCCAATCCCTAAACGCCTCGTTGATGGCGTCCTTGAGCGTTTTCGAACCGGTCTCGACCGAGACGACCTCGGCGCCCAGCAACCGCATGCGTGCGACGTTGAGCGCCTGACGCGCGGTGTCGACGGCGCCCATATAGATCACGCAATCCAGGCCGAGCAATGCGCACGCAGTGGCGGTGGCCACGCCGTGCTGACCGGCTCCGGTCTCGGCGATCACCCGAGTCTTGCCCATTCTCCGGGCCAGCAAGGCCTGACCGAGCACATTGTTGATCTTGTGAGAACCGGTGTGGTTCAGGTCTTCTCGCTTCAGGAAGATCCGCGCCGAGCCGGCATGCTCGCGCAGGCGTGTGGCCTCATACAGTGGTGACGGCCGGCCGGCATAGTTCGCCAGCAGGTCATCCAGGGTGTCCAGGAAGTCCTGGTTGACGCGTTCCTTCTCGTAGGCAGCGGTGATCTCTTCGATCACCGCCATCAATGCCTCAGCGACGTAGCGGCCACCGTAGACGCCGAAATGGCCACCCGAATCGGGGTCGTGGCGGGTGGGTTCGGAGACGGCCGCACTCGGACGCGGAAGATCCGGGCGGGATAGATCTACCATCACCAAGGCTCAACGCGCGGACGGCTCATCGGGTTCAACGTTTCACCGCAGGGCTCTTCACTGGCTTTTCCAATGGCTAGCGAGCCGGTTTCGGACAGGACGGATGGGTGCCCGCAGTGACCAGGTCGGCAACCGCAGCACGTGGATCACCGCTTTTGACCAGACCTTCACCGACCAATACGGCATCAGCGCCCGCACCGGCATACGCCAACAGGTCCCCGGTGCCACGCACACCGGACTCGGCGATCCTGATCACGTTGCTGGGCAGCCCGGGAGCGATGCGCGCGAAGCAATCCCGGTCCACCTGCAGCGTCGTGAGATCGCGGGCGTTGACGCCGATCACCTTGGCCCCGGCCTTCAGCGCCCGGTCGGCTTCTTGTTCGGTGTGCACTTCGACCAGAGCGGTCATACCGAGTGATTCGGTGCGGTCCAGCATCGACACCAGCACGGACTGCTCCAGCGCGGCGACGATGAGCAACAACATATCGGCGCCGTGCGCGCGCGCCTCATGGATCTGATAGGGCTGCACCACAAAGTCTTTGCGTAATACCGGTACCGAGACCGCGGCCCGCACCGCATCAAGGTCGTCGAGCGAGCCGCGAAAACGTCGCTCCTCGGTCACAACGCTGATGATCCGGGCGCCGCCATCCTCGTAGGCCCGGGCCAGTTTTGCCGGATCGGCAATGGTCGCCAACGAACCCGCCGATGGACTGGCGCGCTTAACCTCGGCGATGACGCCGATACCGGGCTCGCGCAAGGCGGCCATCACGTCGAGCGGTGGCGGCGCAGCCGCAGCGGCCACTTTGATCTCCGACAGGCTGATAAGGGCTTCGCGCGCGGCAACATCGGCCCGGACTCCCTCGAGGATGGAGTCAAGCACGGTTGCCGGACACATGCCTGTCGTTCCTTTCCCACCATCGCCCACGGTCACCCAACGGTCCCAAGCCGATTTCGACGACGTCAATGAAGGGTAGCGACCGTCGGCTCGCGGCCCGTCACCGACCCTCGGTGTCAGACTCGCGGGGCCGATCGGTCGGGTCGCGGCCCTCGTCAAGCGCATCCCAGATCATCCGCTCCGACATCTCCGGCGCCTGCGGCCACTCCAGCATCGCCGCATTAGCGTCTTCGGGTAGCGCAATCGACCGGCGGGTCGCGGGCGTCGCATATTTCGTTGCGCTGTCGCGGGCCGACCTAGAGTCCGAAGCCGACCGCATCAATAAAACGGCGGCGATCAGAGTGCACACCGAGGCGGCCACCGAAACCCCTGCCCCCCAGTAATGCCGCTCGCTTCCCACCAGCGACAACAGCGAGATGTGCGCCAGATCGGCTCCGCGCACGGCCACGTCCGGGATCACCCACAGACTGATCCCCAGATAGCCGACCGCAAGGCTGGCCGCCGCCAGCAGCCCCGCCAGCACCCGCAGCGGCCAGCCGCGCACCGCGAGCGCCGCGACAGCCGTCGCCAGCAGGAGCAGCGCCAACGGCAGCAGCGCCGTCGACCACGACGCGCCGGACAGGGTCACCTCCTTCGGCGGACCCAACCCGTCAAACGACCGGATGACGACCCACGGCAGCCGCGACGCCGTCCACAGCGCCCCGGCGGCAACCACCAACAACAACTGGGCTATCCCGATCGCCAGCCGGCCTGTGAGTCGGCGGGGCCGGTCCGGCCGGGCATCAGGCATTGCGGCCGACGTCTGGAGCGGTCAGCGTCTCGGCCGCGGCGATCGCACTCAATACCGCGCCCGCCTTGTTTCTCGCCTCGGTGTATTCGTATGGCCCGTTGGAGTCGGCCACCACCCCAGCGCCGGCCTGGACGTAAGCGGTGCCGTTACGCATCAGCGCGGTGCGGATAGCGATCGCGAAGTCAGCGTTGCCGGCGAAATCGAGGTAACCGACCACACCGCCGTAGAGGCCGCGGCGCGTCTTCTCCACCTCTTCGATCAGCTCCATGGCGCGGACCTTCGGCGCGCCCGACAGCGTGCCGGCCGGGAAGCAGGCCGTCACCGCATCCAGGGCGGTGCGCCCTTCGCCGAGCATCCCGGTCACCGTGGACGCCAAATGCATCACGTGGCTATAGCGTTCGACGTGGCTGTAATCCTCGACCTGAACGGTGCCCGGCGCACAGACCCGGCCCAGGTCGTTGCGGCCGAGGTCTACCAACATCAGATGCTCGGCACGTTCTTTCTCGTCGGCCAGCAGGTCCTTTTCCAGCAGCTGATCCTCTTCTTCGGTCTGCCCCCGCCACCGTGTTCCGGCGATCGGATGCGCAGTCGCCCGGCCGTCCTGCACGGTGACAAGCGCTTCCGGACTCGACCCAACGATCGAAAAGTCCATTGCGCCATCACTATTCGGCACATGCAATAGGTACATGTAGGGGCTTGGGTTGGTCATCCGCAGGATGCGGTACACGTCGATCGGATCGACATCGGTGTCCACCTCGAAGCGCTGCGACGGCACCACCTGAAATGCTTCGCCGGCTTCGATCTGCCCGACGAGGTGATCGACGATGGCACCGAATTCCTCAACCGTGCGCTGCGCCCGGTGCCGCGGCTCGGGCTTGCTGAACGTGGCAACGGTCGACGGCAGCGGCTGGCCCAGCGCCGCGGTCATCACATCCAGCCGGGCGATCGCGTCGTCGTAGGCCTCATCGACCCGCTCGTCGGTGCCGTTCCAGTTCACGGCGTTGGCGATCAGGGTGATGGTGCCCTCGTGGTGGTCGACCGCCGCCAAATCGGTGGCCAGCAGCAGCAGCATGTCCGGCAGGTGGAGATCGTCGATGGCCAGTTCGGGCAGGCGTTCCAGGCGGCGCACCAGGTCGTAGGCGAAGAAGCCGACCATGCCGCCCGACAGCGGCGGAAGCCCCGGCATCGCCGCGGTGGCCAGCAGCTCAAGGGTGGTCTTCAGTGCGCGCAGCGGGTCGCCTCCGGTGGGCGCATCCTGTGGCACAGCGCCCAGCCACAACGCTTCGCCGTCGCGCACGGTCAGTGCTGACGGCGCCCCCGCGCCGATGAACGACCACCGCGACCAGGAGCGGCCGTGCTCGGCGGACTCCAGCAGGAACGTACCC
>DATJBA010000209.1:0-11684 GCA_035515675.1 Mycobacterium sp.
CTCCCCGATCGCATCACCACCACCGGCAACCAACTCCCACAACCGCTGCGGGCCATCCACCCCACCCGGAAAACGACACCCCACCCCCACCACCACCACCGGATCCTCACCAGCCACCGACAACCCCACCGCCGACGGCGCACTTTCACCGTGGACCAGGTACGTCGACGCCGCTTCGATGGTGGGATGGTTCCACCACAGCGTGTGATCGACTGGACTGCCCAGCCATTCCGACAGTTCAGCCGTCAGCGACAACGCCTTGACGGAGCTGATGCCGTAGGTGGAGAACGGCTGATGCGTGTCGATCTCGGATGCGGGGGTCCCGGTCGCCTGAATCAGCAGGTGGACGAGGTGATCACGGACCTGTTCGAGGGAATGGTGGATGGATCGAGATTTGAGGCCTTCCGACGGAGTCGGTCCGGATTGCGCGACGCCGGACACCGAGCTGGAGAGCAATTCGAAGCGGATATCCCCGAAGCCGACATCTTGGATGCGCGGCAGGATGTCGGCGTGGTATCGGCGCAGGACCTCGCTTCTGTCCGGCTGCCCTTCGGCGGTGATCGGGACGTGAACGTTGGGGACCAGCGCGACGTCTTGGACCGCGATGCGGTGGGTCTCCCACACTCGGCGGCGAATCCGTGAGCTCAGGTCGCCGTGCTGCTCACTGGCGGCGCGGTGGCGAACACCTTGAACGACAACTACACCGCACCCGTCGTCGCGTTCGACGCTCACCGCGGCGCTGCGTGTGGATGCCAGATCCGGATGGCTGGCGCGGCAGGTGCTTTCGATGTGCGCCGGATCGATCGAGCGTCCATCGACGGTGAGCAGGTCGCTCGCCGGTCCGGTGACAAACAACTGGCCGTCCAGGAGGGCTCCGCGGTCGCCGGTCCGGCGAAGCGGTCCTACCCGATCGTCGGCGGCCAGGTAGATGTCACCGACACGGCCGGAACCGGCGTCCTCGGCCGTCTGCGGATCCATGATCTTCACGTCGGTCCCCATCTCGGGGACGGTGAGGCCGGTGATCGCCCGTATGTGTGACAGGTCGGTGGGTGGTCGGACCATTCCGCGTTCGAGCGCATCTTCGTCCACGTAGAGGACCTGCGGTCCGGACCCGACCCGGCTCGCGGCGACCGGCAACGACTTGTCGGGATCCCCGTACACGGAACAGAAGCTGTCACGGCGGAAGCCGGTCGCGGCAAACCGCTCGGCGAACTCGTCGAGGAGATTGGGATCGACCGGGTGTCTGCCCCCGACGAGTGCCGCGGTCCAGCCTGACAGGTCGAGGCCGGCCACATCCTCGACGACGACCCGGTCGAGACAGGCTTGCCAGCCGGGAGCCGGTGCGCCGCTCACCATGACGTCATAGTGAGCAATTGCTCGCAGCCACCGACTGGGATCGCGCAGGAACGAGGTCGGCGACAGCACCGTCACGGGGAAGCCGGAATAGAGCGGACAGACGATCCCCGCGAATAGTCCCGGGTTGCTGGTCAGGGGCAGCCACGTTGCTCCGGCACTGTGGCTGCCGAGTCCCAGGAGTTGCTCGGCCCGACGCGCGTTCGAGATCAGATCGCGGTGGGTCAGCTCGATGCGTTGCCCTGACCCGCGGCGGCCGACATCGGGTATCAGGGCGACGGCGGGACTGTTCGTATCCGGTACAGCGGAGTATCCGGGGCGCGGAGCGGCGTCCAGCACGTCGTCGCCGATTCTCAACACGGGAATCGGGGCGGGTGCGGCGACCCCGTCGCCAATCAGCGCGGCCGGACGGAGGCCGTGTACAAGAGCGTCGAAGTCGGCACCGCGATCTCCGCCGAAACTGGCGCGGCCCAATGGGACGCAGCCGTAGCCCGCGAGGTTACCGCCGAAGAACGCAGCCAGATAGAGCGGCCCCGGCGGGCAGGCGATGATCGCGGTGTCTCCGGCGTTGCGAGCGCGTCCGAGCATATGTGCGACGGCCTGGGCACGCGCCCACAGCTGCGCGTAGGTGATCTCGAGCGCGTCGGCCCTGTTGTCTGATCCGAAGGCGAGGAAGCGATAGCCGACCGCATCGGGCTGGTGCTCGGCGCGGTGGCGCAGCAAATGGATCAAGGTACCGGCGCGATCGCTGGGTGTACTCGGCATTCGGCGCACTCCATTTACGTGGCTACGCTGTCGCCTGTGGGCGTGTGAAACTCTGCCAACCGAGAAAGGGGCTCAGTCAACCATATCCGCAGCGTACGTAGCCCGCGCTACGAAGATGTGTCGATGGCGATGCGCTAGGATCCTGATCGGTTTGACAACCTCATCCCGCGGATAGTACATCCAGTACCAAATTCATGAGCATCGTGACAGAAGAAGTATTCGCCGCAGCCCACAGCCGTGACGCCGGACTGATCACGGGGACGTTGGACAATCCAATCCGGCGCAGCTGGCGCCAGATCTACCGCTCAGCAACCCACGTCGCCGGCGCTCTCGCGGACCTGGGAGTGGGCGCCGGGGATCGGGTGGCGGTGCTCGCTGGTCAGCCATCCGAAATCGCGCCGCTGATCGAGGGCATCTGGATGCGCGGCGTGTCGATCACGATGCTGCATCAACCGACACCGCGCACCGATCTGGCGCAGTGGATGGCGGACGCCCTGACGGTGATCGGGATGATCAGCGCGCGCCTGGTTGTCGTCGGTGCTCCGTTCACTCCCGCCGCGGACGTCTTCGCTGGGCAGGGGGTGCGTTCCGTTTCCTGCGAGGAGCTCCTGAACGGAAGCGCCACCGAACCGGTGCCGACCGGCGAGGACGACATTGCCCTGCTGCAGCTGACCTCCGGTTCGACCGGCACCCCCAAGGCGGTCATCGTCACGCACGGCAACCTGGCCGAACACAACCACGGCATGGCCAAGGCCGCGAAGCTCGATCCCGGCTCAGATATCTCGGTGAGCTGGCTACCGTTGTCCCACGACATGGGGATGGTCGGACTCCTCATCGCCATGCAGTTGGGCATCGAAGCGGTCTGCGTGACCCCCTCCGATTTCCTGGAATCACCTCTGTCGTGGCCGGCCCTGATCACCAAGTACCGAGCCACGGTGACGCTCGCACCTAACTTCGCCTATTCGCTGCTGGCCCACCGCTTGGACCAGGCCCCGGACGGCGCCTACGACCTCTCCAGCCTTCGAGTGGCATTCAACGGGGCCGAGCCGGTAGACGCCGGCGCCGTCGCCAGGTTCATCCAGTCTGGATCCAGGTTCGGCCTTAGGCCGACCGCAATGGCACCGGCATACGGAATGGCCGAGGCGACGCTTTCGGTGTCGATCGCAGTGGATGGTGTGGACATCGACGCGATCGATCCGGCGGCCCTCGAGAACGACGCTCGCGCTGTTGTCTCCACCGCTGATGACGCAAGGCAATTGGTGAAGCTGGGGCCGCCGCTGCCATGCGTGGAGGCCCGTGTTGTCGATTTCGGGCGATCGCCATTGCCCGCGCGGGGTATCGGCGAGATCGAGCTTCGGGGGACGTCATTGAGCCGAGGCGCCGTCACCACATCGGGGCTGGAGGCGACGTTCGACGACGACGGCTGGCTCGCGACCGGTGATCTTGGCTATCTCACCGAAGCCGGCGACATCGTCGTGTGCGGCCGAAAGAAGGACATGATCATCGTCGGTGGGCGGAATATATTTCCCGCTGACATCGAGAGGGTGGCCAGCACGGTCGCCGGGGTGCGCCCCGGAAGCGCTACCGCAGTCCGCCTTGCCGGAAAGGAATTGAGCGAAGAGTTCGGGCTCGCGATCGAGTCCAAGGCCTACAGTGATCCAGCCGAGGTCGCGAGAATCCGCGCCGAGCTCAGTACCCGAGTTCTCGCCGCGTTCGGGGTCAGCCCCCGCTTCGTGATGGTGACCGGACCCGGAACGCTTCCCAAGACCCCGTCGGGCAAGGTACGGCGAGCGGAAACCGTCGCACTCATCGAAGCTGAGCTCGCCCGAGTTCGAGAATCGGATTCCGTTGTCTGACAAATCATCTCCTACGGAACGGGATACGACGTTCAACGCTTCGGACCCCGAGGCCAGCCGCTGGTTCCCTGGGCTGGAAAGGTCCCGCGGCCAGCGGATCAGATTGCTATGTCTGCCACCGGCCGGCGGCGGGACGATGGTTTTCTCCTACCTTCGATCGCTGCGGCGGGGCGGCATCGCGGTACTTCCGGCCAGATACCCCGGTCGAGAGACCAGGGCAGCCGAGCAGCCGATACGAGATTTCGGACGCCTCGTTGCCGCATTGGCTCCCGTGGTCGCGGGGCTACCGCCGGGCCCGTTTGCCCTCTTCGGCCACAGTTTGGGTGCGTACGTGGCCTTCGCGGTAGCGGGCGAACTGGCCCGGCTCGACGTCGGGCAACCGAAGGCGTTGTTCCTGGCCTCAGCGCCGGGCCCGCTGGGGCTCGGACCGGGTGGTCTGCCACTTGTCGCAGAGGCGAGCGAACTGTCAGATGACGCGTTGCTGGCACTGTTCGTGGGGCTCGGGGGAATCCCGTCGGCGATGGCCGCGGCGCCCGAGCTGAGCGCCATGCTCGCCGATGCTCTGCGCAGTGATATCGAGGTATTCAGCAGCTATCGCCACCAGCCGCGGCCGCCGCTGGACATCCCCTTGTCGTTGTTCGTGGGGCGCGACGACCCGTTGGTACCTCAGGACCAAGTAAACTCCTGGCGTGAATGCACCACCGGAGTTGTCGAGATGCATCTAGTACCCGGTGGTCATTTTTTCGCCAGGCAGTCGGCTGACCAGGTCCGCAAGCTGGTCGGCGAGTCCTGTCTCCGAGGTATTCCGGCTGCCGACAAGTAAACCCTTCAGCTTGCGTCCGTGGTCAAGTCGCCGGTGTAGCGGTGACGTGGACTGGAATATTCCAATTCGAAAACGTCGCAGTAAGTGACTGTCCGGGATTGAAGCCGAGCGCAATGCGCACGAGAACCGGATCGCCGGCTTTGCGAATCCACGCCGTGAAATCAGCCGGGCCGCTGGCCTCCGGCAATATCTCTGTTGCCTGTTCCGCCGGCAGCGTTCCGGTCACTTTCGCCGTGTCCGTCCCGGCAATGATCTCAGAACCCGCAGACTGCGGGTCTTTCACGCTGTTCAAAATATTCGGCAGGCCCTGGCGAGGGTCGATAACCGGTGAGGGAATCAACGCAGAAGTGGCTCCCACCGCATTCCACACACCTCCCACCTCGACCGATACCGTATCGCCGGCCAGCACAAAAGGCGCAACCTCGCCGTTTTGGTAGGTGACCATTCCGTTGGCAATCAGGGGGCTGGCCTGTGCGTCACCGTCGATTTTGGATACCTCACCGAGACGACTGAACTTTCCCTGGAACACGATGACTACGTGGGCAGTTGCCAACGTCTTTGTCGCCTCCAACGACGATAGGAGGAGGGCCCGTGCCTGACTATCCGCGCCCTGACTGCTCGCGGTGCTCGACGGGGCGGCGGGCAAACTACTCCGGTCCGTCGAGCAGCCGGCGGACAGCGAAAGAACGGAAATCAAGGTCGACGCAATCACTACAAGCGGGGCCCGGCCGATCACGGGTGGTTACGATACCGCGGTCGACGACGGGGTGACGAAGATGTCCGAGATTCGCTGAACGCCGATAAACCCGAGCCCACCTGCGCATCGTCATCCGCCCGCCGCGCCAGCGGATCGCTGTGCGAGCACGGCGCGGCGCAGCCCCGTGGATCCGGTCAATCGAACTCCCCGTCGACTCGACCGCGACAACGCCACTTCCTTGTTCCTACCGTGCTGGAGTTACACCACGGTAGGATGAAGGGTCCCGTAGCGCCTACTAAGAACCGCCTACCAGGAATGGCAAGCCGGCCCGATGCCTCTTCCGCGAGCATAAAATCAATCGTGAAGTCAGTGAAGTTCGTTCGGCGATATCACGTCCTGTTGATAATTGCATTCATTGGTCTAGCAGTCGCCGCGAATATCCTAGCGCCCTTCTGGAAGATCAAAGCCTCAGCTAACGCGGTGCCAATCTCGGCGCCCGGCGAATATGCGTCGCTCGAACGCATCGACCATTTATTTCCGGGAACCGGAACCGACAATATCGCATCTGTGATATTGGAAAGCGACACGCCAATCCGGGACGACGCCCGTGCCTACATGGCGTCTCTTGCCGACCGGTTGCGCAGCGACACGAAGGCGGTGCGAGCGGTGGTCGACATGTCGTCCGACCCACTCACCGCGCCGGTCGCCCAGAGTGCCGACCGTCGGAGCATCTTCATTCAAACCTGGTTGCGGGGTGCTTTGGGCAGCCCCGAAGGGCTCGCGTCCGTGGAGGCCGTCCGCGCGTCAGTACATGCGCTGCCCGGACCAAAGGGCGTTCGACCCTACGTAACAGGTCCTGCCGCAACCGCTGCAGCCCGCGCCGCTGCAGCCGATCAGTATGGAGCGCTGCTTGTGCTGGCTGTGGTCGTCACGACGGCGGGGCTGGTGCTGGCGCTTACCCGCTCGCTATTGGTCGCCGGCGGTGTTCTCGTAACGGCATACCTGGCGCTCGCGATCGCCCTGCCGGTGCAGAGCATGTTGGGGCCGTCATGGCGTGGATCGCCCACCGCGTTCTCACTGGCGTTAACGATTGCGCTCACTGTCGGCGCGTCGCTTGCCTACACGCTGCTGCTGAAGAACTACCGCCTGCACGTGCACGCCGACGTGAATGATGACGCCGCCTTCACCCGAGCCTATCGATCGACCACCCCGACCATCGTCGGATCATCATGTGTGTTCGCCGTCGTGCTGATCGCAGCCGAGGTGATTGATTTACCCGAACTTCAAGGATTCGGCGTCTCCGCCGGCATGGCGGTTGCCGCGGCGACGCTGCTCGTGCTCACCCTCGCCCCCGGCTGGGCCAGGCGCGCTGGCCAACGACCCCTGGCACAGCGATCAGCCCTGCCTGTGTGGGCGGCGAGGCTACGCCTGTGCGCATGGGTCTTCCGGCGCCCCGCGCTGACGTTGGCCGTCATCGCGGTCATAATCCTCGGCTGCGCCGCTCAGCTGCCTGGAATGAAGGTGTCCTTCAGTGAACCGGGCATGCTGCCGCAAGGCGCGGAGCCCGATGCGGGATACGCGGTCGCGACCAGACACTTCACCGCCAATCGCCTTTTCCCGCAAACGGTGGTCATCGAGGGCCATCACGACCTGAGAAACCCCGCCGGTCTACTGGCCATCGATCGGGTGACGCGACAACTGATGGCGGTGCCGGGAACGCGGCTCGTCCAGTCGGCCAGTTGGCCCGCGGGGCTGCCCTGGCCGGACGCCACGTTGGCGCATCAGCTCGGCGAACTGAATGGACAGCTGCAGTCTGACGCCCTGTCGGCGGCGCCGCTGACCACCGCCATCACGAGATTGCCAGCAACCGTCGACCAGTTAACCTCGTCGCTCGATCAATTCCAGCACAGCGTGAACCGTGGCGTCGCCGGGCTCGCACCGCTGGGCACGTCGCTGGATGAGTTGCATTCGAGCGTGACGCGCCTCAACGACACAGCAAATACATTGTCCCACGATGCCGATCCGGTCCGGCAGTGGATGGCGGGGTTCCCGGACTGTGCGACCGATATTCTCTGCGCGCAGGCGCTCAAAGTCATTCAGCCCGTCGACAGCCTGCTTGGTGAGATGTCGCAGCTGACCTCGAGCACCAAAGGCCTGTCCGACGTTCTGACGACCGCCACCCAGAACGTAAGCACGGCTGTCGGAACGATTACGGACATCCGCCGCACGCTGGCCGATGTGCGGCCGCTGATTGACGAGTCGGCTACCACCCTGAACAGGCTCATGCCCCGGCTGACGCGGTTGACGGCCTTCATCAACGTGCTGGCCGATGATCTGAGCAACAGCCCGGCGGGCGGCTTCTATCTGTCGCAGCAAGCTATCGACGCGCCGTCGTACCAGGCGGTGAAAACACTGATGCTTTCCGCCGACGGTCACGCCACCCGGCTGTTCGTTTACGCTGAGGGCGACATATTCGGTGCCGATGGCGCCCGGGTGGCCGCAGCCGTCGTCCCAGCGGTGGCTGAGGCGACCAAATACGGACCGCTTGCCGACAGTGCGGTCGACAGCACCGGCGTTGGCTCCGTCGTTAACGCGCTCGGATCACGATGGCACGTCGATTTCCGGACGGCGCTGGTCACGTCGGTCGTGTTGATCCTTCTGATCAGCTCTGTGACACTGCGTAGCATTCGCGCGGGCATGACCGTCGCCGCAGCCACCCTTGCCGGCTTCGTGACGGGACTAGGCACTTGTGTGTTTGTGTGGTCACACCTACTCGGTGCACAGATCAGCTGGACGGCTCCTCTGATCTCCCTGATCATCGTCGCTGCGGTTGGCGGTGACGATGCGTTTCGCTTGACGGCGCGGGCCCTGCCGCGACCGCGCGCGAAAGCCGAACGCGGGGTGAGCTATTACGGCGGGGCCGCACCGGCATTCGCAACCGTGCTCATTTGGGCTGCCGCCGTATTCATCTGGGTCACCGCCGTGGCGGGTTCGACGGCGGTCCTCACCTCGAGCTTCGGTCAGATCGCCGCTATCGTCGGCTCTTCACTGGCCCTCAGTTACGTCGGCTTCCGGGCACTGTTGATCGCTGCGGCGTCTTGGCGGGTGACGCGGAACCCGCGACACGTTTCGGCCCCGCCACGCGCCCTTCGCGTCGCCAGCAACGAACCGCCGCCTTCCTGATCACCGAGCCGGCATGCTGGTCGGGAGCGTCAGAGCCATCGCAAGAAAGTCGAGGCCCCACAGTGACTGAAACCTGATTTAGCGGTCGCCGACATAATTACAGTGACGTAATTCGATCGCACACTTTCATACGGTTACATGGCATGTTTCCCTTGACGCAGGGAGCAACGTGCCACGAGCCAGCTCGTACAGCATCACCTTAGCCGACGCCGAGCGCGCAGAACTCTAAGCCCGCGCTCGTCGATATACGTCACCGTATTCAGAGGTCGTGCGGGCCCGGATAGTTCTCTACGCGGCCGAAGGCCTGGGTAACGACGAGATTGCCGCACGTCTGGACACGCCGCGGCAGGTCGTCTCCAAATGGCGAAAACGCTTCTTCGATGAGCGCCTGGCCGGCCTGACCGATCTGCCTCGGGGAGGACGGCCCCCGAGTTTCCCCCTGAGGTCGGCTGCCAATCGAGCCCAATGCGCTCGTGTTCCCGAGCCATCGCGGCGGGCACCTGCCCATCGAGGAGTACCGGAGAGCCTTCGACAAGGGATGCAAGGCGGTTGGCATTACCGACTTGGTACCGCACGGGCTGAGGCATACCACGGCATCGCTCGCGATCAGTGCGGGCGCTAATGTCAAAGTCGTGCAGAGGCTTCTAGGACACGCCACGGCGGCGATGACCTTGGACCGTTACGGCCACCTGCTCAGCGACGACCTGGCGGGCGTGGCAGATGCGCTCGGCAAGGCCATCGAAAGTGCTGCGGTATCACTGCGGTATTCGGAAGCTGATTCGGTCACGGTGGAGAACATATCCGCAGCTAGTTAGCATAAGGGGCGGTAGCTCAGTTGGTTAGAGCCGCGGACTCATAATCCGTTGGTCGCGGGTTCGAGCCCCGCCCGCCCCACAAGGTAAGTGCTGGTAGCAGGCTTACATGCCCTAACGGCTATCCCCGAGGGGAAGTCTCAGTGTCACTGAATGTCACAACTCGACCGAAACTGCTCGCAGCAGCCTTTAAAGCTTCGTCCTGCGAGTGCGCATAGGTAGCCATCGTGAAGGCAGCACTGGCATGCCCTAGCCACGCCGCGATGACCGCAATCGGCGTACCCCGAAGGTGCATGAGCGTTGCGCAAGAGTGCCGTGCATCGTGCAGCCTCACGTAGCCGATCCCCATGTCACTCAGAAGCTTCTGCCAGCGGGAGGTGATGGCGTCGGGATGCAGCGGCTTCCCCATCTCATCCGAGCACACGTACTCGCCGCCGCCGTAGCCTTCACCGAACCTCAACCGCTCTTCCCGCTGCCTCTGACGAGCAGCCTTGAGCACCTGGACCACATCGTCGGGCAAAGGGAGGGTCCGGCGTGATGCCCTGCTCTTAGGCGCGCCCGATTCGACGCGTTGCGTGCCGAGGACGACTCGGTTCTCAACGATGCTGACGGTCTGGGCCGTCAGGTCGACGTGCTCCCAACGCAGACCCGCAAGCTCGCCACGCCGTAGCCCATAGAGCGCCAGCGCCCACAGGTGCCGGTCGCGGCATTCATGGTCGAGGATGCGGAACATCTCGGCGTCGGTCAGGGTGCGGAACTTCTTCGGGTCACCGGCCACCCGGTCCACCAATTTTGCGACGTTGCGTACAACGTTGCCCTGTGCCACCTGATCGTCGAGGACCGCCGTCGCCAGGTACAGCAGGTAATTGCACGAGCGCGGCGTCCACTTCCTGCGGCCATCGACCTCGCCGCGCCGCAACCGGCCCACCAGACCGTCTAGGTCTGCTTTCGTTAGCTTCTGAATCTCGATGTGGCCGAGCTCGTCGCGCAACGCCGCCAGTTTCGAGCGGTGCCCGTTCAGCGTCGATTCCTTCAGTGCGTGTTTTGACGCCAGCCACGCCTCGCACGCCTGATCCACCGTCAACTTGCTGGCGTGGACGTAGGTGCCTGCTTTCACGCCGCCTTGCACAGAGGCGAGTTCGGCACGGGCCGCGGCCTCGGTGGCGAAGCGCCGCCGGATCTGGCGCCGCTTGCCCGACTCCGGGTCGGCACTCACATCGACCGTCAACTGGTACCGCACAACCGCTTTGCCGGTGCTGCGGTCGCTGATATCAACCTTCTTGATCTGCGGCGGCAACTGTTGTCGCTTGCGGCCGTTGGCATTCGCCATGGTGCGCCCCTCACGCTTTCTTCTGGCCCCAGCGCTGCCAGTGTGAATCTGATGGTGTGCTTCATTTCGTCACCTCGTCTGTCAGTAGCCGGTCTAGATCGACCACTTAGTGGACACTCGTGGCCACTGGTCACGAATTCTGCCTGCTACTGGCAGTGTGCGGTCAGCGGTTCGAGTCCTCGACGGGTGGGTGGATCGTGCGGTTCTGACATCGAAAAGGCAAGTCCGCCGCGCAAACGCGACCGAACGCCTGACGAGAAAACCCCCGTTGTGCCAAGAGTGGGCATTGTCAAGTTGAGCGAAGTGGGCGCGGTCGCCAATCACATCAGCCTCATGCGTCACATATGACCTGGGGGTTCACGAGAACGGATCGCCTCACATCTTGGTCTGATTGCTCAACTTGATGCGATGAAGGGGCGGGGCCTCCCGCTCCTCGTGGTTCCCGGCGAATGCTGGGGGTGTCACGTCCAACACGACGTAAAGGCCCCTATGAGTGAGTATGACGGATACTCAGGTCGTCGGGATCGACTTGCACCGCAGGCGGTCGGTGATCGTTCGGCAGAGTGAGGCCGGGGAGCAGTTGTCGGTGGTGCGGATCGTCAACGACCCGGTGGCCTTGAGTCTGGAGCTGGAAAGGGCGGGGCCGAATCCAGAGGTGGTGCTTGAGGCTACTTACGGGTGGTACTGGGCTGTCGATGTTCTGCAGGCCGCGGGCGCGCACGTGCACCTGGCGCACCCGTTGGGCGTCAAGGGATTCCGGTACCGGCGGGTGAAGAACGACGTGCGCGACGCCGGTGATCTGGCGGACCTGCTGCGGATGGGCCGGTTGCCCGAGGCGTGGATCGCCCCGCCGGCCACCCGGGAG
>DATJBA010000210.1:0-8620 GCA_035515675.1 Mycobacterium sp.
AAGCGCACAGCGTCAACGAGAGCCTGCACCTGGGTGTGCTGGAACGCGCGGCGGTCACCGAAGCGCTGCTGCTGGCCAACCTGGCCTGATCGCGGCCTAGACCGACAAGTCGCGGCGAAGTTTGGCGACGTGGCCGGTGGCTTTGACGTTGTACTGCGCGACGGCGATTGTGCTTTTTTCGTCGACCACGAAGGTGGAACGAATCACACCCCGTACGGTCTTGCCGTACATCTGCTTCTCTCCGTAGGCGCCCCAGGCCGCCAGCACCTTGCGGTCGGGATCGGACAGCAGCGGAAACGTCAGCTTTTCCGCGTCACGGAATCTGGCGAGCTTCGCTGGTGGGTCGGGGGAGATGCCGACGACGTCGAGGCCGGCGTCGTTGAGGTCGTGCAGATTATCGCGGAAGTCGCAAGCCTCTTTGGTGCATCCCGGCGTTGAGGCAGCCGGATAGAAATACACGACGACTCGCCGCCCTCGATAGTCGGCCAGCGATACCTTGTTGCCGTCGGCGTCGGGCAGGCTGAAGGCGGGCGCTTGGTCGCCCGGCGCCAGCCGCGTGGTCTCGGTCAAGGTTCCTCTCTTTCTGTTCACCGGAGCGTTGGGATCAGCGCCAGCTGATCTAGGGTAGTGCGTCAGGTACACCAGGCGAACTTGCAGGATGACAGGGCGGACTTGGAGGGCAGACGTGGCGGATCGGGACCCCGACACCATCAAGCACGAGATCGACCTTGCCCGCGACCAGCTGGCGGCCACTGTCGATTCACTTGCTGAGCGCGCTAATCCTCGCCGCCTCGCCGACGACCTCAAGGCCCGGGCGGTCGAATTCGTGAAAAAGCCGGTGGTGATCGTCTCGCTGATCGGGATCTCCTCGGTCATCGTGGTCGTGGTGGTCCGCAGGATCAGGGATCGCTGACTGGCGGCTCGCGCGGGAACAGACAGACAGCTCTGTCTGGGGCCCGAGCTCTGCTAGCGTCGGCGATATGGAGATCCTCGACCGGGAGGCCGCCACACCCGATGCCGAATCCGCGCGATTGGCGCCCCCGGCCGATCGGCTGCTCGCGGTGGCAACAAAACTCTTCGCAGCGCACGGGATCCGGGCAGTCGGCATCGAACGGATCCTGCGTGAGTCCGGCTGCGCGAAAGCAAGCCTGTACGACTCGTACGGCTCCAAAGCGGCGTTGGTGCTCGCCTACCTGACACAGTTGGATCGTGCCGATCGGAATCGGTGGGAAAAGGCGGCCGAAACGCTGACCAACCCCGTCGAAAAAGCTTTGGCCTTTTTCGATCTGGCCATCGCCAACGGGCTCAGGTGTGATTTCCCCGGTTGCCTGTATGCCAACGTCGCTACCGAGTTTCCCGGTATGCGCTTCGAACCCATCGATGGGCACCGCCAATGGGTACGGTCGTGCCTGACTGAGTTGATGAAGTCCGCCGGCGCCGAGCACCCGGTTTCCACCGCCCGACAGATCCAGCTGCTATACGACGGTGCCCTGGCGGGCTCCAAGCTCGAACAATCCGTCGAGCCGATCCGCCTCGGCCGGAGCCTGGCGGCCGAGTTCATCGATCGCGCCTGCGGTCGATAGCACCGGCCCGGGCCATTCTGATCAGCGCGATCCAATTTCGTCTATCGGCATCAGCGACACGTAGACGTGGTGCGGGCTCGCTTTCACGCAGTCTGAGGCGGGTGGGATCCGTGCGATGGTGATCGCTGGAATGCCATGCGCTGCAAGCGGTTTCGTGGGCACGTGAGCAGCGTGCCAGCCGATAGCGACGGTCGCCAGCCGCAGCGGGCGCCTCGTCGAGGATTTACACTTCGTCGCCGCCCGAAGATCGCTCGCGTAGACAGAGCGGTCTGTCTGTGGCAGCGTCACCGTCGTGCCATGCCCGGTGATGTGCGAGGCACCAATGCATGGCGGGTATCGGCCGGTCGGTCCAGGCGCCCGCGAAAGGACAACTACGGTGGCAACCGGCACAGTACGAATCATTGACGGCCACAAGAGCTTTGATGCTGCCAGCCATGCGCTGGCCAGCATCGACCTGACCATCGACGACGGCGACTTCCTGGCGATCCTGGGACGCAGTGGAAGCGGCAAGTCCACTCTGTTGCGGGTGATCGCCGGGCTGGAGAAACTCACGTCGGGAACCGTCGAATGGTCTGCCGGTAACGGCGTGGCACGCCCGCACACCGGCGTCGTGTTTCAACAGGCCCTCCTCATGCCATGGTTGACCGCCGGTGAGAACGTCCTTTTCGCAGGACGATTTGCCGCAAACCGCAGATCGTTCCAACCCGAGTACGCCCGGGAACTGCTGCAACGTTTCGACTTGGAGCGGGTGGCTGACCAATACTCCGACCAGCTGTCCGGCGGGCAGGCGCAGCGCGTCTCGATTATCCGTGCGGTAGCCACCCGGCCCCAGCTGCTGCTGCTGGACGAGCCGTTCAGTGCTTTGGACCCCGCCATCCGCGGTGACTTGCGGAGGTGGCTGGCTGACCTCGCTGCCGAGCTTCCGATCACCGTCGTCCTGGTCACCCACGACGTCGACGAGGCCTTGCAGCTGGCCAGCCGCATTGTGCTGCTCGGTCCGGACGGGCGGATTCGCCGCGAATGGCGGCCCGCCGGCACCGCCGACACGGCCAGCAGCAACGAGGAGCTGAGGCAGCAGATTCTGGATCATTACCGCCTGGTCGAACAATGACCCGCGGCCTGCTCCGACGTCGGTCGCTGCTGGCCGGGACGGTCGCGCTGGCCGCGGCAGGGGGTCTGGCCGGGGTGGCCGATCTGGCTCGCGCGGCGAGCATCGACCGGGCCAACACCAGCGGACAGCTTCGCGTGGGGTATCTGCCGATCACCGACGCGGCACCGCTGCTGATCGCTCATGCGGCCGGGCTCTACCAACCGGGCGTGGTGAGTTCGGCCAAGCCGGTATTGTTCCGCAGCTGGGCGTCGCTGGCCGAGGCGTTCGTCACCCGTCAAGTCGACGCCGTGCACATGCTGATGCCGATGGCCATCCAGCTGCGTTTCTTTTTGGGTAGCGCCGTTCGGGTGCTGGGCTGGAACCACACCAACGGCTCGGCGTTAACCGTCGCACCGAACATCACCGACCTCGGGCAACTGGCCGGAACGCAGGTCGCGATACCGTTTTGGTGGTCGATCCACAACATCATTCTTCAGGAGCTGCTGCGCGCCCATGACCTGGTACCGGTGGTGCGCCGAAGCGCCTCGCGCAGCGCCCGGACCGTCGAGCTGATCGTGATGAGCCCCTCGGACATGGTGCCGGCGCTGGCCAACCGATCGATCGGCGGCTATGTGGTGGCCGATCCGTTCAACGCCATGGCCCAGGTGCGCAAGATCGGCCATATCCAAACGTTTCTCGGCGACGTGTGGCGCGATCACGCATGCTGTGTGGTGCTGGCGCACGAGGACCTCATCGAGAACCGGCCACAGGCCGCTGCTTCCCTTGTTAACTCGATTGTGCTTGCGCAGCAACGCATCAACGACAACCGGCCCGCGGCCGCGGCGACACTGTCGACCGGGGCCTATCTGCCCCAACCCCTGCCGGCTATCAAGACCGCACTCACCTATAACCCGAAGGACTACCATTTCGCGCACCCGGATTGGCAACCCCAGCGGTTGGGTTATCAGCCGTTCCCGTTTCCAAGCTTCACTCGTCGGCTCGTGGAGGCAATGCACGACACCGTCGTCGACGGCGACCGACGATTCCTGGATCGGCTCGACCCCGCAGCCGTGCACTCGCAGCTGGTTTACGACAGCTTCGTGCGGACTGCGCTGGCCGCACACGGTGGCCCGGAAAGTTTTGGCATTTCTTCCGATCTGACCCGAGTCGAACAGGTACAGCCGTTATGACCACTAAGGGAATCAGCCCTGTCGATACTTCAGCGCCGGGCAAGGCCGTGATATCAGTGGCGACATCCACACCGAAGTGGCCATTTCTGCGGCGCTATTGGACACCCACCCTCGCGATCGGGGCGGTGGTTGCGCTGTGGTGGTTGGCCACTGCCGTGCTCGCCTCCCCGCAGTCTCTGTTGCGCCAGACCACGCCTGGCCAGGTGGCAAAAGCGTTGGTCGAGCTCTACAAACGCGGCGTGCTGCTGGCCGACACTTGGGTCAGCTTGTGGCGGCTGCTCGTCGGGTTGCTGGTCGCCGCCGTCATCGGGATTCCCGCCGGACTGCTGATAGGGCTGAACGACACCGCGGATCGCGCCACCCGTCCCGTTGTGCAGTTTCTGCGCATGATCTCGCCGCTGTCCTGGGCGCCAATATCGGTGGCGATCTTTGGGATCGGCAACGAGCCCGTCATTTTTCTGATTGCCGTGGCAGCGGTTTGGCCGATCGTGATCAACACCGCGGCCGGCGTGCACGCCGTCGATCCGGGCTACCTGCAGGTGGCCAGATCGTTCGGCGCCAGCCGCACCGAGCTGCTGAACGTCGTAGTGTTGCCCGCTATCCGCGGCCACCTGCAAACCGGCCTGCGCGTCGCGCTGGGGATTGCGTGGGTTGTCTTGGTGCCAGCCGAAATGCTTGGTGTGCGTTCCGGTCTGGGCTACCAGATCCTCAATGCGCGTGACCAGCTGGCCTACGGCCAGGTAGTGGCGGTGATTGTGGTCATCGGCGTCATCGGGTACATCCTGGATTTGGCTGCACGGCGAGCGCTATCGGTGTCCCGTACCGATCGGTCGGCCGCGGGCCAGTAGCGGAATCGCCTTGGCCTGGGCGCAGTCGCCGCACCCTGACGCCGTCACTGCCGATCCCGCGATCATCGCGGCACGGCGGGCGGCCACGGTAGAGGCAGCACGCCGGCGCGACCCTCATCGACGAGGGTGGCCTGTCCGCACGCGTTGGGGCCGATCACTTGGGGCACTCGAAGGTCAGCATGACGCAGAACGTGTACATGACGCGCGGCAAAGTGCACACCCAGGTCGCCGACCTTCTCGACGCTGCAATAAGCGGCGCATAAACGGCCTGCTGAGCCGGTAGGTCCCCGAAAATATGTTCTGAAGTGCGCCGTCAGGGTTTCGAACCCCGGACCCGCTGATTAAGAGTCAGCTGCTCTACCAACTGAGCTAACGGCGCCTTGGTCGGCCGAGACCGCGTTTGCGACAATAACAGGCATTCTGTCACGGAGAGAAATCCCTGGTCCCTACCCAGTGTAGAGCGAGTGTGGCTCGTTCAAGTCTCGTCGAACAGCGGCGGCCTCGCGCCCTGGGGTGAGATTCGTCGCGCTGGCTGCACTGGAGCGGACAACCCAGCCCCAGTTGCCACGGCCAGAGCGCCGAACCCGTTAAAATGCTCGCAATCATTCAGGGTCAGCGGTGACCATAGTAAGCCGAATTATGTGGAAGGTCACTTGATGGCGCCTTTGCTCAGACGTCGATCGTGGCTGGCCGCTGTGATAATCACGGTTGCTGTGTTCGGCGTTGCCTGCAGCAGCAGCCACCGTGCCGCGCCAGCGAAGATCATCTTCGACAAGGGCACGCCCTTCGCCGATCTGCTCGTCCCCAAGCTCACCTCCCCGGTGACCGACGGCGCCGTCGGTGTCACCGTGGATTCACCGGTGACGGTGAGCGTCGCCGACGGTGTGCTCGCGGCGGTCACCATGGTCAACGAAAACGGCAAGTCCATTAGCGGGCAACTCAGCCCCGACGGACTGCGCTGGTCCACCACCGAGCAGCTCGGCTACAACAGGCGCTACACGCTGAACGCGAAGGCGCTGGGGCTGGGTGGCGCAGCGCACCGGCAGATGACCTTCCAGACCAGTTCGCCCGCTCACCTGACGATGCCCTACGTCAATCCTGGCGACGGCGAGGTGGTGGGCATCGGCGAGCCGGTGGCGATCCGCTTCGACGAGAACATCGCGAACCGCGCCGCGGCCCAGAAGGCCATCACCATCACCACCGACCCACCCGTCGAGGGTGCGTTCTACTGGCTGAACAACCGCGAAGTGCGTTGGCGTCCAGAGCATTTCTGGAAGCCGGGAACAGCCATTGACGTGGCGGTCAACACCTACGGCGTCGATTTGGGCAACGGGATGTTCGGCGAGGACAACGTCAAGACGCATTTCACCATCGGCGACGAGGTCATCGCGACCGCTGACGACACCACCAAGATGGTGACCGTGCGGGTCAACGGCGAAGTCGTCAAGACCATGCCGACGTCGATGGGTAAAGACAGCACCCCGACGGCCAACGGCGTCTACATCGTCGGTGCGCGGTTCAAGCACATCATCATGGACTCCTCGACCTACGGGGTCCCCGTCAACTCGCCTAACGGGTATCGCACCAATGTCGAGTGGGCCACCCAACTTTCCTACAGCGGAGTCTTCGTGCACTCCGCGCCATGGTCGGTCGGCGCCCAAGGCCACACCAATACCAGCCATGGGTGCCTGAATGTCAGCCCCAGTAACGCCGAGTGGTTTTACGACCACATCAAGCGCGGCGACGTCGTCGAGATCATCAACACCGTGGGGCCGACGCTCTCGGGCACCGAGGGGCTGGGCGATTGGAACATCCCCTGGGCGCAGTGGAAGGCGGGCAACGCCAACACCTGAATCCGGGCAGTCCGGCCACGCACAAATACACCTTCTGACCTGTTGGGGTGAGTGACGGGACTCGAACCCGCGACACCCAGGATCACAACCTGGTGCTCTACCAGCTGAACTACACTCACCATGGCTGCGTGCGGACCTCGGGCCTACACGAGCAGCGACTGTCGATACTAGCCGGTCGGTGGCCCGGTGGCCGAATCGATTGGTCCCGGTGCGCCCTCTCCGTCCCCCAGTGCGGCGACCACCGCCTCGATTTCGCTGGTAGAAGGTCCCGGCGGAGGAACAAATGCGGTCCGCCGGTAGAACTGCAGCTCGCGGATGGATTCGTGGATGTCGGCCAGTGCTCGGTGGGTGAGCCCCTTAACCGGCTGACCGAAATAAATGCGCGGGTACCAGCGCCGACAGAGTTCCTTGATCGAGCTGACATCGATCATCCGATAGTGCAGAAACGAGTCCAGAGTGGGCATGTCGCGGGCGATGAACGAACGATCGGTGGCGATCGAATTGCCCGCCAGCGGCGCCGTCTTGGGTTGCTTGACGTGCTTGCCGATGTAGTCCAGCACCGTCGCCTCGGCAGTCGCCAGGTCGACGGTGGATTCCTTCACCTCGTCGATCAGCCCCGAGCGCGAGTGCATTTCGGCGACCACGTCGATCATCGACGACAGCGCGGCGTCGTCGGCGTGGATCACCACGTCGACTCCGTCACCGAGGACGTTCAAATCGGCATCGGTGACCAGGGCTGCGATCTCGATCAACTTGTCCGAACCGACATCCAGCCCGGTCATCTCGCAGTCGATCCACACCAATTCGTCCCGCACAGCGCTCAGACTAGGCCCACGTCAGGCCCATGCTGGCCGTCGCCCCCGCCTCCTCAGACAAGTAGTGTGAGCGTTGCCGAACTGTATGGCGAAAAGAGGGGGAGAGGGGCGCGCACGATGAGCACCGAATCAGCGGCGAGGCCCGCGCAGCGGATCGCGCAAGGCTACGCCGTCGACGGCCAGGCGCTGGAATTGGGCGCGGTCGTCGTCGACGGCGCGGCCGACCCGACCGCGCAGATTCGCATCCCGCTGGCCACCATCAACAGGCATGGTCTGGTGGCCGGAGCAACCGGAACGGGCAAGACCAAGACGCTGCAACTGATTGCCGAACAGCTCAGCGCCGCGGGTGTGGCGGTGCTGATGGCCGACGTGAAGGGCGATCTGTCCGGTCTCGCCCGGCCGGGAGAGGGCGACGACAAGATCGCCGCGCGTGCGAAGAACACCGGGGACAACTGGGAGCCGACGGGATTCCCAGTGGAGTTCTTGTCGCTGGGCACCGGGGGAGTGGGCGTGCCGGTGCGCGCGACCGTCGCCAGCTTCGGTCCGGTTCTGTTGTCAAAAGTGTTGGGGCTCAACGCTACTCAAGAGTCGACGCTGGGTTTGATCTTCCATTGGGCCAAGGAAAACAACCGTGGGCTGGTCACCCTGGACGATCTGCGCGGTCACATCAGCTACCTGACCAGCGACGAGGGCAAGGCCAACCTGAAATCCCTGGGCGGGGTGTCGCCGACGACGACGGGTGTCATCCTGCGAGCGCTGGTGAACCTTGCCGGCGAGGGCGGCGACACGTTCTTCGGCGAGCCGAAGCTCGACCCACAGGATCTGCTGCGCGTCGACGACCAGGGCCTCGGCATCATCTCACTACTCGAGTTCAGCGGTCAGTCGTTGCGTCCGGTGATCTTCTCGACCTTCCTGATGTGGGTGCTGGCCGATCTGTTCACCGTCCTGCCCGAGGTCGGTGACGTGGACAAACCCAAGCTGGTGTTCTTCTTCGACGAGGCGCACCTGCTTTTCACCGATGCCTCCAAAGCTTTCCTCGAGCAGGTCGAACAAACCGTCAAGCTGATCCGCTCCAAGGGCGTCGGAGTCTTCTTCTGCACCCAGTTGCCTACCGATCTGCCCAACGACGTGCTGTCTCAGCTGGGCGCTCGGGTCCAGCACGCACTGCGGGCGTTCACCCCCGACGACCAGAAGGCGTTGAGCAAGACGGTCCGCACTTATCCGAAAACCGATGTCTACGA
>DATJBA010000211.1:0-3952 GCA_035515675.1 Mycobacterium sp.
AGCTGTCGCTCTTTAGCTGAAGGCTTCATCGATGATCTCTTGCTGCTCGACCGCGTGCACCTTCGACGACCCCGACGATGGCGCCGACATGGCCCGCCGCGAAATCCGTTTGATACCCGACAACTTATCTGAGCACACTTCCGGAAGGGTGAGGCCGAACGCCGGCCACGCGCCCTGGTTGGCCGGTTCCTCCTGCACCCAGAAGAACTGCTCGGCGTTCGGGTAACCGTCCAGCGTGTTGGCCAGCCGCCGCGTGGGGAGCGGGGCAAGCTGTTCGATACGCACGATCGCGACGTCCTGGCGGTTGTCCTTGGCCTTGCGGGGGGCGAGGTCATAATACAGCTTGCCGCTGGTCAACAGGATGCGCTTGACCTTGCTGCGGTCGCCGTCGCCGTCCTCGTAGGTGGGCTCCTCGAGCACCGAGCGGAACTTGCGCTCGGTGAAGTCCCGCAGGTCGCTGACCGCCGCCTTGTTGCGCAGCATGGACTTCGGCGTGGCCACGATCAGCGGGCGATGGATACCGTCCAGGCCGTGCCTGCGCAGCAGGTGGAAATAGTTGGCCGGGGTGGAGGGCATCGCGATGGTCATCGAGCCCTCAGCCCACACCTGCAGGAAGCGCTCGATGCGTCCCGAGGTGTGGTCCGGCCCCTGCCCCTCGTGGCCGTGCGGCAGCAGCAGCACCACATCGGAGAGCTGGCCCCACTTGGCCTCGCCGGAGGAGATGAACTCGTCGATGATCGGCTGAGCGCCGTTGACGAAATCGCCGAACTGAGCCTCCCACAACACCATTGCGTCCGGATTGCCGACCGAGTAGCCGTACTCGAATCCGACGGCGGCGAACTCCGACAGCGCGGAGTCATACACCATGAACCGGCCGCCGGTCGGCGCCCCGTCGGTGTTGGTGGTGAGCAGCTGCAGCGGGCTGAACTCCGCCCCGGTCCTGCGATCGATGATCACCGAATGGCGCTGGGTGAACGTGCCACGCCGGGTGTCCTGCCCGGACAACCGGACGAGTTTGCCCTCGGACACCAACGTGCCCAGCGCCAGCAGTTCGGCGAACGCCCAGTCGATCTTGCCTTCATAGGCCATCTCGCGGCGCCTCTCCAAGACCGGTTTGACGCGCGGATGGACGGTGAACCCCTCGGGCACCGCCATGAACGCGTCACCGATGCGGGTCAGCATCGCCTTGTCCACCGCTGTGTTCATCCCGCGGGGAACCATCTGGTGTGATTCCACCGACTCGCTGGGCTCGATCGTGTGCTTCTCCAGCTCGCGGACCTCGTTGAACACCTGCTGGAGCTGGCCCTGGTAGTCGCGCAGGGCGTCTTCGGCCTCTTTGATCGAGATGTCGCCGCGGCCGATCAGGGCTTCGGTGTAGGTTTTGCGGGAGCCGCGTTTGGTGTCGATGACGTCGTACATGTATGGGTTCGTCATCGACGGGTCATCGCCCTCGTTGTGGCCGCGCCGGCGGTAGCACAGCATGTCGATGACGACGTCCTTCTTGAATTTCTGCCGGAAGTCCACGGCCAGCCGCGCCACCCACACGCACGCCTCCGGGTCATCGCCGTTGACGTGGAAGATCGGCGCGCCGATCATCTTCGCGACGTCGGTGCAGTACTCGCTGGACCGCGAGTGTTCGGGCGAGGTGGTGAACCCGATCTGGTTGTTGGCGATGATGTGGATGGTGCCGCCGGTGCGGTAGCCCCGCAGCAGCGCCAGGTTCAGGGTCTCGGCGACCACGCCCTGGCCGGCGAAGGCGGCGTCGCCGTGCAACATCATCGGCACCACGGAGAAACCGCCCTCGCCGTCACCCTTGTCCAGCAGGTCCTGCTTGGCCCGGACCAGACCCTCGAGCACCGGGTCAACCGCCTCCAGGTGCGAGGGGTTGGCGGTCAGCGACACCTGAATGTCGTTGTCGCCGAACATCTGCAGGTAGGTTCCGGTGGCGCCGAGGTGATACTTGACGTCGCCGGAGCCGTGCGCCTGCGACGGGTTCAGGTTGCCCTCGAACTCGGAAAAGATCTGCGAGTACGGCTTGCCGACGATGTTCGCCAGCACGTTGAGCCGACCCCGGTGCGGCATCGCGATGACCACCTCATCGAGGCCGTTCTCGGCGCACTGGTCGATCGCCCCGTCCATCAGCGGGATGATGGTTTCGGCGCCCTCCAACGAGAACCGCTTCTGGCCAACGTATTTGGTCAGCAGGAAGGTCTCGAACGCCTCGGCCGCGTTCAGGTTGCTCAGGATGTATTTCTGTTGCGCGACAGTGGGTTTGTCGTGCTTGACCTCGACGCGTTCCTGCAGCCAGCGCTGCTGCTCGGGTTCGAGGATGTGGGTGTACTCCACGCCGACATGACGGCAGTAGGCGTCGCGCAGCAGGCCCAGCACGTCGCGCAGCTTCTTGTACTCCGCCCCGCCGAAACCGCCGACTTTGAACTCACGGTCCAGGTCCCACAGCGTCAGGCCGTGCGTGTTCACGTCGAGGTCCGGATGGCCGCGGAAGCGAGTCTTGTCCAACCGCAGCGGGTCGATATCGGCCATCAGATGCCCGCGGTTGCGGTACGCCGCGATCAACTCGATGACCCGGGCGTTCTTGTCGACGATCGAGTCAGGGTTGTCGATGCGCCACCGCACCGGCTCATACGGGATGCCCAGCTCGCGGAAGATCTCGTCGAAGAAATCGTCCGAGAGCAGCAGCCGGTGGATGGTCCGCAGGAAGTCACCGGATTCCGCGCCCTGGATGATGCGGTGGTCGTACGTCGAGGTGAACGTGACCAACTTGCCGACGCCCAACTCGGCGATGCGTTCCTCGCTGGCGCCCTGGAACTCGGCCGGGTACTCCATCGCGCCGACGCCTATGATGGCGCCCTGACCGCGCATCAGCCGGGGCACCGAATGCACCGTGCCGATCGTGCCGGGATTGGTCAGCGAGATCGTCACGCCCGCAAAGTCTTCGGCGGTCAGCTTGCCGTCGCGGGCGCGCCGCACGATGTCCTCGTAGCCCGCAATGAACTGGCCGAATCGCATGGTCTCGCAGTTCTTGATGGCGGCGACGACGAGGGACCGCTTGCCGTCCTTGCCCGGCAGGTCGATCGCGAGCCCGAGGTTGATGTGCTCGGGCGTCACCGCGTTCGGTTTGTCGTTCACCTCGGCGAAGTGGCGGTTCATGTTCGGGAACTTCTTCACCGCCTGCACCAGCGCGTAGCCGATCAGGTGGGTGAAGCTGATCTTGCCGCCCCGGGTGCGCTTGAGGTGGTTGTTGATGACGATCCGGTTGTCGATCAACAGTTTCGCCGGGATGGCCCGCACGCTGGTGGCGGTCGGCACCTCCAACGACACCGACATGTTCTTCACGACCGCCGCCGCTGCGCCGCGCAGCACCTGCACCTCGTCGCCCTCGGCGGGCGCCTGCGCGGGGGTCTTCGGCTTGGCCGGCATAGCGGGTGATTTCTGCGCGGTGGAGGCAGCTTTGCTTATCGGCGGGGTCTTGGCGGGCGGCGTGGGCTTCGGCTCCGGCGGTGCGGCCGGCTCGGCCGGTTGCCGTTTGGCGGTCGACGCACCGGTGTCGACGGCCGGTTCCGGGGAGTAGTCGACCAGGAATTCATGCCAACTAGGATCCACCGAGGAGGGATCTTCGCGGAACTTGCGGTACATCTCCTCGACCAACCACTCGTTCTGCCCGAATGGTGTAGGTGAACTGCTCACAGCAGCTACTCGCCTCGATTCCTTCTACCCGGCAAGCGCGTTGGGAACCGCCTGCCACTTCCTGCGGCGCCCTGCCTGTGACCCGCATTTCCGCCGTATATAAAGCCTAACGCGTGGGACCCCTGCCAGACGCGACCGACTGGTGAGTTCGCGGACGTGCAGGACACTAGAGGCGATAGTGCGCCGTGCCGCGGTTGACCGCAAGGGCCGCTTGCGGTACGGGTGAGGTCGCCGCCGTGCCCGCGGT
>DATJBA010000212.1:0-5597 GCA_035515675.1 Mycobacterium sp.
TCCGGACACTTTCGGCCGCGACGGCACCGGCTCAGCGCAACTCAATGGCGAACCGAGATGGCTGAACGCTTCGCGGCCTGGCGTGAGGTTACCGCGCTCGACACGGTAAACACTGCCGCCTGAAATCGCAACAACCCCACGCTGATCCATCGCTACATCTCTAAAACTAACCGCACCACTACACATTTCAATTAACGTGACAGCGCCTCATAGACAACGAAGCCGGTGAGCCGGTCGCCGAAAATGCCGATGCCGCCGCAAGGTGGATGGCGTCGATCCAACGCAGCTCAGGGTCGGGGTATGCCGCGGCGGCAGCCCGCACGACTTCCGCGATCTCATAGCGTTTGAGCCGGGCGATCACCGCAGGAACGTACGCGATCAGCGCGGGCTCGGTTCGGCGCAGCGCTCGGACAAGTTCGACTTTCACCGGGTGGACGACACGCACGGAACAGGGCTGCGCATCCAACCACTCGGCAAGGTCGTCGCTTTCGGGTTCGCGCCGGATCAGCTTAACCAGCGCCGAGGTGCGGCGCCGGGTCGAACGGCTCAGGGTCACTTCGTCGATCTTGACGTTTTCCACCGATGGGTTGTGGGCGAGCTGCTTGCCTGAGGGTGGGCCGGCCACGCTTCGAGCCGTGCGCTCGATGGCGAAGACGTGCCCCTTGTCGGCCGCCGCCTCGTCGAGTTCCATGGCGCCCCAGTGGGAGACGGCGTTGGCGATGCTGTCCTTGTCCGGCGCGCACCCCAAAAACGTGCACATGCTGTGCAGCAGGCGCGGATAGCCGTCGACGTAAGCATGACTTGTACATCGGGTTGATGCCGTGGGTGGCCATGCGCGCCTCCAGGATCGCAAACGTCTTGTGCGGCTGGTGCTTCTGCAGGTAGTAGGCAGCAGGCTGCCGATGACGCTGACCCGAGCCGACGGCTCGGCCTACTCGTTGTTCGTGATGTACGAGGAGCGCGGCGACGGCTTCCTCGAAATTCGTTGCCAAGCAGAGCAGCAGAACGACGACGGAATATCCCGTCGGTTCCCATCCGTCGAACAGGACCGGCAGTTTCTGGATGGCAACCACCTGCCTACTGTTGAGCGGCACTCGCTATGGGGCCGGCCGCGTCACCGTGGGTGAGGACGAGCAATCGGGTCGTGTGCGGCGTCATGGTGACCACGAGCGGAGGCTGCCACGGCGGGGGTGGCTGCCGGGTGGCGGGTGGGTGGTCACGGTGACGGTGGCCGGCGGAGGGGATCGGCTGGCGTAGAGCGGACTCCAAACCGTTTGGCACCAATACGCTTTGGCCCCTTCCGCGGCGACGACGTGATAGACCACGCTGGTGGGCCATGTCCGCGCTAGCGCCCGATGATCGTCGTTTGCACCGCCGAGTCGGCCGAGGAAGCCCTGGCCGACGGGATGATGCGCTGCCCCCACCGCGGGTGCGGCGGCACCCTCCAGGGTGGGGATAGGGCCGCCGCCGACGCGTGCGCACCCTCGGGGTGGACCCGATCGACGTGCGGCCCAGGCGGGTGCGCTGCCGCGGGTGCGCTGCCGCGGGTGCGGCACCACCCAGGTCCTGCTGCCCGCCACCGTGCAGCCACGCCGGGCGGACTCCACCGAGGTGGTCGGCACCGCACTGGCCCGCAAGGCTAAAGGCCTGGGATACCGGCGGATCGCTGCCGCGCTGGGCCGCTCGCCGTCCACTGTGCGCCGCTGGCTGCGCCGCGCCCGGGACCGAGGTCATCTCAACCGGCTCTGGCAGCGCGGCGCCCAGGAACTCATCTGGCTCGACGCCGACGCGTTCAACCAGCTGGCTGGCACTGGCAAGCTGCTGCGCGACGCCCTGACCGTCCTCGCCGCCGCAGCCTGGTGGTCGCGCCGACGGCTGGGCATCGATGAGCCCTTGTGGACCCTCATCGGGCTGCACACCGGCGGGCGGCTCCTCGCCCCGCCCGGCTGAGCTCCGCTTTCGGCTGGGCCGTTGCGATGCGGGCGGTGCGGTGCGGGGAGATGGGGCGAACCCCGTCGATGTCGCCGATGAGCGCGGCGTACATACCGGGCTACAAAGGCAGCGGCGGCAGCATCGGCCTCGCCGACCCCAACCAGGGCTACACCATCGCGTTCACCCACAACAGGCTCACCGCACCACCCCAGGACTCGGCCCCTCACATACCCGACCGCATCGGCACCGCACTACGCCCCACCAATTGCCCTCGGGCAACCGAGACAGGATCTGATCGGCCCCGAATCTCTAGAAACGAAACTACGTCCAGGGGTCAGGCTAGCGTGATGGCCAAGCATCACGTCCTTCGCAGTCGTGATGGGACTTGCCGGGCGGCGAGACCGACATGGCGCCCGCCCAAGGGCGAAAGTTGAAGAAGAGGGGCATGGTAGATAAGCCGCTGGACCAATCGACTCGACTCGCTGCCGAACGTACACGTTTGGCTCACGAACGAACGCTGATGGCGTGGATCCGGACCTGTACGTCATTGATCGCCTTTGGCTTCACGATCTATCAGATATTCCAATACCTGTCGACAAAGGAGCAGCTTCGGGAACCGCTCGTGAGTCCTGCGGTCTTCGGGGTGCTGATGATCCTTACCGGGCTCACGGCCCTGGCGCTGGCCTGGATTCAGCATCGCCAGGGGATGAAGGCACTACGGACAGAGTTCGGGCCCATGCCGTACTCGATCGCCGGCATCATGGCGGGTTTCATCGCCGCTCTGGGCCTCATCGCGCTTCTCGGCGTGACCTTGAGGGCATAGCACCCGTCGGAAACTGTAAATGTCAACGACCCCGCCGCTGGTCGAACTGAAGGTCGTCACGCCCAGCCGTCAGGCGGTGACGCGCTTGAGCAAGGTTTAAGCCAGCCGTTTCCCCGCAGTCGCCAGGTCTTAGATGATACAGGCATGAGCGACATCAGGTTTCGTGGTTTAGCCGTGTTTCTTCGATGAGATCGGAGCGCACGAGTATCAAACCGCTCACCACCAGCACCCAGGCAGGGAAGACCAGCGTCACCCACATGCTCAGATCGGTGACGAAGAGCACCGTCACCGCGACGAGATAGGTCAGACCCACCAGCCAGCGTGGCATCAATCCGGTCTTCACCCAGATCGTCGCCAGTGAGATCATGAACACCGCCGCCATCCGCAGCGCATAGGTCTTGCTGACCGCCAGCACCACCATCTTGCCGAAATTGATGACCTCGACCCGTCCCGCACCTACCGCGCGGGTGTTGCTATCCACCAGGGCGGCGGCCACCGCGGTCGCGACAAACATCATCGCCAGAAACAGCAGGCCGCTGCCTAAAAACACGGTCGCGAAGAACCGGTCCTCGTAGCGCCCGAACCCATCACGTACCACGCCGATAAACCACAGAAAGCTGATGCCCGCAAACGGCATCAGCGCCGTCGCGGTGAGAATCCCGCCGCCTTGGTGGTTCAGCCACTCCGTGGTATTGCCGACGCCCTCAGGCATCCTCGTACGGATGAGGATCAGCGCCGTGCCGAATAGCAGCGCGAAGATAACTCCGGCGAGGGCCGCGGCGCGGGGTGTCTTCAACCGCCGCACCGCTGCATCAGATGATGTCGGCACAAAGGCATCGTGCCAAAACGATGCCGCCTCGGCGTGGCGAATCGCCGCCGGTTTCTCCCTCCGCCGTGTCACCGGCGAACCAGGCGCTTAGTGATGAATTGTTGGACGCTTGGTAGCTGCCAACTGTTCGACGAGCCCGTGAGCCGGCGCAGCATTCACCGGATGTCGGCGAGGAACGTGTTGAGCCGTTCGACGGCGTCGTTGATGGTGAAGGAGGCCGGCTTTTGGCGTGGCGGGAATTCCTTGAAGGTCTCCAGAAACCGGGTAACCAGCGCTGATCCGTAGAACGCCAGATAGACCCGGTCAATGACCCAGTCCCAGTAGGTGTTGGAGGTGATGTCTGCGCGCTCGTAGGGGTCGGTGCGCAGGTTGAACATCTTGGGCGCGCGCAGCCGCGTGAACGGCTCGAACCACAGCTGCAGCGTGCCCGGGCAGCGCTGTTCCATGAACGCCAGCTTCCAGTTCTCATACCGGATACCCAGCACATCACCGTCGTCGGAGAAATAGATGAACCCGCGCCGCGGACTCTTGTCCCGCTGACCGGTGAGGTAGGGCAACAGGTTGTAGCCGTCAATGCACACCTTGTAGGTCTTATCCCCGATGGTATGCCCGGCCTTGAGCTTGTCGACGATGTCCGGCTCACCGGCCGCGGCCAAAAACGTGGGCAACCAGTCATGGTGCTGGATGATCTCGTTGGACACCGACCCAGCCGGGACCTTGCCGGGCCAGCGGATCATCTCCGGCACCCGGAAGGCACCCTCCCAGTTGGTCGCCTTCTCACTGCGGAACGGCGTCGTTGCGCCGTCGGGCCAAGAATTGGCGTGCGGACCGTTGTCGGTGCTATAGATGACGATGGTGTCCTCGGCGATGCCCAGCTCATCGAGAACATCTAGCAGCTCTCCAACGTGTTTGTCGTGGTCGATCATCGTGTCGTGATACGGTGACTGCCACCGGCCGGCCTGGCCCACGCTGTCGGGTTTGGTATGTGTGCGGAAATGCATGTGGGTGGTATTCATCCACACGAAAAACGGTGTGCCGGCGTCGTGTTGGCGCCGGATGAAGTCGACGCAAGCCGCGGTGGTCTCGTCGTCGATGGTTTCCATCCGCTTTCTAGTCAGCGGGCCGGTGTCCTCAATGCGCTGCCTACCAACCGGCCCGAACCGCTCATCCACCTCGCCGCTGTCCTCCTCGGTGGCCCACGAATGGAGGACCCCCCGGGGCAGCAGCGCCGCCCGCAACAGCGGTGCTTCCTCCTCGGTGGGGTAGTCGGGGCTTTCGGGTTCTTCCTCGGCATTGAGGTGATACAGGTTGCCGAAAAACTCATCAAACCCATGCACCGTCGGCAGGAACTTGTTCAGATCCCCCAGGTGGTTCTTGCCGAACTGCCCGGTCGCGTAGCCCAGCGGCTTGAGCAGCTCGGCGATGGTCGGATCTTCCGCCGACAACCCGACATCGGTGCCGGGCATGCCGACCTTGCTCAACCCGGTGCGGTACACGCTTTGGCCGGTGATAAACGCCGACCGGCCTGCCGTGCAACTTTGTTCTCCGTAGGAATCCGTGAACAGCATCCCCTCATCGGCGATGCGGTCAATGTTGGGCGTGAAATAACCCATCAACCCCCGGCTGTAGCAACTCAGGTTTGTGATCCCGATGTCATCTCCCCAAATGACGAGGATGTTCGGTTTGTCCTCAGGCATGTTCATTTCTCCTCACGTCAGCCGATCAAGCCCTCGACTCTGTCATCCCGGGCAAGCACTTCAAGCGGGACCAAACCCATGGTGGCACCCAGCGACACAACCGGCGCCTGTCTCGTCGGACCGGTAAGGCAGCCCATCACAGACAGGATCTAACCTGTCTGACCGGAAAATTATCCAGGGTGAGTGGGCAAGCGACAGCGACCCGGCGGAGCTTGCGGAGCCGGGTGTCATTGCGAGGCTGTGTATTTGATCCAGACAGGTCGTCGGCCATGATGCTGCCCCTTTCGTTCGTAGTTTGCCGACGACCCGAACCACG
>DATJBA010000213.1:0-2372 GCA_035515675.1 Mycobacterium sp.
GGCACTGTCACGTTAGGTGCGTGTCGGTGACCTGGGAGGATCGGTCGGGTGAGTACCGCAACGCCGTCGTACAAGGGCCATCGGTATCCGGTTGAGATCATCGATTGCTGCGTGTGGCTGTATTTTCGGTTCCCGCTGAGCTTTCGTGAGGGCAGCGTCACGTTAACCGACGCGATTGTGGGCATCAACGCTCGCGGGTGCAGACCGTCGTGCAACCCTGCTGCCCGAAAGGGCATGGCTCTTTCCGGCCGATATTTTGTCATTGCGGTAGTGCCTGCCAATTGCGGTAAACAACACCGGCCGGGGCTTTACGGTCGGCTGGTGGGGTTGATCGAGGCCGACATCGTCTGGGTCCCGGCGCTCAGCCGAGCCCACGCCCCACCGGCCCTGGTTGTGTGGTCGCGGGGTTGCACTTTAGGTGCCCAGGGCCATTAAGGTTTTCGGCAAACTCGTCCAGCTGCAACCACTCGGCGGCTGTAGGCGGGGCCATATCGTAGCCCTGCCTCTGCATCTCCAGCAGCGTTTCGTTCAGGTGATCGTGTAGGTCAGCGTTCGTCGTCCGCCGATCGCAGTCGTGGTGCGCTCCGTCGACAGACTATGCCTGCTTGAGCGCCTCGATCTCGATCGTGAGGGTCACCTTTTCGCCGACCAAAACACCACCGGTTTCCAATGGCACGTTGATGTCGATCCCGAAGTCATTGCGGTTCAACACCACTGAGGCTTCGAAGCCGGCGACTTCACCGTGGCCAGCGCCGGGGTTGACGCCGTAGAACTCTAGATCGAGACTGACCGGCCTCGTCACACCCTTGAGGGTTAAGTCCCCGTCGAGCACGTACCGATCGTCGTTGACCCGCACGCCATTTGAGGTGAATGTGGCGGTCGGGTACCTGTCGACATCAAAGAAGTCGGGTGATTTGACGTGGGCGTCGCGTTGCTCGTTACCGCTGTGCAGCGAGTCGACCGCGATTTCGGCGGTCACCGACGGGGTGCCGTCGTCGGCGACGGTTATCGCGCCGCTGAATCGCTCGAACGTGCCACGTACCTTACTGACCATCAGGTGGCGCACCCAGAACCCGATTGACGAGTGAACCGGATCGATGGCCCAGGTTCCGGCGCTGAGTCCGGTGGTTGAGGCTGCTGCTGTCATGACTATCTCCTTAATTCTGTGTGATCGCGGGCCGAGCTGCCCACCTCATCTGTAACCGGACTGCAGTCCGGTTACATTCCCGCTCGGTGAAAACACGCGGCACGAGACCCGTCGGCCAGGTGGAATGCGTCACGGTCCGCGCCCCGTGACTCGACTCCGGCGGCGACGGCTGGAAGGCAGCACGCCGCGGCCGCGTCGTTGCTTTCGTTGGGTCACCGGTATCCGGCGCAGATCATCGCGCATTGCGTGTGGCTGTATCACCGCTTCCCGCTGAGCTTTCGTGAGGTCGAGGAGCTCATGCTGGTCCGCGGCGTGATCGTCTGCTACGAGACGATCCGGCAGTGGTGCGCCAAGTTCGGACCCGAATACGCCTGCCGGCTGCGCCGCCGCCCACCCCGACCCGGCGACAAGTGGCATCTCGACCAGGTGTTCTTGACGTTCAACGGCCGTGGGCAGTATCTGTGGCGGGCCGTCGACCAGGACGGCAACGTCCTCGACATCCTCGTCTCGTGCAGGGGCGACGCCAAGGCCGCCAAGCGGTTCTTCGGGAAACTCCTCAAGAGGCAGTGCGCGTCTTTTCGGGTGCTGGTCACCGACCAGCTCCGCAGTTACCCAGTGGCGCATCGGGAGCTGATGTCGTCGGTCGAGCACCGGCAATCGCAGTACCTGAACAACCGGGCCGAGAACTCCCACCAGCCGACCCGGCAACGCGAGCGGGCGATGAAACGCTTCAAGTCGATCCGGCACGCGCAACGGTTCCTGTCCGCGTTCAGCGGCATCTCGCTGCACTTTCGGCCCCGTCGGCACCTGCTGTCGGCGGGCCGACTACCGACAGGTGATGGCCGACCGCTTCGCGGTCTGGAACGAGATCACCGGGACGACGACCACGGCCGCCGCCTGAATCGGCGACTGGGACAGGACGTTTCGTCCAAGCCCACGGCTCATCACCCCGAATCATCACATCGGCCAATTAGGTTGGCTCAAGTTGACAGTGCCTGCCAACGTCTCGTATCTGTTCCGCGGCTGACCGAAGCCACCTCGGCGCGGGCTGTGGCGAGGGGCGGCTTTTCACGATTCACGTCCCCGAGCATCTGGCCCGCGCCGAGGGTACGGCGACCCTGCCCGGTGTGTTTGTCACGGTTCACGGCCAGGCAGTGCGGTAAATTCCGTCAGCAACGCACACGAGACCCAGGACTGATGGAACAGATTCGAGCCATCCTCAAAG
>DATJBA010000214.1:0-26770 GCA_035515675.1 Mycobacterium sp.
GGGGCACCCGGGCGATGACCTGCTGCCTGGCCCATTCCAGGGCATTCCCGATACCGACCATGACTCCAGCCTGGCACAAGTGAGCCCAGTGGTGGCGGAGTCCGACATCGCCGCGACAAAGGATTTGCCGCGATTGGTGGCGGCTCACCAGTGTCCGCGATCGACGACCTCGAAGAAGGGCCGCCTATTCGGTTTGCGGATCGGTGGGGTGAGCGAGCGATCAGCGGGATATCCGATACCGAGAAGGTAGGACACCAGGTGGTCGTCGGGGACACCCAGAATGGCGCGTGCCTTACGGCTTTTGCGACAGAAGAAAAGCAGATGGTGTAGTAGAGGTCGAACTCCTCGTCGCTGCCCGTGGAGATGGGCCGCACACCGGGCAGCGCGGCCAGTTTCCGGTGCGCGCGCCGGCGCTTGGCGTTCATGGTCATCAACGCCATTCTGCCCGCCGTGCCAACGACTAGTGTTGAAACGTCGCCCGGTTCATCCGTCGCTTGAAAGCCTTGTCTAAACGGCGGTATGTCGCACGGAGTTGCCTGGCCGGCCACTGCCCGGGCAGCAGTGCGACGGGAAGCAGTGGGTCGAGCTGAAGGTGACGGACGACGCTGATCGACAGCGCGAACTGGTAGGTCAGCGTCGCGGTCATGTCCGCGGCTTCATCGGCAGCACAGTCAAGTTCGTCCTCCATCGCCAGGGCCAGCCGTCTGGCGTCGTGCGCCCACCGGTCCAGTGAGAACAGCGCGGTGACGGTGTCGGCGGCGAGATCGGCGGCCGCGCCGTGGAAGTGGACGCACTGCGCATCCAGCACGGAGCGTGACGTCGGGAGGCGGTCGGGGTTGAGGTTGTCGGGGCGGATCCACACGCCTTCCCTGATCTCGGCAAGATGCAGAGCCCGGGCCGCCTTGCGTAGCTCCAGCCGGTCGGAGGCCGGACGTCGTTCGAGTGACACCACCGCGAGCTCCCACGTCCCGTCCCAACCACGCGCGGTGGCGTCGTCGGCGCGCGCCGCGTCGTCGAGCCGGTGGCGTCGCTCGAGCAGGTGGCCGGCAAGGGCATACGTCCCGTTGTCGCTGGTGAGTTCCCCGTCGGAGACCATCCGCCACAGGCAGGTTCGGGCGGCGCCGGCACTGATGCCGAACAGCGACGCGGCCGCGACCAGAACCGCTACCGGAAGGCGGGGCTGGTCGGCGCCCAGCAGCGCGGACGCCAGCACCGAGCGCGCAGTGAGCGGGCGGTCGCCGATCAGGTCGCTGACCGAGGCCCGGGACGAAGTAGTCATATCACAAGTATATTGACATGTGGCGACCAATGCGTGATGCTTGGACGATGGGTGTTTCCACCGGGAGCCCACTCGCGGACGACGTCGAGATCGTTCGTCGTGTCCTTGCGCACATCGACGCCGGAACCACCGACGAGGGGCCGTCGTGGCGTGAACCGGTGCAGAACTACCTGGATCCCCAACGGTTCGCCGACGAGCTTCGGGTGCTGCGCTCGGCGCCCAGCGTGTTCGTTCCGTCCGCAACGATTCCCCACCCGGGTGACCACGTCGAACGTGTCAGCTTCGGGGTGCCGCTGGTGGCGGCGCGGGACAGGGACGGCCGCGTTCGGGTGTTCCGCAATGCATGTCGCCATCGGGGGATGGCACTGGTCGAGGGAATGGGCTGCGCGCATGCGCTGGTGTGCCCCTACCACGGCTGGACGTATCGCCTGGACGGCTCGTTGGCGCATGTTCCGCACGCCGAGGGCTTCCCGGATCTCGACGTGTCCTCGCGCGGGCTCGTCGAGGTGGCCAGCCGCGAGGTCGACGGCCTGATCGTCATCGAATCCCTCGAGCCCGAGCCGATGACCAACGTCGATGCGCTGACCGACGGGGCGCCGTGGCGTGACAAGATGGCCACCAGGCTCATCGATGCGAAGTCCACCGTGTTCGCGATCAACTGGAAGGTCTTGGTCGAGCAGTTCCTGGAGGGCTACCACATCCGCTCGACGCACCGGGACACGTTTTACCCGCTGCAGTACGACGATCTCAACGTGGTCGAGACGTTCGGGCCGAATAGCCGAATCACGTTCCCGTACCGCAACATCGAACGCCTGCGCGACCGGCCGGAGTCGTCATGGGTGATCGGTCACCGCGTCACGTATGTCTATCACCTGTTCCCGAACGTGATGCTGGGGACGTTCCCGGATCGAATGATCGTCGTCGTGATCGACCCGATCGATGTCGAACATTCCGGTTTCACCACGTATGCGATGAACGGCGACTCGCTGGCGGCGGACCGACGCGACGACCGCGGCAAAGGTCGCGCCCTGGTCGATCGGGGCGCGATCGAGGACAACACGATGTCGGCCGGCGTGCAGCGCGGCCTGCATGCCGGCGCCAACGACTTCGTCGAGTTCGGTCGGCACGAGAGTGCGATCGGGCACTTTCACTCCACACTTGATGATCGGCTCCGCACCCTGACTCAGCGCAGCGCGGCCAGCGGCCCCGGTGTGTAGCTCACCGCACCTATCCGGTGCGGATCAGATCAGCGGCCTTCTCCCCGATCAGCACGCTCGGCGCGTGGTGTGCCCGCGGATGATGGCGGCATCACCGATGCGTCGGCCACCCGCAAGCTTTCGACGCCACGGACCCGCAGCCGCGGAAGATCCGATGAGTGCTATTCCGTAGAAGTCCGCGTCGTCACCGCGACCGTGTGGCCGAACCTTGAATGCCTTCCATCCCGTGACCCGCGCCAGTTGTCAAACCCATGATTGCCCTTCGCTTTTGAGCTTTACCTCGCCATCAATCCGCTTGGCGCGGCACCGTACCAACAACGCCTCACGCAGCTCGTCGCGCGGCTCCACCGGGCACACCTCATTGGCCAACCAATCCGCCAGCTTGTCCTCGTCGGCTCGGGTGAACATCCGGAACTCGAACGCGCCGCGGATCTGCATCCGGTGTCGCTCGATCGCTCGCCCGCTCCAGTCGTAATGCGACAATTCCGCAGGATCGACTTTCACCTGCTCAGCGACGTAAGTTACTGCCGCAGGTAAGAATTCAGATGCCTCTCTTGGAAATCGGGCTTCCAGCTCGAAGAACTTGAGCATCAGCGCAAAGCCGACCCGCGTGGCGCCGGTCTTGTTGCCAATCAACTCCCAGTCACTGTCGATCAACGTCCACGACGTGATCAGGTCCTCAGGCAAACCACGCCCGCTGGTGCGCCACGAACGAGGAATGGAGGTCTTGACACAAGTAGGGAAAATTCTCACGCGCCGGCCTGTGTGACACCGTTTTGGCTGGTCGCTGGCCGTAGGACTGGCCAAGCCAGGATTCACCATTGCGGTCGGCCGGGAGATGTCGAGCCGTGCCCCGGGGTGTTCGGATGTTTCCGCTGGCAGGATAGGTCGGCGGGCAGTGTCAGACCTGGCGGTTAGGGTCCGCGGTTATGGGGACCGGTTCGGGCGTGGCGTGGGCGGCGGCGCGGCTGCCGTGGCCGGTGGGCGCGGGCATGGCTGATCCGGGGCTGGCGCTGGGGCAGGTGGTGGAGCGGGCGTGCTGGTCGGGGTTTGACCGCTGGTGGTCGAAGGTGACCTGGTGTCGGGTTTTGCGCGCGCCCGATCCATCTGGTCGGGGTCGATGGGACGGGCCGTGAGCACACGGTGTTGGCGCGCTGCAAAAATCGCCGCGTCAGCGTGTGCCCGTCGTGCTCGGATCTGTATGCCGCCGATACCTGGCAGCTGGTCACCGCCGGGGTGGTCGGTGGGCGCCACGGGATGCCAAACACGGTGGCGTCGCATCCGGCGGTGTTTGTCACCCTCACGGCTCCCTCGTTCGGCTCGGTGCACGGGGTGCGGGCGGGCGTCTCGGGTGGGGCGCGGCGCTAGCTATCAGCGGTGTGTTCACGGTAGGCCGTTGTGGTGGTGCAATGCTATTCACGACAACACGGATCACGGCAACGATGTGGTGTTCGACGCGGACCTGCTGACGTTTCCGTCGGGGTGGCTAGATGCGCCAGTGGGGTTGGACGCGGCTGATGTCCAGGCGTCGGGCGCCGGGGGTACCAGGGGCAATCACCGCGTGATCGAGCACCGATTTGATGATGGCCTGCTGGCGGTCCAAGTCGAGGTCGGGCCATTGTTTGCGCAGCGCCCCACCCGTACCGGCCAACTGCGATACCGCGCTGGTGTCGGTTGCCGTGGCGATGTCGCGGCGGGCCTGGGTAATCCGTGCGGTGATCGGGTCGCGGGCAGCGAGCCACTCCCGAGCGCTGATCGCACCCTCGGCATACAGCGCGGCCAGCTCATCCAGCCGCGATTGATCAGCCTCCACGGCGGCGGCCAGGGCGGCAACATCGGCGTCGGGGCTGGATTTCCCGGCCAACACCTGAGCGAGGTGCGGAGAGTCCAGCCGGGTCAACACCGCGTCGGTCAACAGCTGCTCGACGGGTTCGGCCACCACCGTCAACCGGCCACAGCCACCATGGTCGGGGCCTTTCAGACACACATAGCGGCGCACCCGATTATCTGGATCATTATGGCGCGCTTGGGAAAACAGGCGATTGTCGCAGCGCCCGCAGCGCAGCATCCCCGAGAGCAAATACGTGCGCGCCGCCCGCGTCTTGGTCACCGCGCGGGCCGCGATGCGCGCCAGCACCCTGTCCCGCTCGGCCGCGGTGATGATCGCCGGCCAGGCCGCCGGGCCGATCACCTGCCCGCGATGCTCGCGCAACCCCGCGATGCGCCCCGAACACAGGATTTGACGCACCGCCGAGGTCTGCCACGATTTCGCCACCGCGGGCGCGATGCCGGACTCGTTGAGCCAGAGTGTCAACGACAGTAGTGACTGGCCAGCCAAGTAGCGGTCCACCATCTCTCGCACGACAGCCGCCTCCGCAGGGCGGATCGTGATTTTGTCGTCCTCGTAGCCGAATGGGCGTACCGACCCGTGCGGCAAGCCTTGTTCGGCGTTTTGCAACATTTTTCGCCGGATGCGCGCCGATTTGCGCCCAGATTCCTTGGCGGCGAAGGCGGCGAAGATCCGGGCCATAAACAACCCGTCGTCGTTGCCCAAGTCGATGTCGGTGGTCACCGTGGCCACCTGCGATACCCCGACCCGCTCGCACCAGGCGACGAAGTCCTCCAACTCGACCGGGCGCCGATGCAACCGATCAAGGTTGTAGACGATCACCGCATCCCGAGCACCCGATTCCAGATCGGCCAGCATCCGCGCATAGTCACGGCGGGGCTTCCCGGAGAACGCCGACACATCGTTGTCGACGTATTCGGCGCCTACTGGCCAGCCGCGGTCGGCGGCCAGCTTGCGGCAATCCTCCAACTGGCGTTGCACGCCAAGGGATTTGCCCTCCACATCCGCTGAGATCTGGGCATAAATCGCCGCTGACCGCACCACCTGACGCGCCGGTTTCTTCGCCATCATGAGGGTAGTTTAGCAACACGTAAACTTTGTCAGGCTTGTGCGCCGATACGCCCCGGTGAGATTCCAGCTGGTGCCGCCCGACGCCGGGCTACCTATTCGGACAGTTTCAATTCCGTGGATTACCAATTTCACACCATGTGACAGCGCCCCAGGCGCCCCTAGAGCACGCAATCGACCGGGTGTGCGAACCCAGCTGGCACACCCTTGGCACAACGGGGGTTCGGCCCGTCAAGCCCGATTGGCTCGCAATATGACGCTGACCTGCATAAACACTGGTGGGCGCGGACGGTATCGAACCGCCGACCGCTGGTGTTTAAGTCGGACATGCGCTGAATTCCACTGTGTCGCAACGCCCTTCGGGCCGCTTTGACCAGCTAGAACAGTCCCGGAGTGTCCTCCGCCATCCCACCGCATTTGCGCCTAGTAGTGACAAGGTTGTGACAGCGCCAACGCTGGAGTCGATGGTGCGGGGTTGTCCGAGCGATTTGCTGGATCGTCTATACCCATTCGGGATTCCTCTGATGAACATCGGCCCAACCGCCCGACGCCAGGTGGCGGTCCGATGCGTCGACGAAACTGAATGCTTAGCGCCGACCTTCTCGAAGGGATCAGCAGCACGGGGGCGCCAACGACGATGACAAGACCCCTTGGGTTGAATTAGATCGATTGGACCCATTGCAGCAAGTCGGTCAGGGAGTTCATCTCCACCTACAGATCCCAGGTCAGATTGCCGGGCTCAGCACGGCGTGAACCGCGGCGCGTACACGGCGATCGAGGTCGTCCGAATTCGCACCTTCGAACTTGCCGTCCAGAAACAGAAACGCAAGACCGTGCACGAGGGCCCAGACGGCATCGCTCAGTGCCTCGGGCTCCGAAGCCGGAAATGTGCGGCTGACAATCGCCTGAACATAGGCCGAGATCGCCGCCGCTGCCTCCACGCGCTCGGGACTGGTCGGATCGCAGGGCTCGCCGAACATCGCGCGAAACAACGCGGGCCGCCGGAGTGCAAAGCGGACATAGGCAATCGCTACATCGGCTAACTCGTCAGCCGTTGTGGGCATCGGACTAGCCTCGGCGAGGTCCTCGGCCAGTTCTCGATAGCCAACGGCCGCGACGGCAGACAGCAGGGCACCACGATCCGGGTAATGCCGATAGGGCGCCGCCGAGGTCACCCCGGCGTGTCGCGCGACCCCACGCATCGATAGCGCCGCGGCACCCTCTTCCTCCAATAGCGCCAGCGCAGAGTTCACCAACGCCGTCTTCAGGTCGCCATGGTGGTACGTCGAGCCCGGCGTAGCCATGTGTCCTACCTCACTAATGTTGACACTGCTTACATCGCCGCCTTATAAAAGTCAGCAGCGTTTACATCATACCCACCCGAAGGCGGCCCAATGTCCACCTCACTCTTCACCCCGTTCACCCTCTCGTCCGGCCAGACCCTCCGAAACCGCATCACCAAAGCCGCGATGGAAGAAGGCATGGCCAGTTCCGGGCAGATCCCCGACCACCGACTCATCGCGCTGTACCGCCGGTGGGGCGCCGGCGGCGCGGGTCTGCTAATCACCGGTAACGTCATGGTCCACGCTCACGCCCTCACCGGGCCCGGGGGCGTCGTCCTCGACGCGAACTCCCCGCTGCAGCCGTTCACGGAGTGGGCCGCCGCCGGCAAGTCGGGCGGGGCGGCGATGTGGATGCAGATCAGCCACCCTGGGCGCCAGGTCAGCGCGAACATGCCCGGCGTGGTCTGGGGCCCGTCCGATGTCGCGGTTGATCTCGGCAAGCACAGCAAGCGGTTCGGACGGCCCGTCGCGATGAGCCGAAAGCAGATCGACGCGACCATCGAACGGTTCGTCACAACGGCAGTCCGGGCGGAGGAAGCCGGCTTCGATGGCGTCGAGGTGCACGCGGCTCACGGCTACCTGCTGTCGCAGTTCCTTTCTCCGTTGGTCAACCAGCGCATCGACGAATGGGGCGGGTCCCTGGAGAACCGTGCCCGCCTGTTGCTCGAGATGGTGCGACGGATCCGACTGGCAGTTGCACCGCATTTCGCGGTCGCAGTCAAGCTGAACTCCGCCGATTTCCAGCGCGGCGGCTTCGACGCCGACGACGCGCTCCGCGTCATCGCGATGCTCGAACCCCTCGGCGTCGACCTGGTCGAACTATCCGGCGGCAGCTACGAGAGCCCCGCGATGACCGGCCGGCCGACGGACACGCGTACCGCGGCACGTGAGGCCTACTTCCTGGAGCTTGCCGCAGAACTCGCCAAGACCAGCCCGCTTCCCCTCATGCTCACCGGCGGTATCACCCGCCAGGACACCGCCAACGACGTCTTGGCCAACGGCGTCGACATCGTCGGCATGGGCACCGCGATCGCCGTGACTGCTGACCTACCCAACCGCTGGCGCGAAGGCCGCGAGGCATCCGAACAACTCAAACCGGTCACCTGGTCAGACAAGACCCTCGCCTCGGCAGCAAGCATGGCCTTGGTCCGCCACCAGATGCGTCGGATCACCCGCGGCCTCGCGCCGACGGGTCGCACCCACCCCCTGTACGCGCTGACCAACGACCAACGGATTCAACGCAAAGCCCTCGCCCGTTACCGCAAATGGCTGCCCACCCAGACGCCCGACCTGACCTCGACCCACGCCGCAGTCACCTCACTCAAGGATCACCGATGAACCAGCCCGTCACCCATAACCACGTCGCGATCATCGGCACCGGCTTCGGCGCCATCGCCGCCGCCGTTCGGCTCCAACAGGCCGGCATCGACGACTTCGCACTGATCGAACGCGCTTCCGACGTTGGCGGCGTATGGCGCGATAATGCCTACCCCGGCGCGGCAGTCGATGTGAAGAGCCACCTCTACTCGCTATCCTTCGCACCGAACCCCGACTGGCACAACGTGTTCGCGAAACAGCCCGAACTGCACGCCTATCTGCGCCGCATCACCGACGACTTCGACCTGCGCCGGCGCCTCGTCCTCGACACCGAGGTCACAGCGCTGGGGTGGCGCGCCAGCGAACAGCGATGGCACCTCACGACCACGAACGGAGACAGGACGGCGACGCACGTCGTCGTCGCCACCGGCGCTCTGGCCGAGCCGGTGATTCCCAACCTTCCCGGCCTGGAGAACTTCGAGGGCCCGTCGTTCCATTCCGCCCGCTGGAATCACGAATTCGACTTGCGCGGAAAGAAGGTGGCCGTCATCGGCACGGGCGCATCCGCGATTCAGTTCGTGCCGGCGATCCAGCCTCAGGTGGCCCAGATGACGCTGTTCCAGCGGACCGCGCCGTGGATCATGCCCCGCAACGACCAGGAAATCTCGGGGCGACAACGCGCGCTGTTCCGCGCTCTCCCTGCGCTGCAGCGGCTCGAACGGGCGCGCATCTACCTGCAGTGCGAATGGATGATCCTGGCGTTCCGGAACCCGTCCCTCATGCGAATCCCGCAACGCGAAGCCCTCAAGCACCTTCGCACGCAGGTCCCCGATCCGGATCTGCGCGCCAAACTGACGCCGGACTACCGGATCGGCTGCAAGCGAATCCTGCTGTCCGACAACTACCTGCCGGCCCTCTCGCAGCCGAACGTCGATGTCAATACCGAGGGCATCCGAGAAGTCCGCGCCCACAGCATCATTGACAACCGGGGTCTTGAACACCCCGTTGAAGCAATCATTTTCGGCACCGGCTTCGACACTCGCGGGCTGCCGCTCACCGATCGACTGTTCGATGCCGAGGGCGTTTCGATGGCCGAGCGCTGGAACGGCGATCCCGGCGCGTATCTCGGCACGGCCGTCCACGGATTCCCGAACTGCTACCTCATGCACGGCCCGAACATCGGAACCGGGCACACCTCGGCGGTGCACATGTTGGAGTCCCAAGCGAACTACATCGCCTCGGCCGTGACCTATGTCCGCGACAATGGGCTGGGCACGGTCGAGCCCACGCTGGCAGCCGAGCGCGCCTACGTCGACGATGTGCAGCGGATGAGCAAGGGAACCGTGTGGACCGCCGGCGGATGCCAAAACTGGTACGTCAACAAGAACGGCCATAACGCCAACATCTGGCCAAGCAGCACCCTCGATTTCCGACGCCGCACGGGTCGTTTCAACCCGACCGACCACCTGGTCCATCGGCCCACCCCGGCACGAGAGCTGGTGGGAGCGTGACGGCCGCCGGGGCCCTGGTCGCCGGCGACCCCGACGCACCGCTGGTCGTCCTGATCCACGGTCTGACCGGTTCCCATCACACCTGGGACCGCGTTGTGCCGCTCATCGAGGACCACAGTCGGGTGGTCGCCGTGGACTTACCGTCAACGCGGTCGATCGAAGGCGAGGCCGATGCGGTCGCCGCGTTGATTTCTCGTCCCGCGATCCTGGTCGGTCACTCCCGTGGCGGACTCGTCGCGACGGCCGTCGCGGAACGTCACCCTGACCTGGCGGCGAAGGTCATCGCGATGTGCGTGCCGTACACGATCGAAAGTCGGCTCGGCTCAAACCGGTCCGCCGAACGACTACTTCGGGTCCCCCTCATCGGAGACCTGGCCTGGGCTCTTGCAGGTGAGGGCCAACGGCGAGCCGGCCTCGCATCAGCCTTCGCTCGGGGAACACCTGTTCCCGACCACTTCGTCACGGCGCTCGAGCGCGCCGGCCGCCGCGGACTGAACGACGCATCCGCTGCGATCGACACCTACCTCGCCCAGGCAACGCTCGCTCAACGCGTGCAGGCGATGCCCGTCGATGTCGAGCTGATCTTCGGCGACTGCGACGCGCGTGTCGCCCCACCGGAAACGGTCGAACTTCGTCACACGACGCTGGCCGCGGTCGGCCACTCCCCACCTTGGGAATCACCCGCAGAGGTCGCCCAGATAATCCTCGCCGCACTCGAACACCCCGACAGCCGCGAGATGAACCGCCCTGTGACACCACTGGAGACCGCCCAATGAAGAATGTCCGGATCGCCGGAGCCAGTTTGGGAATCGGTCGTGCCGTCGCATTCGAGTTCGCGCGCCGGGGCCACGACTTGGCACTCGGCGCCCGCCGAGTCGATGCGCTTGAAGGTTCCGGGTTAGGCATGGAGCTGGCACGTGAATTCGCCACGTGCAGGCCGACATTGGCCCTCTACGCCGGACGAACCGATCTACCGTCGGAGCTGCATTACCAACACCAGCCAGCGAGGGCACAATGACGCGAGTCGACATGGATCCGGCCGAGATCGGTCACGGGATGTTCTATTTCTTCCTCAACGCGGTGATTGTGCCGCGACCAATCGCCTGGGTCTCCACCCGATCGAGCGCTGGCATCGACAACCTGGCGCCGCATTCCTTCTTTACCGTTTCATCGGTTGACCCACCCGTCGTGCAGTTCACCTCCGTGGGGCGAAAAGATTCGCTGACGAACATCGAGCAGAACGGCGAATTCGTGGTTAGCTTCACGCCGGCATTCCTGATCGCCGAGGTGAACGCGACCGGCACCGACTTTCCCTCGGACATCAGCGAATTCGACGCCGTCGGCCTAGAACGCGAGGACAGCCTACGGGTTGCACCGCCGCGGGTGGCGGCATCGCCAGTGGTGCTGGAATGCACGCTGCACAGCACAGTCTCGTTCGGCCGGGACACGGTGATCTTCGGACGCGTCGTGCACGCCGCAATTTCCGATTCGGTGCTACGTGACGGACGTCCGGCGATCGACCTGCTGCAACCAATCTCGCGTCTGGGCGGCAATGAATGGGGGCATCTCGGACGGATTGATGAGCTCACCCGCATCGGCTTTCACCAGTGGCCGGGACATTTTCAGCCGGCGACGAACGGCCGGACGCGGTCATGACGGGACCAAGGGTACGACGTCTGCAGGGGGGTGCCCTAGCCTGAAAGTACCGGCTCGCAACAACTTCGGGTCCGGAGGGCACCGATTTGCTGGCACATTTTGCTGTCAATATCGGCTTGGCTCAACAGGAGGGCCGCCGCCGCCACAAACTCCGACGCCGCGTTCACGAACGACCTTCCGCGCCTCCCGATTACGTCATCCCGTTATTCCCCGGTGCGCCTAGCAGCCCGCCGTTGCCGCCGGTGCCCGGAGTGCCCTCCGGCGCCCCAGCCCCGGCGTTGCCGCCGCTACCACCATCGCCGATACCGAAGGCCGCGTTGCCGCCTTTACCCCCGTTACCGCCGGAACCAGTCGTGGCGATTCCGCCGGCGCCGCCACCGTTGCCAATGATCGTGACCGCCCCTTTTTTTGGACGATTACCCGTTCGCACTGCGATTCGCGCCATTCGGCCTCGGGTGAGTGCGTCATCTGCTCAGGGGAGCCGCGGGGGTCGCGCCAGGTCCAGAGTTCCAGCAAACTCACACATAAAGCCTCGACCAATCGTCGATCGTCGGCTGCAGACGATCCGGATAGATCCGCTTTCGTTGGCTCGGCGGCTGCTGTCGCTGCGCCTGGGCTTCAAAGAGCGCCACGGCGCACTCCGCCATGCCGACCGCTGCGGCCAATCCGTCGGCAATCATGCCGAATATCACCCGCTCGCTTTTCTGGACGTGACCGGGCCCACCGCTGGCCCACTGGTCCCGCGACGGAGCCCGTTGGGACACTCTTGGGACACTGGGCACCAAGCAACGGCCCGGCTCCGCCCGCAGTCACCCGCGAAAATCGGCCTTTACCTTGGACTTTGCTGGTGGGCGCGGACGGTATCGAACCGCCGACCGCTGGTGTGTAAAACCAGAGCTCTACCACTGAGCTACGCGCCCGTGCCCGAGGCACGCTATACGCCCACGGGCCAAGCACCCAAAATACCCGGGCATGTTCAGGCCTCCTCAGGCCTTCAGCGCCGCCAGCGCGTCGGTCCACAGCCGCTGGTCGCGGGCTTCACCGGGCTGTTTCATCTCGGCGAACCGAATGATGCCCGACCGATCGACGACGAAAGTACCGCGATTGGAGTAGCCGGCCTGGTCGTTGAACACGCCGTAGGCCTGGCTGACCTCGCCGTGCGGCCAGAAATCCGACAGCACCGGAAACGTGAACCCGCTCTGGATCGCCCAAATCTTGTGGGTGGGCGGCGGGCCCACCGAGATAGTCAGCACCGCTCTGTCGTCGTTTTCGAAATCGGGCAGGTGATCACGCAGCTGGTCCAGCTCACCCTGGCAGATCCCGGTGAATGCCAGCGGGAAGAACACCAACAGGACGTCCTTGGCACCGCGGTAGCTGCTCAGGGTGACACGCTGCCGATTTTGGTCGCGCAAGGTGAAGTCCGGAGCGGTGGTCCCGAGAGACAGCATCAACGCTTCCCGGCCCGGGACTTTGGCTGTACCAACCGGCTGGCGCTCCAATCGCCGAGGTTGACCGACGAGGTCGGCATCAAGCCGGCGGTGGGAGCCGCTTCAGCGATTTCGGCGGGTAGTACGTGACCAGGCCTGCCGGTCTTGGGCGTCAGCACCCAGATCACGCCGTCTTCGGCCAGCGGGCTAATCGCGTCCATCAGGGTATCCACCAGGTCGCCGTCTCCATCTCGCCACCACAACAGGATGACGTCGACTACCTCGTCGGTGTCTTCATCGAGCAACTCGCCGCCGCACGCTTCCTCGACCGCAGCGCGGATGTCGTCGTCGGTGTCTTCGTCCCAGCCCCACTCCTGGACGACTTGGTCTCGTTCGATGCCCAGTTTGCCAGCGTGATCCGCCGCGACCACCGTGGAGCCTCCTTAAACCGTCCGCGCGCCGTGCGATGGGGATTATCGTCGCACAGCCGGGACCGGGTCCATACCTCCGCCTCAGAACACCGCCAGGCAGAGTTTCAGCGCCTTCGTCTTGGTGTCGTTGAGCTGGTCGACCCGCCTGTTGAACTCCGGCGTCGACGCATGTGTGCCGATGGCGTTGGCCACCGCGCGAGCCGCGTCGACATATGCGTTGAGTGCGTCCCGGATCTGCGACGACAGCGCGTCGCTGAAACTGTTTTCAACCGTCGAGGCGCTGTTGTTGAGTGCGTCGATGGCCGGGCCTTCGGTCGGGCCGGTGTTGCGTCCGGCGTTGTACGCCCCGACAAACTCGTTCACCTTGTCGATCGCAGCCTTGCTGGTGGTGGCAAGCGAGTCGCACGAGCTGCGAATCGCCCTCGTCGTCAGCGATTGTTGGCGCTGGGACTCCCGAATGCTCGACGTCGCCGACGAGGCCGACACCGACGCGGACACCGACTGCCGGTAGGCCGGGGCCAACTTCGTATCGGGCGTGGCCGTGCCGCCGGTAACGGTGGTACACCCCACCACCACGTTTATCAAGCCCATCAATACCGCCGCGATACAGCCGAGCGCCAGGGCGCCTCGCCTGGGGAAGGCCCCCGCAGCGACGGCGCGCCATCCGATGAGCACGGCTTCTGACGTTACCGGGTGACGATTCCAGCCGCCCTCAACGCACCGGGTTCGTGTCGGGTGAACCTCCATCAGCGACCACACCGCGGTTGCGCGCCCAGAGCACCGGTGCGGCACGATAGAGGGACGATCATCCACGACACGAACCGCCGACTGCAGGAGCGGAAATTGACCACCGAGTTCGCGCGCCACGATCTGGCCAAAACTCCAAGCAGCGCAAGCGAACCCGACCGCGTTCGGGTGATCCGCGAAGGCGTGGCGTCCTATCTGCCCGACATCGACCCCGAGGAGACGTCGGAGTGGCTGGAGTCCTTCGACCAACTGCTGGAGCGCTCCGGGCCGTCACGCGCGCGCTACCTCATGCTGCGGTTGCTGGAACGGGCCGGCGAGCACAACGTGGCCATCCCGGCGCTGACGTCAACGGACTATGTCAACACCATCCCAACCGAGCTGGAGCCGTGGTTTCCCGGCGACGAGGACCTGGAGCGTCGCTACCGGGCGTGGATCAGGTGGAACGCGGCCATCATGGTGCACCGCGCGCAGCGTCCGGGGGTCGGTGTGGGCGGCCACATTGCGACCTATGCCTCGTCGGCGGCGCTCTACGAGGTCGGTTTCAACCACTTTTTCCGCGGCAAATCGCATCCCGGCGGCGGGGATCAAGTGTTCATCCAGGGCCACGCCTCCCCCGGCATCTACGCGCGCGCGTTCCTCGAGGGACGGTTGACCGCCGAGCGACTCGACGGCTTCCGCCAGGAGCACAGCCATCCCGGCGGCGGGTTGCCGTCCTATCCGCACCCGCGGCTGATGCCCGACTTCTGGGAGTTCCCCACCGTGTCGATGGGCCTGGGCCCGATGAACGCCATCTACCAAGCCCGGTTCAACCACTACCTGCATGACCGCGCCATCTTGGACACCTCCGACCAGCACGTGTGGTGCTTCCTGGGCGACGGTGAAATGGACGAACCCGAAAGCCGGGGAGTCGCGCACGTCGCCGGGCTGGAGGCACTGGACAACCTGACCTTCGTGATCAACTGCAACCTGCAGCGCCTCGACGGTCCAGTGCGGGGCAACGGCAAGATCATCCAGGAGCTGGAGTCGTTCTTCCGCGGCGCCGGCTGGAACGTCATCAAGGTGATCTGGGGCCGTGAATGGGACACGCTGCTACAAGCCGACCGGGACGGCGCCCTGGTCAACCTGATGAACATCACCCCCGACGGGGACTACCAGACCTACAAAGCCAACGACGGCGGCTACGTACGCACCCACTTCTTCGGGCGTGACCCACGCACCAAGGCGCTGGTGGAGCACATGAGCGACCAGGAGATCTGGAATCTCAAGCGTGGCGGTCACGACTACCGCAAGGTCTACGCCGCCTTCCGCGCCGCGGTCGAGCACAAGGGTCAGCCGACGGTGGTCCTGGCCAAGACCATCAAGGGCTATGCGCTGGGTAAGCACTTCGAGGGCCGCATGGCCACTCACCAGATGAAAAAGCTGACGCTGGAAGACCTCAGGGAGTTCCGCGATACCCAGCGGATTCCGATTTCGGACGCTCAGCTGGAGGAAAACCCCTACCTGCCGCCGTACTTCCACCCCGGCCCAGACGCCCCCGAGATCCGCTACATGCTCGACCTGCGGCGCACCCTCGGGGGCTTCCTCCCGGAACGCCGGACGAAGTCCAAGGCGCTGACGTTGCCCGGCCGCGACACCTACAAGTCGCTGAAGAAAGGCTCGGGGCAGCAAGAGGTCGCCACCACCATGGCGACCGTGCGTACCTTCCGGGAAGTGTTGCGAGACAAGGAGATTGGCCCGCGAATCGTACCGATCATTCCCGACGAGGCCCGGACGTTCGGGATGGACTCGTGGTTCCCGTCGCTGAAGATTTACAACCGCAACGGCCAGCTGTACACCTCCGTCGACGCCGACATGATGCTCGCGTACAAGGAAAGCGTCGACGGGCACATCCTGCACGAGGGCATCAACGAAGCCGGGGCGGTGGCCAGCTTCACCGCCGCCGGCACCTCGTATTCGACGCATAACGAGCCGATGATCCCGGTCTACATCTTCTACTCGATGTTCGGGTTCCAGCGCACCGGCGACGGATTGTGGGCGGCGGGCGATCAGATGGCGCGCGGATTCCTGCTCGGCGCCACCGCGGGGCGCACCACGCTGACCGGCGAGGGCCTGCAGCACGCTGACGGCCATTCGTTGCTGCTGGCCAGCACCAATCCAGCGGTGGTCGCCTACGATCCCGCGTTCGCCTACGAGATCGCCTACATCGTGGAAAGCGGGCTGGCCCGGATGTACGGGGAGAACCCGGAAAACGTGTTCTTCTACATCACCATCTACAACGAGCCATACGTGCAGCCACCCGAGCCGGACAACTTCGGTCCCGAGGGCCTGCTGCGGGGCATCTACCGCTACCACACCGCCACCGAGCAGCGCACCAGCAAGGCGCAGATCCTGGCCTCCGGGGTGTCCATGCCCGCAGCCCTGAAGGCGGCCAAAATGCTTGCCGCCGAATGGGATGTCGCCGCCGACGTGTGGTCGGTAACCAGTTGGGGTGAATTGAACCGCGATGGCTTATCCGTCGAAAGGGCGAAGCTGCGCCACCCGGACCGGCCGGCGGGTGTCGCTTATGTGACCCAGGCCCTCTCGGATTCCACCGGGCCGGTGATCGCCGTATCGGACTGGATGCGCGCCGTCCCCGAGCAGATCCGGCCGTGGGTGCCGGGCACCTTCGTCACGCTGGGCACCGACGGGTTCGGCTTTTCCGACACCCGGCCCGCCGCGCGGCGCTTCTTCAACACCGACGCCGAGTCGCAGGTGGTCGCGGTGCTGGAGGCGCTGGCGCGCGATGGTGAAATCGACCCGTCGGTGCCGGTGGCGGCCGCCCGTCAGTACAAGATCGACGACGTGCAGGCCGCCCCGGAACAGACTTCCGATCCCGGTCCCGGGGCATAACAGCCAGATTCCCGATAAGACACCACTAAGACCCGAGCATCGCTTTGGGGAAACTTCCAGAAATCTGTCGTAGGTTTTAGGAGTGGATTACAAGCAGTTTACTCCCCTTGGTAAACCCGGGTCGCCGCTCGAACTGCTGGACGCTGTGCCCGAATCCCTGCTGCGGCGGTTAAAGCAGTACTCGGGGCGGCTGGCCACCGAAGCGGTCTCGGCGATGCAGGACCGGTTGCCGTTCTTCGCCGAGCTGGAAGCGTCGCAGCGGGCCAGTGTGGCGCTGGTGGTGCAGACGGCCGTAGTGAACTTCGTCGAGTGGATGCACGACCCGCATAGCAACGTGAGCTATACCGCGCAGGCATTCGAACTGGTACCCCAGGATCTGACCCGCCGGATCGCGTTGCGCCACAGTGTGGACATGGTGCGGGTCACCATGGAGTTCTTCGAAGAAGTCGTGCCGCTGCTGGCTGGCTCTGAAGAGCAATTGACCGCCCTCAGGGTGGGCATTTTGAAGTACAGCCGCGACCTGGCATTCACCTTCGCCTCGGCCTACGCGGACGCGGCCGAAGCACGGGGCACCTGGGACAGCCGGATGGAGGCCAGCGTCGTTGACGCGGTGGTACGCGGCGACACCGGCCCCGAGCTGCTGTCCCGTGCGGCCGCGCTGAACTGGGACACCACCGCGCCGGCGACGGTTGTCGTCGGGACCCCGGCGCCCGGCCGCGACGGCTCAAACGGCCAGGTCGACAGTCAGCGGGCCAGCCAGGACGTCCGCAATATTGCCGCCCGTCACGGCCGCGCGGCGCTCACCGACGTGCACGGCACCTGGCTGGTGGCGATCGTGTCCGGTCAGTTGTCCCCGACCGACAAGTTCCTAAGTGACCTGCTGAATGCGTTCTCCGACGGCCCAGTGGTCATCGGCCCCACGGCGCCCATGCTGACCGCGGTCTACCACAGCGCAAGCGAGGCGATATCCGGGATGAACGCCGTCGCCGGCTGGGGCGGAGCGCCACGGCCCGTGCTGGCACGAGAGCTACTGCCCGAACGCGCCCTGATGGGAGATGCGTCAGCGATCGTGGCGTTACACACCGACGTGATGGGGCCGCTGGCCGATGCCGGACCCGCGCTGATCGAGACACTCGACGCGTACCTGGATTGTGGCGGCGCGATTGAAGCCTGCGCCCGCAAGTTGTTCGTTCATCCAAATACCGTGCGATACCGGCTCAAGCGCGTTACCGACTTCACCGGCCGTGATCCCACTCACCCGCGCGACGCGTATGTCCTGCGTGTGGCGGCGACGGTCGGCCAGCTCAACTACCCCACGCATTCCTCCAGTGTCGCCAACAACGCCATGACGCAGGTTCCGCTCGCGGTCAGAGGGGGTGCCATTGCGCCATCCGGCCGATAGTGATCCACGCAACAGGTCTCGGGACGGTATCAAACACGTAGCTTACGGAGCTGTTTTGTAGGGTGTACACAAAAACCTAAGACAAGGTTCATAATCTGTTACACCCGCCAAAACCGTTTCCACAGTGTTCTCTTAGACACGTGATTGCGTTGTTTGCACCCGGACAAGGTGCGCAGACCGAGGGAATGCTGTCGCCGTGGCTAGAGCTGCCGGGCGCCGCGGACCAGATGACGCTCTGGTCGAAGGCCAGCGGCCTGGATCTCGTACGGCTGGGGACGACCGCGTCGACCGAAGAGATCACCGACACTGCGGTCACCCAGCCATTGGTCGTCGCGACCACGCTGCTTGCTCATCAGGAGCTGACAAAGCGCGGCCTGCTTAGCAGCCCGGGGCTTGGCCAAAAAATAATCGTGGCGGGCCACTCCGTCGGCGAAATCGCGGCCTACGCGATCGCCGGCGTGATTGCCGCCGATGACGCCGTCGTGCTGGCCGCCATCCGCGGTGCCGAAATGGCCAAGGCGTGCGCCATCGAACCGACCGGCATGTCCGCGGTGCTCGGCGGTGACGAGGCCGAGGTGCTGAGCCGCCTCGAGCAGCTCGACCTCTTCCCTGCGAACCGCAATGGTGCCGGGCAGATCGTCGCCGCGGGCCCGCTGACCGCGTTGGAGAAGCTGGCCGAAGATCCACCGGCCAAGGCCCGGGTGCGCGCCCTCGGTGTGGCCGGGGCGTTCCACACCAAGTACATGGCTCCGGCCCTGGACCGCTACGCCGCCGCGGCGGCCGCCGTCGTGACCGCCGAGCCCACCGCCACGCTGCTGTCGAACCGCGACGGCAAGCCCGTTACCTCCGCGGCAGCGGCGATGGACACGCTGGTCGCTCAGCTGACTCAGCCGGTGCGCTGGGATCTGTGCACCGAGACGCTGCGTGAGCACAATGTGACGGCGATCGTGGAGTTCCCCCCTGCGGGCACTCTGACCGGCATCGCCAAACGCGAACTTCGGGGGGTTACGGCCCATGCCGTCAAGTCACCCGCGGACCTGGACGCGTTGGCGGAACTCTAACGCCAGCTGCGGCCAGTACAACCACAAATCGCTTACATACCGCATGTGAGTCCGATCAATACACAACACATTACGAAGGGAAGCACCCAGTGCCCGTCACTCAAGAAGAAATCATCGCCGGTATCGCCGAGATCATCGAAGAGGTAACCGGTATCGAGCCGTCCGAGGTCACCCCGGAGAAGTCGTTCGTCGACGACCTGGACATCGACTCGCTGTCGATGGTCGAGATCGCCGTGCAGACCGAGGACAAGTACGGCGTCAAGATCCCCGACGAGGACCTCGCCGGTCTGCGCACCGTCGGTGACGTCGTCGCCTACATCCAGAAGCTCGAGGAAGAGAACCCCGAGGCGGCCCAGGCGCTGCGCGCCAAGATCGAGTCGGAGAACCCCGAGGCTGTTGCCCACGTTCAGGCAAGGCTTGAAGCGGAGAGCAAGTGACCAAACCTTCCACTGCTAATGGCGGTTACCCCAGCGTTGTGGTAACCGCCGTCACGGCGACGACGTCGATCGCGCCCGACATCGAGAGCACGTGGAAGGGTTTGTTGGCCGGCGAAAGCGGCATCCACGTCCTCGAAGACGAGTTCGTCACCAAGTGGGACCTGCCCGTCAAGATCGGTGGACACCTCAAGGAGCCCGTCGATAACCACATGGGCAGGATCGACATGCGGCGCATGTCGTACGTCCAGCGGATGGCCAAATTGCTGAGCGGTCAGCTGTGGGAGACCGCAGGCAGCCCTCAGGTGGATCCGGACCGCTTCGCCGTCGTGGTCGGCACGGGTCTGGGTGGCGCCGAGAGGATCGTGGAGAGCTATGACCTGATGAACGAGGGCGGCCCCCGTAAGGTGTCGCCGCTCGCCGTTCAGATGATCATGCCCAACGGCGCCGCGGCGACCGTCGGGCTGCAGCTCGGGGCCCGCGCCGGGGTGATCACTCCGGTGTCGGCCTGCTCATCGGGCTCGGAGGCGATTGCCCACGCGTGGCGTCAGATTGTCATGGGTGATGCCGACGTCGCCGTCTGCGGCGGTGTGGAGGGTCCCATCGAGGCGCTGCCCATTGCGGCGTTCTCCATGATGCGAGCCATGTCGACCCGCAACGACGAACCCGAGCGTGCGTCGCGGCCATTCGACAAAGACCGCGACGGCTTCGTGTTCGGCGAGGCCGGGGCGCTCATGCTCATCGAGACCGAAGAGCACGCCAAGGCCCGTGGCGCCAAGCCGCTGGCCCGATTGCTGGGTGCCGGTATCACCTCGGACGCCTTCCACATGGTGGCGCCTGCGGCGGACGGCGCACGTGCCGGTCGGGCGATGACGCGGTCGCTGGAGCTGGCCGGTTTGTCTCCCAAGGACGTCGACCATGTCAATGCACACGGGACCGCGACGCCGATCGGCGACACCGCGGAGGCCAACGCCATCCGGGTCGCCGGTTGCGAGCAGGCCGCGGTGTACGCGCCGAAATCGGCGCTGGGCCACTCCATCGGCGCGGTCGGCGCGCTTGAATCTGTTCTCACGGTACTGACCCTTCGGAACGGCGTCATACCGCCCACACTGAACTATGAGACCCCCGATCCCGAGATCGACCTTGATGTTGTCGCGGGTGAACCTCGCTACGGCGATTTCCGTTACGCGATCAACAACTCGTTCGGCTTCGGCGGCCACAATGTGGCGCTCGCCTTCGGGCGTTACTAAGCACGGAAGGAACGTTCGCAAGCCCCATGACAGAGCTGGTTACCGGGAAAACGCTCCCGAACGTGGTCGTCACCGGCATTGCCATGACGACCGCGCTCGCATCTGATGCGGAGGCCACGTGGAAGTTGTTGCTCGACGGGCAAAGTGGGATCCGTAAGCTCGAAGATCCGTTCGTCGAAGAGTATGACCTGCCGGTTCGCATCGGCGGGCATCTCGTCGAGGAGTTCGACAACCAACTGACGCGGGTCGAGCTGCGCCGGATGGGTTACCTGCAGAGGATGTCCACCATTGTGGGCCGGCGGGTATGGGAGAACGCCGGCTCGCCGGAGGTCGACACCAACCGGTTGATGGTGTCCATCGGCACCGGAATGGGCTCGTCGGAGGAAATGCTCTTCAGTTACGACGACATGCGCGCTCGCGGTGTGAAGGCGGTCTCCCCGCTGACCGTGCAGAAATACATGCCCAACGGTGCGGCTGCGGCGGTCGGGCTGGAACGGCATGCCAAGGCCGGGGTCATCGCTCCGGTAGCGGCGTGCGCGTCCGGCTCCGAGAGCATTGCCCACGCGTGGCAGCAAATCGTGCTCGGGGAGGCCGATATCGCGATCTGCGGCGGCGTCGAGACCAAGATCGAGGCGGTGCCCATCGCGGGGTTCGCTCAGATGCGCATCGTGATGTCGACGAACAACGACGACCCGCCCGGCGCGTGCCGCCCGTTCGACAGGGACCGCGATGGTTTCGTGTTCGGCGAAGCGGGGGCGCTGATGGTGGTCGAGACCGAGGAGCACGCGAAAGCTCGTGGGGCCAACATCTTGGCACGGCTGATGGGGGCCAGCATCACCTCCGACGGGTATCACATGGTGGCACCGGACCCCAACGGCGAACGCGCCGGGTACGCGATCACGCGGGCGATTCAGCTCGCGGGCCTGACTCCGGGCGACATCGACCACGTCAACGCGCATGCGACCGGAACGCAGGTCGGCGACGTGGCCGAGGGCAAGGCGATTAACAACGCGCTCGGCCCCCATGGCGGAAACGCGGCGGTGTATGCGCCCAAGTCCGCGCTCGGCCACTCGGTTGGTGCGGTCGGCGCGGTGGAATCGATCCTGACCGTGCTCACATTGCGGGACCAGGTGATCCCACCGACGCTGAATCTGGAAAACCTCGATCCAGAGATCGACTTGGACGTGGTGGCGGGTAAGCCGCGGCCGGGTGATTACCGGTATGCGATCAACAACTCATTCGGATTCGGTGGGCACAACGTGGCGCTCGCCTTTGGGCGGTACTGACTCGGGGATAGTGACCCGACTGTCACCGGAACAACAGGAGACCTGCGATGACAATCATCGCCCCCGAGGCGGTTGGCGAGTCGCTCGACCCCCGTGACCCGCTGTTGCGTCTGGGCAATTTCTTCGACGACGGCAGCATCGAGCTGCTGCACGAGCGTGACCGCTCCGGCGTGCTTTCCGCTGCCGGCACCGTCAACGGCGTGCGCACTATCGCCTTTTGCACGGACGGCACCGTGATGGGCGGCGCCATGGGCATCGAGGGTTGTGCGCACATCGTCAACGCTTATGACACCGCCATCGAGGAGCAGAGCCCGATCGTGGGCATCTGGCACTCGGGTGGGGCCCGGTTGGCCGAAGGTGTCCGGGCACTGCACGCGGTGGGACAGGTCTTCGAGGCCATGATTCGCGCGTCCGGCTACATTCCGCAGGTCTCGGTGGTCGTCGGTTTCGCTGCCGGCGGCGCCGCGTACGGACCGGCGCTGACCGACGTCATCGTGATGGCCCCGGAAAGCCGGGTGTTCGTGACCGGACCCGACGTGGTGCGCAGCGTCACCGGCGAGGACGTCGACATGGCCTCGCTCGGCGGCCCGGAGGCCCACCACAAGAAGTCCGGGGTGTGCCACATCGTCGCCGACGACGAGCTCGACGCCTACGAGCGTGGTCGCCGGTTGGTCGGATTGTTCTGCCAGCAAGGGCATTTCGACCGCACCAAGGCAGAGGCAGGCGACACCGACATCAAGGCGTTGCTGCCCGAGTCGTCTCGGCGGGCCTACGACGTGCACCCGATCGTGACCGCGGTCCTCGACCAGGACACGCCGTTCGATGAGTTCCAGGCCAAGTGGGCACCGTCCATGGCGGTCGGGCTGGGCCGGTTGTCCGGCCGCACCGTCGGCGTGCTGGCCAACAACCCGCTGCGCCTTGGTGGCTGCTTGAACTCCGAAAGCGCCGAGAAGGCAGCACGTTTCGTGCGGCTGTGCGACGCGTTCGGTATTCCGCTGGTGGTGATCGTCGACGTTCCCGGCTATCTGCCGGGTGTCGACCAGGAGTGGGGCGGCGTGGTGCGCCGCGGCGCCAAGCTGCTGCACGCATTCGGCGAGTGCACCGTTCCCCGTGTCACCCTGGTCACCCGAAAGATCTACGGCGGGGCCTACATTGCGATGAACTCTCGCTCGCTGAACGCGACCAAGGTGTTCGCTTGGCCGGACGCCGAGGTCGCGGTGATGGGCGCCAAGGCCGCCGTCGGCATCCTGCACAAGCGGAAGCTGGCCGCCGCGCCCGACCACGAGCGCGAAGGCCTGCACAATGAGCTGGCCGCTGAGCACGAGCGGATCGCCGGCGGTGTCGACAGCGCCATCGACATCGGCGTGGTCGACGAGAAGATCGACCCGGCACACACCCGCAGCAAGCTCACCGAAGCGCTGGCCCAGGCACCGGCCCGGCGCGGCCGCCACAAAAACATTCCTCTCTAGCGCGTTCCCAGCGCGAGCAGACGCCGCCTTTCTAGCGCGAGCAGACGCAGAATCGCACGCGAAAGGCCTTTCGCATGCGATTCTGCGTCTGCTGAGCGGAGTTATCCCCAAAGCACGCGGGGGTGGCTAGTCAGTGCCATGTATTCCCTGCATGCTTCCGCTGTGGACGCCAACGCGATTGCGGTCTTGGAGAAGGCCGGCGGTTTCGCTACAACCGCACAGCTGCTGACAGTCATGACCCGTCAACAGCTCGACGTTCAAGTCAAAAACGGCGGCCTCGTGCGCGTATGGTATGGGGTTTACGCAGCCCGCGAACCAAACCTGTTGGGCCGGTTGGCCGCACTCGACATCTTTATGGGGCGACACGCCGTTGTGTGCATGGGCACAGCCGCCAAGTTGTACGGGTTCGACATGGAAAACACCACCGCGATTCACGTGCTCGATCCTGGCGTACGAATGCGTCCTACAGTCGGTCTGATGGTTCACCAACGCACCGGCGCCCGTCTACAGCGGGTAGCAGGCCGTATCGCAACCGCGCCGGCATGGACCGCCGTAGAGGTCGCAAGGCAGTTGCGCCGTCCGCGAGCACTCGCAACACTCGACGCCGCATTGCGTTCCATGCGGTGCACTCGTAATGACATTGAACACGCCATTGCTGAACAACGAGGGCGCCGAGGCATTGTCGCGGTGCGCGAACTCTTACCCTTCGCTGACGGACGCGCGGAATCGGCCATGGAAAGTGAGGCTCGGCTGGTCATGATCGACCACGGCCTGCCGCTTCCGGAACTCCAATACCCGATCCGCGGCCGCGATGGCGAGCTATGGCGTGTCGACTTCGCTTGGCCTGAAGTTGCTCTGGCAGCCGAATACGAAAGCATCGACTGGCATGCAGGGCGAAACGAGATGGTCCGGGACAAATCAAGATGGGGCAAAATCCAAGAACTTGGGTGGACGATCATCCCGATCATCATCGACGATGTAAGACGGGAATCCCACCGCCTCGCCGATCGAATCGCCAGCCACCTTCAGCGGCCACGCATGGTCAGTTGAACCCGGCGAGCAGACACAGAATCGCACGCACAAGGCTGGCTCAGTGCGATTCTGCGTCTGCTCAGGAGCGGCCGAGAATCGCCGAGAGCGCTTGGCGTAGCTCGCTTTCGGGGTCGGCGGGAACCCCGTCGGCGCGCCAGCCGACGAAATCGTCGGGACGGACGAGAACCGCACCTTCAGGAGCGAGTCCAGTAGCTACCGTCCATGCGTCATCGTGGATGCAATGCATGGTGATCGGGATGCTGAGGGCAGCCGACGCCGAAGTGACGGCGGCGCGCCATCGCTCGTCCGCGGTGAGCACAGTGAATCCGGGACCCAGCAGGTCGAGCGTCGAGACACGCTTGCGGCCGTGCTGCACCCACGCGTGTGGAGTCCGGGTGCCGGGTTGAGCACGCAACGCCTCCACGAGCTGCACCGCGTCCCGGTCCACCGGCGGATCGCTGGTCAGCACCGCGGCTGAGCGATACCGGTATCCGATGAGCAGGGCGAACATCGAGCACTCTTCCTCGGGCGGTAACAGCGGCCGGTCGTCGCCCAACGGCAGTAAGGCAACCGTCGGGCCGGTCAGCGACTGACGGGCGGCAAATCGGCCGACCGGGTGACGCTCGGCGTGGTAGGTAGAAAGCAGTTCCGGCCCGGCCGCTCCATCCAGCACGGCAGCCAGCTTCCAGGCCAGGTTGTGCGCGCTCTGGATGGCGGTGTTGGCTCCCCCAGCCTTGAACGGTGGCATGGTGTGCGCCGAATCGCCGACGAGAAAGGCTCGCCCACAACGGAATTGGTCGGCCACCTGTTCGTAAGGTTGCCAAGCCGCGATTTCGATGATGTCGATATCGATCTGCTCGCCAATTGCCTTGGTGAGCACCTCGCGGCAACGTTGCGGTGTGAACTGGTCCGCTGTCTCGCCTTTGCCGGGGAAATACGTCGTGATGAACATGCCGAGATCGCCCTCAGCCACGATGAATATGCCATCCACGTCAGCGTTTCTGACTTGTATGCCATCGCCATCGCTCAGCTGCGGGACGAGCTTTCGCCAAGGCGCTCGGTAGTAAATGAAGACGACATAGATTGGCAGCGCGCCGTAGCCAGACGTGGTGATGCCTAGCACGTTACGGATTGGGCTGTGCACACCGTCGGCGGCAACGACATACTCGGCGCGGACGGTTTCGGACTCTCCCGAGTCCCGGTCATGCACCACCGCGGTGACACCGGCATCGTCTAGCTCGAGCGAGGAAAGTTCGGTGCCGTAGCGCACTTCGTTGCCACGTCGGCGTGTCTCGGCGAGCAGGATCGGCTCGAGCCTGCTCTGGGGGCAGTACTGTGCTGCAGGCTCAGGACTGAGCTTGTCCATACCAGAGAAGATCGCGTCGACGTCTATAGCCAGTTGTTCGTCTGCGCTGTTCAGCGCCCGTTTGACAACCATGGCTGAAATATGATCGGCGACCGCGTGTACCTCGTCGCTCAGGCCTAGGCCACGCAGGATTTCCAAACTGCGGAAACTCAGATTGCGGGCTTTCGGATAGATGAAGACCTCGCGCCGCTTTTCGACCAGTAGGGAACGAACGCCGTGCTTGGCGAGCAACGCAGACGTGGCCAGCCCGCCGGCGCCAGCGCCGACGATCAACACTGGGACCCGATTGTCGAAAAGTGCCATATCGTCACCTCCTCACGCGGGACAGACAACTCCATCCTAACGAATATGATAGTAACTGTAAAATAGGACCAACTGTCATATTTGTGCAGACTCTCTCTGCCTCGACGATGACTGGTGACTGATATAGTATTCTGGTCACGATCCAGCAGCGCAAGAAAGGGCCGGTGATCGTGGAACGTTCGAGTGTCGATCGGCAGCAGCGGGCTGATCGGATCCTCGATAGCGCTCGTGACCTGCTGCTGCGGTGGGGCTATCGGCGGGTGACGATCGATGAATTGGCCGCTCACGCCGACGTCGGCAAAGGCACCATCTACCTGCACTGGAGATCTCGGGAGGACGTCTTCCACGCGGTCAGCGCCCGGGAGGCGGCGGCGGGGACGGACGCCATTGTCGGCGCGCTCCGAAATGATCCGGGCGAGGTCGCGCTGCACCG
>DATJBA010000215.1:0-40169 GCA_035515675.1 Mycobacterium sp.
GGAACACGATCAGCCCGCCGATCAACTTGCTCAGCGGATGCAACCGCACCAGCATCGAGGTGACCACGCCGAAGTTGTCGCCGCCACCGCGCAACGCCCAGAACAGCTCCGGTTCGTGAGTTGCGTCGGCGATGACGATCCGCCCGTCGGCCAAGACCACCTCGGCGCCCAGCATGTTGTCTGATGCGAGTCCGAACCGTCCGTTGAGCGGGCCATAGCCACCGCCAAGTGTCAGACCGGTCATCCCGACCCCGCCGCAGTTGCCAGCCGCGACAACCAGCCCGTACGGCGCGGCCGCCGCCATCACGTCAGCGGCGGTGGCGCCCCCACCCACCGTCGCGACTCGTGCTGAGGCGTCCACCGTGACGCCGCGCATCCGGGACAGGTCGATAAGCATGCCGCCGTCACATAGCGCGCGGCCCGCCCAGTCGTGGCCGCCGCCAAGCACCGACAGCCGCATCCCATGATCACGTGCGACACGGATCGCCTCTCGCACACCGCGCGGTGCCCGGGCCCGCACGACGACTGCTGGACGATGTACCACAGCAGCGTTCCAAATCAGCGGCGCATTGTTTGGCGAGTATCCTGCCAGCACCTGCGCCGGATCAATCCGTCTCAACAGGTCATTTGCTGCTGTCGTTACCAAATCGCCTGCAGTCATTGGTGTTTAACTCCCTGATTAGTTTTCTAAGAAGGCGAGGATCGCCTGGTTGACTTCGGCCGGATGTGTCCAGGCGACCCCATGCGGAGCACCGTCGACCTCGAACACACTCACGCTGGTGTTGAGATCGGGAAGCAGGCGCGCTGTCGCGTCGATCGGCAGGATGCGGTCCGCGGTACCGTGCACGACGAGGGTTGGGACGCCTATCGCGGGAATGTCGGCACGAAAGTCAGTCAACCCCGCGTCGATACATGCGGACGTCACGTGATCAGACGCGCCCGCGGCGATGACCCTGCTGGCCTGCCACTCCGGTTCGGTGATCCGGATGCCCGCGAGGACGTCGAAGTTGTAGCAATCGTTCAGAAATGCAGTAATGAAGACGTCGCGGTCTTCGGTGAGCGACTTCTTCATGTGGTAGAACACTCGGCCAGGAACACCGCCCAGCAGAAATGGTGGAATCGCGCCGACCATCACCGCCTTGCTGACGCGGCCGGACCCGCGCGACGCGAGGAACCGTGCTACCTCCCCGGTGCCCAGCGAGAATCCAATGAGGACGACGTCGGCGAGCCCAAGTGCGCGATCAATGCGTCGAGGTCGGACGCCAAGGTGTCGAAATCGTAGCCGTCGACGGGCCGGCTGGACCGTCCGAACCCGCGCCGGTCGTAGCTGATCACCCGGTAGCCCGCCGCGAGCAACGCCGCAACTTGCCGCTCCCACGATCCGCAGTCCTGTAGCAGGCCGTGGATGAGTACGACGGGCCTGCCGGCGCCTGGATCTTCGTAGTACAACTCAACGCGGGCGCCCTGTTCGCGGCCCACGGTCAGCATTGCCATGAACCCAATCTGCGTCCGCACGGCCGCCGTGGGGTAGCGTCATTCGACCGAATTCGCAGGTCGTGCGCTTATTCCCGGCGCGCCGCGATTGTCGTCATTTGACTGACAACGGTTAGGGACTGAACGCATCGCCGGGCCGGCGCGTTGTCGATAGCGATGCTTCAGCCAGCCGCCGTATTGTGTATTGAGCGACCGACATCAGTCCGGGGAGGTCGGTTGAGACTCATCGGCCGCGATAACGAGATCGAAGCGCTCGCCGAGGTGGTGTCTACCACGCCCGGTAGTGGTAGCGCGATCTTATTCGTCGGCGAGCCCGGCGTTGGAAAGACCGCGTTGCTCGACGTCGCCGCACAAGAAGCGGCCGATGCCGGCCGCTTCGTGGTGCGGGTCACCGGCGCCGAGTTCGAGGCCGATATCGGCTACTCGGCGCTTATGCAGGCAGTGCTGCCGCTAAAGCCCTTCGCCGACCGGCTTGCGCCATTCCACCGCACGGCATTGTCGATCGCGATCGGAGTGGCGGAGGGCGACCCACCCGAGCGGCTCGTCGTTTCGGCGGCTGTGTTGCGGCTGTTCCAGCTCGCCGGCGAGGAGCGTCCGGTGCTGCTGATCGTGGACGACCTGCAGTGGGTCGACCGGGCCAGTGCGGAGGTTTTCTTCTTCGTCGCCCGCCGTGTCCACGGGTCAAGGCTGTGCTTTCTGGCCGCCGCGCGAACCGGCTCGAGCATACTGCTGGGCCACGTCAACCTCGACGAGCGCGAGCTTGCCCCGCTCGATGACAAGGCGTCGGATGACTTACTGCGGGAACGGTTTCCCATGCTGACCGGGAGCGTTCGGCAGCGCCTGCTGACCGAAGCACAGGGAAACCCGCTGGCGCTGCTGGAACTGCCGCCCGCGTTGAGCGGACAAGCCCAAATCGCGCGCGAGGCCATGCCCGCGGCGCTACCTCTCACCCGTCGGCTGCAGTCGGTCTTCGCGGACCGCATCGAGTCGCTGCCCGCACCGACCCGCGATGAGCTGCTGTTGGCGAGCCTCGATGCCATCGGCGATTTCGATGTCATCCGTCGCGCCGCTGACGACCCCAAGCTGACTCAGCTTCTCCCGGCCGAAGAGGCGGGCCTCGTGGTGCTGACCGACCATCTCGAATTTCGGCATCCGTTGACGCGGTCAGCAGTCGTCGGCCTTGCTACGGGGGTTCAAGTGCGCGACGCGCACCGGCGGCTGGGCGAGGCCCTGGCGGCGGATCCGGATCGACAGGCGTGGCATCTCGGTGAGGCAACGATCGGACCGGATGAACGCGTTGCTGAACTGGTCGAGCGCGCCGCGCGCCGAGCCGTCGCGCGTGGTGACCGCAACGCCACCGCGCGACTGCTCAAGGCGGCCGACCTCAGTCCCGACCTGCGGGAGCGGAGTCGCCGCGTGACGGAAGCGGCATATCTGGGGGCCTTCGGATCGGCGACGGCCGGTGGGGCGTCCCGGCTTCTTGAACAGGTGCAGCACCTACCGCCCAGCTCCGACGAAGCGCTGTATGCGGTCGCGGGCGCGGCGTACGTGACGGTGATCGGCGAGGGGGACGTTCATGCTGCGTTCCGGATCCTGCGCGACGCCATCGATGCGGTCGAACCGAGCGAAGTCGTCGGATCGCCGGCGCTGCTTGCCGTGCTTGAGATCTCTGCCTGTCTGTGCCAGCTGCTCGGAATCGCCGAGTATGCCGCTGAGTTTGGCCGCCTGCTCGACCACCTCGGGCCGGCGGCACCGGAGAGGTTTGGTCTGTGGGGAGCGGCGGTCCTGGACCCCGCTCGCACGGTGCTCGATGCGATCGATCGGATCGATGCCGCGCTTGCCACGATCGACGATGTCGCCGACGCCGACGTTGTCGGCTTGGGCGGAATGGCGATCTACACCGATCGTCTCGCTGGCGTTCGGAAGGCGCTCGAGCGCATCGTCGCGTACGTCGGTGACGTGGACGTGCCATACGCCTCGGGCGCGCGGGTCCTGTTGTGGCTCACCGACTTCTTCGCCGGGAACTGGGATAACGCCGACGCGACGGCGCAGGCCGCGCCGCGATTGGGCGACCTGGGGACCATGCTGTGGGAACCGTACTTTGCCTACCTGAGCGGCTGGATGGCCGCAGCGAGGGGCGATCACGCTGGGGTCGCCGGATCTGTCGATATGCTGCTCGCTACCGCCGACGCCCACGACGCTCGACTGTGGCGCCTGTATGCGCGCCACGTCCTTACGGCGTCGGCCGCCGGACGAGCGGATTTCGATGCCGCGTACCGGCATGCCAGCGCGATCAGCGCCCCAGGCGGTTTCGCCGAACAGACCCCGACCGCGCTGTGGGTATTCTTCGACCTCGTCGAGGCCGCGGTCCACACCGGTCGCATCCCCGAGGCCCGCCGACACGTCGCCGCCGCGCGCGCACTGCGCATCGACCGTATCTCGCCGCGGCTGGCGATGTGGGTGAGCGCGGCGCAGGCACTGACCATGTCCGATCCCGCGGACGCGAATGACTTGTTTTTGCGCGCGTTGCGGCCCGAGGACATCCATCAATGGCCGTTTGACGTTGCACGGGTAAGGCTTTCGTACGGCGAGCGTCTGCGGTTCGCGCGGGCCGACGTCGAGGCGCGGCGCCAGCTCGACCTCGCCCGTGCCACATTCGAGCGGCTGCGCGCCCATCCGTGGGTGTCGCGGGTTGATACCCAGATGCCAAAGCTGACCGACGCGACCACATTCGGCGGCGAGACTGCCGGCCTCACGGCCAAGGAATACGAAGTCGCCCAACTGGCGGCCCGCGGCCTCACCAACAAACAGATCGGCGCCGAACTGTTCCTCTCACCGCGCACCGTCGGGACTTACCTCTACCGCGCCTACCCGAAGCTGGGCATCAGCACCCGGGCCGCACTGCGCGACGCGCTAAGCGGCCGCCAGCCGACCATGCACGGCTAGTGTCGTGGCGAGATGGTTGCGGCTTTCGCATTGAGCTGCTCCAGGGTGTCCTGCGCGCGGCCGAAGACGGCCAGCTGAGCCCTGCAGTAAGGGCACCACTATCCGCGATAGATCAGCACCACCCCATGAGAACCCGCAAGATCGCGAGGAATCACCAGCGAGCCGCCCCCCACGGCGGGAATCTTGAGCTCTGGGAACGCATCCCCGTTGTGCAGTATCGGCATGTGCTACCACTTTCAGATGTACTGATAGATATATACTAGTAGGTATATAGCCAACCCAACCTCGCCTCGACGCTTGATCATTCCTCACCGCTGATGTGATTCATCCCACCAACGACAAACGGGAAGCGCGACCTACCGAGTCGATCAACAACGAACACGCGGGAGTGATGCGCTAACATCTGATGCGTGCGCACCACACTCGCCATTGATGACGACGTCCTGCTGGCCGTGAAGGAGCGTGCCCGCAGGGAGAACCGGACCATGGGCGACGTCCTGTCAGATCTGGCCCGTCAAGCGTTAACCAGCCAGACTCCCCAGTTGGTGCCCAGCCAAGCCGACGCCTTTCATGGCTTCGAGCCTCTTCCACATCGCGGTGGAGCCGTTTCGAATGCGCTGATCGATCGGCTTCGCGACGAAGAGGCCGTGTGATAGATGCGGGCGCTGTTGGACGTGAATGTGCTACTGGCGCTGCTGGACCGCGATCACGTTGACCATGAGCGTGCCCGGGCGTGGATCACCCGGCAGATCGAGCGAGGATGGGCGTCGTGCGCGATCACCCAAAACGGGTTCGTTCGGATTATCAGCCAGCCGCGCTATCCCAGCCCCATCTCGGTCAGCCATGCGATCGACTTGCTGGCTCGTGCGGCTCGCACGCGGTATCACGAATTCTGGCCCTGCACCGTGAGCCTTCTCGATTCCAAAGTCGTCGATCGTTCCCGACTGCACAGCCCCAAACAGGTCACCGACGCGTACCTACTCGCCCTCGCGGTTGCTCGCGATGGCAGGTTTGTCACCTTCGATCAGTCGATTGCACTGACCGCGGTTCCCGGCGCAAGCAAGCAGCACCTGGCCACCCTGTGAACGACGCCCCGGTCGCGCCTCGTCCTCCCCGCGAGCGTGCGTGTCTGCACCCCGACACGCCGCAAACGGTGGCATTCTGCGGACGCTCGCGGCAAAGGGGCGAAGGGGCCAGCGTGCTCAGCGCGAGAACATCAGCGCGCGCTTGACCTCCTGGATGGCCTTGGTGACTTCGATGCCCCGCGGGCAGGATTCGGTGCAGTTGAACGTGGTCCGGCAGCGCCACACGCCGTCGACGTCGTTGAGGATGTCGAGGCGTTCGGCGGCGGCCTCGTCGCGGCTGTCGAAGATGAAGCGATGTGCGTTGACGATCGCCGCCGGGCCGTAGTAACTGCCCTCGCTCCAGAACACCGGGCAGCTGGTGGTGCAGCACGCGCACAGGATGCACTTGGTGGTGTCGTCGTAGCGCGCGCGGTCGGTCGGGCTCTGGATCCGTTCTCGCGTTGGCGGATTGCCGCTGGTGATCAAATAGGGCTTCACCGCGCGGTAGGCGTCGAAGAACGGTTCCATGTCGACCACCAGGTCCTTCTCCACCCGCAGCCCGCGAATCGGTTCGACCGTGACGGTCAGCGACTTGCCCGGCTGCCCCTTCTTTTTTTGAGGCAGCAGATCGCGCATCAGCACTTTGCAGGCCAGCCGGTTGAGGCCGTTGACGCGCATGGCGTCTGACCCACACACGCCGTGGGCACAGGATCGCCGGAAGGTCAGCGTCCCGTCCAGGTAGCTCTTGATGTAGATCAGCAGGTTGAGCAGCCGGTCGCTGGGCAGGCAGGGCACTCGGAAGCTTTGCCAGCCACCGGTTTTCGCGAAAGCGTCGGGATCGTCGGGGTTGAACCGGGCGATCTTCACGGTCACCATCACCGCTCCGTCGGGGATCGGCGGCAGTGCTTTCTCCGGCGGCTTGGCCGCTGGCACCGACGCTTTCTCGGACCCTGGTTCGACGCTGTCGGCTGCGGCCATCAGTACTTCCGTTCTTTGGGTTCGTAGCGGGTCTGCACGACGGGCTTGAAGTCCAGCGCGATGTCGCTCAGCAGATCGGTGCCCTGCTTGTAGGCCATGGTGTGGCGCATGTAGTTGGTGTCGTCGCGGTTCGGATAGTCTTCGCGGGCGTGCCCGCCACGGGACTCCTCGCGGTTGAGCGCGCCGACCACGGTGACTTCGGCCAGCTCCAGCAAAAAGCCCAGCTCGATGGCTTCCAGCAAATCGCTGTTAAAGCGTTTTCCCTTGTCGTGCACGGTGATTCGGGAATAGCGCTCCTTGAGCGCGTGGATGTTGGTGAGCGCCTGCTTGAGCGTCTCCTCAGTGCGGAACACCGCGGCGTTGTTGTCCATCGACTGCTGCAGCGCGTTGCGGACATCGGCGACGCGCTCGTCACCGTCCTCGGAGAGGATGTCGCCCACCCAGCTGACGACCATCGCCGCCGGGTCCGGAGGCATATCGACGAAGTCGTGCCCCCGCGCGTAACTGGCGGCGGCAATACCAGCCCGGCGGCCGAACACGTTGATATCCAGCAGCGAGTTGGTGCCCAGCCGGTTGGCGCCGTGCACCGATACGCATGCGCACTCGCCGGCGGCATACAGGCCCGGGACAACCGAAGTGTTGTCCCGCAACACTTGTCCGGTGACGGTGGTCGGGATGCCACCCATCAGGTAATGACACGTCGGGTAGACCGGGACGAGATCGTGCACCGGGTCCACGCCCAGATAGGTGCGGGCGAACTCGGTGATGTCGGGCAGCTTGGCCTCCAGCACGTCCTCGCCGAGGTGGCGGACGTCGATGTAGACGTAGTCCTTGTTGGGACCGGCGCCGCGGCCTTCCAGGACTTCCAGCACCATCGAACGGGCGACGATGTCACGCGGTGCCAAGTCGACGATCGTCGGGGCGTAGCGCTCCATGAAGCGCTCGCCCTCCCCGTTGAGCAGCCGACCGCCTTCGCCGCGCACGGCTTCGGAGATCAAGATGCCCAGGCCGGCCAGGCCGGTCGGGTGGAACTGGTGAAACTCCATGTCCTCCAACGGAAGTCCCTTGCGGAAGACAATGCCGATGCCGTCGCCGGTGAGGGTGTGCGCGTTGGAGGTGGTTTTGTAGATCCGGCCCGAACCGCCGGTCGCGATCACGACGGCTTTGGCGTGGAAGACGTGGATGTCGCCGGTGGCCAACTCGTAGGCGATCACCCCGCTGGTCACCGGCCCGCCGGGGGTTTGGGTGAGCGCCAGGTCGAGCGCGTAGAACTCGTTGAAGAACTGCACGTCGTGCTTGACGCAGTTCTGGTAAAGGGTCTGCAGGATCATGTGGCCGGTGCGGTCGGCGGCGTAGCAGGCCCGGCGCACCGGGGCCTTGCCGTGGTCGCGGGTGTGTCCGCCGAAGCGGCGCTGGTCGATGCGGCCCTCGGGGGTGCGGTTGAACGGCATCCCCATCTTCTCCAGGTCGAGCACCGCGTCGATGGCTTCCTTGCACATGATCTCCACGGCGTCCTGGTCGCAGAGGTAGTCGCCCCCCTTGACGGTATCGAAGGCGTGCCATTCCCAGTTGTCGTCTTCGACATTGGCCAGCGCGGCGCACATTCCGCCCTGGGCGGCGCCGGTGTGGCTACGGGTGGGGTACAGCTTGGTCAGCACTGCGGTGCGCACGCGGGGCCCCGCCTCGACGGCTGCCCGCATTCCGGCACCGCCCGCGCCGACGATCACCACGTCGTATCGGTGTTGGGAGATCACCGGTCGCCTTTCACGAGATGTTCGGGTCGAATGTCATCACTACGTAGGTACCCAACATCAGCGTGAACAGCATCGACAACGCCAGCAGTGAGTTCAGCCAGAATCGGGTGCTGTCTTTGCGGCTGTAGTCGTCGATGATGGTGCGCAGGCCGTTGCCGCCATGCAATTGCGCCAGCCACAACAGCAGCAGGTCCCAGACCTGCCAGAACGGCGAAGCCCAGCGCTGCGCTACATCGTTGAAGTCGATGCGGTACACGCCGTCGTCCCACATCAGCGTCACGAACAAGTGCCCGATCGCCAAGAACACCAGCGCGATCCCGGAAAACCGCATGAACAGCCAGGCGAACTTCTCGAAGTTGGGTATGCCGGCGCGGCGCCGCGGCGAGCGGGGATTGTCCAGACTGGCGGGGCGGTCCTGGCTGCGCTGCTTGATCGGTGCTATCTGACCCTTGCTGAATTGAGGACCGAGCTGCAGGTCGGGGCTGCTCATCGGAAGTGCTCCATCATTTGGATGCCCAGCACCACCGCCACCGGAACCATCAGCAGCAGGTAGACGATGCCGACGATCCACAACATCAGCCGCTGGTAGCGCGGGCCGTGTGACCAGAAGTCGATCAAGATTACCCGGATCCCGTTGAGCGCGTGAAAAAGCACCGCAGCCACCAGGCCGAATTCCATCAGGCCGACGATCGGGGTCTTGTAGGTTGCCAGCACCGCGTCGTAGGTCTGCGGGCTCACTCGCAGCATCGCGGCGTCCAAGACGTGTACGAACAGGAAGAAGAAGATCGTCGCGCCGGTGATGCGATGCAGCACCCATGACCACATACCGGGGTCTCCGCGATACAGGGTCCGAGGTGGCCGCCGCTTGCGCGATGGTCCCGGTCGTGTTGCCGGGTCCACGGTTGTCGCCTGTGTACTCAACCAGTCCTCACCGCCTTCGTGGACACTCAAGCCGGGGCAACCGAGCTTAACTTGGCCAGGTTGCGGGTGGTACCGAACGTCCGATCCAAGGATTGCGGCGTCGGGGTTAGGGTGGCTTTCGAAGTCAGCCCATCTGTGAACGGGGTTGCGGTATGCCTGATATTGACTGGAATACGTTGCGGGACAAGGCAATCTATGCAGCAGCGGGAGCCTATGCGCCGTATTCCCGCTTCCCGGTGGGCGCGGCCGCGCTGGTCGACGACGGCCGTGTGGTCACCGGATGCAATGTGGAGAACGTCTCATATGGTCTTGGTCTCTGTGCCGAGTGCGGTGTGGTGTGCGCCCTACACTCGACCGGTGGCGGCCGGCTCGTCGCGCTGGTATGCGTCGACGGGCACGGGTGGCTGCTGATGCCATGCGGGCGATGCCGTCAAGTGCTGCTCGAGCACGGTGGCCCCGAGTTGCTGGTCGACCATCCGGCCGGGCCCCGCCGCCTTGACGACCTGCTGCCCGACGCGTTCAGTGCCGACCTGCCACGGGAACGTTCTTGACCGACTTCGCGTTCGACGCGCCGACGCTGATCAGGACCAAACGCGACGGCGGCCGGCTGTCCGACGCCGCCATCGACTGGGTCATCGACGCGTACACTACCGGCCTGGTCGCCGACGAACAGATGTCGGCGCTGTTGATGGCGATCTTTTTCCGCGGCATGGACCGCGCCGAGATCGCCAGGTGGACGGCGGCCATGCTGTCCTCCGGCGAACGTTTGGATTTCGGCGATCTGCGCGCGCACGGGAGGCTCGGGAAGCCACTGCCGACCGTGGACAAGCACTCCAGCGGCGGGGTCGGCGACAAGGTCACACTGCCGCTGGTGCCCGTCATCGCCGCCTGCGGCGCGGCGGTGCCCCAAGCGTCGGGCCGTGGGCTTGGGCACACCGGCGGCACCCTGGACAAGCTGGAGTCCATCTCCGGGTTCACCGCCGAGCTGTCCAACCAGCGCGTGCGTGAACAGCTTGTTGACGTCGGCGCGGCGATCTTTGCCGCCGGCGAGCTGGCGCCGGCCGATGCGAAGTTGTACGCGCTGCGCGATGTGACCGCCACCGTCGAGTCGCTGCCGCTGATCGCCAGCTCCGTGATGAGCAAGAAGCTGGCCGAGGGGGTGGGCGCGCTGGTGCTCGACGTGAAAGTCGGTTCCGGGGCGTTGCTGACCTCGGAGGCGCAGTGCCGCGAGCTGGCCCACACCATGGTCGAGTTGGGGGCGGCGCATGGGGTGCCCACCCACGCGCTCCTGACGGACATGAACTGCCCGCTGGGCGCGACCGTCGGTAATGCGCTCGAAGTTGCCGAGGCGTGCGAGGTGCTGGCCGGCGGCGGGCCACTCGACGTGGTGGAGTTGACGTTGCGGCTGGCCTCCGAGATGCTCGAACTCGCCGGGATCGACGACCGCGATCCAGCCCAGACGCTGCGCGACGGCACCGCGATGGACCGATTTCGCCAGCTCATCGCGGCCCAGGGTGGTGATTTGTCGGTACCGTTGCCAATCGGTGCGCATTCCGAGACCGTGACCGCAAGCCGGGGCGGCACAATGGGCGATATCGACGCGATGGCAATCGGGCTGGCGGCCTGGCGGCTCGGCGCGGGTAGATCCCGTCCGGGCGAACAGGTGCAGCCCGGCGCCGGTATCAGGATCCACCGCCGTCCCGGGGAGCCGGTCGCGGCCGGTGAGCCGTTGTTCACCCTCTACACCGACACCCCGGAACGCTTCGGCACCGCGATGGCCGAGCTGGACGGCGGCTGGAGCGTCGGCGACAAACCACCGGTTTCAAGGCCGCTGATCATCGATCGGATCGCCAAGTGACAGCACCACTGGACCTGCAACAGATCAGGAAAGCGCCGAAGGCTCTGCTGCACGATCACCTCGACGGTGGGCTGCGCCCGGCGACCGTGATCGATATCGCCGGCCAGGCCGGGTACGACGGGCTACCCACCACCGACGTCGACGAGCTGGCGACGTGGTTTCGCACCCAGTCGCACAGCGGCTCGCTGGAGCGCTACCTAGAGCCGTTTTCGCACACCGTGGCGGTGATGCAGACTCCCGATGCGCTGTACCGCGTCGCCTACGAGTGCGTGGAAGACCTGGCCGCCGATTCCGTGGTGTATGCCGAGGTGCGGTTTGCTCCCGAGCTGCACATCGACCGCGGGCTGTCCTTCGACGAGATCGTCGATGCCGTGCTGGCGGGTTTCGCCGCCGGCGAGAAGGCCAGTGCCGCCGCGGGCCGTCCCATTGTGGTGCGCTTGTTGGTCACCGCGATGCGGCACGCGGCCATGTCCCGGGAGATCGCCGAGCTGGCGATCCGGTTCCGGGACAAGGGAGTGGTCGGATTCGACATCGCGGGCGCCGAGGCCGGCAACCCGCCGACGCGGCACCTGGATGCTTTCGAGTACATGCGAGACCACAACGCGCGCTTCACTATTCATGCCGGTGAGGCGTTCGGGCTGCCTTCCATCCATGAAGCGATCGCGTTCTGCGGCGCTGACCGGCTGGGCCATGGGGTGCGAATCGTCGACGACATTGACGTCCTCGCCGACGGCGAAGTCCGGCTGGGCAGGCTGGCGTCGACCTTGCGGGACAAGCGAATCCCGCTGGAGCTGTGCCCCAGCTCCAACGTGCAGACCGGGGCGGTCAAAAGCATCGCCGAGCACCCGTTTGATCTGCTGGCCCGGACCCGGTTCCGGGTGACCGTCAACACCGACAACCGGCTGATGAGCGATACTTCGATGAGCCTCGAAATGTACCGATTGGTGGAGGCGTTCGGCTACGGGTGGAGTGACCTCGAGCGGTTCACCATCAACGCGATGAAGTCGGCGTTCATCCCGTTCGACGAGCGGCTGGCGATCATCGACGAGGTGATCAAGCCGCGGTACGCGGTGCTGATCGGCTAGAACGGCGGGGGCTCGCCGGCACCGCTGGCGCCGCGTGGGTCGAATAGCATGCCTCCCAATGCTTTTGGCGGGATTTACGCGCCATCTGGTTGTGCCGGCGTTCGGCAGCAATGCGCGCGGCACGATGCTGGGCGCGGGTGCGGGCACGTTTGGGCATCATTGCGTCGCGGTTGCCGCAGCGCGCGTCGGCGCCGCAACGCCGGCGGCAGGTTGGCGTCGGCGCGCAGGCTGGGGATATGGGTACGTCCATTGGATCTGGCGCAAAAAATCTGTCAATTGCTCGATCCGTGGGGCAATGCGTTCGGCCTAGACGGACCTGCTTAAAGCCAGGTGGCGAGACAACTTCACCCGACAGACCTACCGACCGCAACACGTGTCAACTATGGCGGTAAATCCTCGGCGCTTTCGTCATGCGGCAACCGTAGCAGCCGACTGCGGCGTCCCCGCCGAAGTAGCGAGGTATAGAACCGGCATGATCTGCGGTACACCGAATTCCCCATCACCCGTACGGGAGCGCATGTATGAGCCTGGTCATCTCCGATCACGAGCGGGCCGCGCTGGCCGAGGTGACGCAGTTCCCGCTGTTCGCGGCGATCACGGGACGGCGGTCGCGACGATTCCCGGTCGGCGGGCGGATTCCCGCCGGAACACTTGCGTTCACTAGCCGCCGGCCGGTGCAGCCATTATCGGAAGTCGAACGGGCGGTGCTGCTTTCGGTCACCGGCGGGGTCACCGGTTGGCATTACGGCATCACACACCACCCCAGGTACGCGCCGTCGCTGCCCAACTACTCCGGCACCGCAACCGGTCGCACCTTTCCGTCGGCAGCGGGCTTCCACACCAGTCAGCTGTTCTTCACCGACGACACTGGCACCTATCTGCTGCCCACCCGCCACCAGAAGCCGCGCGCGTTCAACGGCGTCGAGGAGTGGATCAGCCACACCGCGGAGTGCTATGTGCGGATCTCGGACAGGCGCCTCCAACTACCTCGCGAGGAACCGTACATGGAAGGCCACAACACCTGGATCGGCAACCATCCGGGCAGCCTGCTGGCATTCCCGGTGGCCGATCTCGCCGAGCACCTGATAGAAAACCTCTGGTTCTTTGCCGCCAACGGCTACCTGGTCGTCGATGACATCAACGGCCGCAACATCCCAGGGACCGAACGTTTTTCGGCGCTGGCACATGCCGACGACCCGATCCCGCTGTCGTTCGTCGAGCAATACACGCTGACCGAGGCGAGCGCGGAACTCGCCATCGCCGCTAACAATGGGGTGCTGGCGCTGCAGGCACTGGGCCTCGGCGGCTGGATTTATGACGGGCTGGATCGGTTGTCCGTGTTAGGCGGTTCCGGTGATCCGAGGGCACCCGGGTTGGGCTTCGTCGCCGACGACGACGAGCGCTGGCCTTTCCCGAATGTCACCGGTCTGCCCGGATACTTCGAGACCCTCAGCCCGCCCCATGTGCCGTCGGTGGCGGTCGGGGTGGAGAAGCTCGTCGCCCGGAAGTACGGTCCCGGCGGACCCTTCCACCCGGAAACGCCGGGGCCATGGTCGGATACCCCGAAAGTGCGCGCCTCGGCGCTGCCGCCCGAAGGCATTCAAGAGGTGGTCACCATCGAGGCCTCTTACATCTACGACACGTTCGGCAAATTGCCCGGCACCGTGCCGACCGTGCACGTGCTGATGTATCTGCAGGCACATCACATCGACACCGACTTCTATGACGAGTTCTTCCTTCCGGGCGCCTATCTGCAGACCCACGCCGACCATCAGGCCCGCTGGCACGGGCGGTAAACCGGGGGACTGCAGTTCGGATTCGGTGTCTCGCCACCGCCGTCGAACTGCCCAGGGCATCATCACCGATCGGTGATCGGCGCCACCCCGATCGACGGCGCGGGCTACGTCAACCCGTTATTCCCGGTGCGCCGAGCAGCCCGCCGGTACCGCCGGTGCCGGCGTTGCCCACCGTCGGACCAATCCCGCGTTGCCGCCGCTACCACCGTCGCCGATCAGCGACGCGTTGCCACCGTCACCACCGTTACCGCCGGTACCTACAAGTGCGTCTCCGCCGGAGCCGCCGCCACCGCCGTTGCCGATGATCAGCCCACTCTCGCCGCCGTTCCCGCCGGTGGTGGCGCCGAACCCGCCGCCGCCGACACCGAACAGCCCGGCGGCCCGCCGTTGCCCGCCGTTTTGGCCGGCCCCGCTCGTTGAGATCGCTCCGGACCCGCCGGCCCCGCCGTTGCCGATCAGCCACCCGCCGGGCGCGCCGTTGGCCCCGGTCCCCGGGGCCCCGTTGGCGCCGTTGCCGATCAGCGGTCGCCCGGTCAGCGCCAGGAAGGGCGCATTGATCGGACCCAGCACGTCTTGTTGCACGCTTTGCAACGGCGAGGCGTTGGCCGCCTCGGTGCCCGTATAGGCACCCCCGGCGGCGTTCACCGTCTGCACGAACTGGGCATGAAACGTCGCCGCCTGCGCGCTCAGTGCCTGAAAGGCCTGTGCGTGCTCGGAAAACAGCGACGCCACCGCCGCCGACACCTCATCACCCGCGGCGGCGATCACCCGCGGCGGCGATCACCGCGGTGGTCGGGGCCGCCGCCGCATTAGCGGCGGTCAGCGCCGAGCCGATGGTGGACAGATCCGTTGCCGCCGACGCCAGGAACTTTGGGCCGCTACCAGATATGACATCGCCGTTCACCTACCCGGTACCACTGAACCCCCGGTGGAAATACACTATCGCCGTTCCACCCCCGCAGTCGGTGTCTCAAGCAAACCTTCACCCCTTGCGTGAGGACCGGATCGCGTCCCGTAGGCCGGCGCGAGAAATCCCATCGACCCCGACGCCATACACAACGCCAACGCGGTGGTGGTGGCTCGCACCGTGATCACATCGGACCTACAACCCGAGCGGGTAGTCGAAGTCCGCTACGACCACATGCAAGGCCGCCGGTTCCGCCCAGTTCAACCGGTGGCGCCCGACCGCGACCCGATCGCGACAGGCGCTGCGCCGCAGCCCGGGCTTCCGACCGGGCGGCAGCGCTGATCCGGGCCAGCAGCGCGGGACCATCTGAGCCGAACATATGTTGGGGATAGGTGATGGCTCCGATATTGCCGGGCGATGCGCCGTCGACGTTTGACGAATACTGTGGCTGGACATGAAGCTGCCGCTGCTGGGCCCCGTGTCGCTCACGGGCTTCCAGAACGCCTGGTTCTTCCTAATCCTGCTGATTGTGCTGCTGGTGATAGGCATCTACGTCGCGGTCCAATTCGCCCGCCGCCGGCGGGTGCTGCGGTTCGCCAACATGGAGGTGCTGGAGCGCGTCGCGCCGATTCGCTCCGGTCGATGGCGGCACGTGCCGACGATCCTGCTTGCCGCGTCGCTGGTGCTGCTGACGACGGCGATGGCCGGGCCCACGTCCGACATTCGGATTCCGCTCAACCGCGCGGTAGTGATGTTGGTGATCGATGTCTCGGAGTCCATGGCTTCCACCGATGTCGCTCCCACCCGGCTGGCCGCCGCGCAGGAGGCCGGTAAGCAGTTCGCCGACGAGCTGACGCCGGCCATCAACCTCGGGTTGGTGGAATTTGCGGCCAACGCCACGCTGTTGGTCGCGCCGACGACGAACCGCGGCGCGGTGAAAGCAGCGATCGACACCCTGCAGGCGGCTCCGAAAACCGCGACAGGGGAAGGCATTTTCACCGCGTTGCAGGCAATCGCGACGGTCGGCTCAGTGATGGGGGGCGGCGACGGTCCGCCACCCGCGCGGATCGTGCTGGAGTCCGACGGCGCCGAAAACGTGCCGCTGGACCCTAACGCCCCGCAGGGAGCATTCACCGCGGCTCGGGCGGCCAAAGACGAGGGGGTGCAGATATCGACGATCTCCTTCGGTACACCCGACGGCACCGTTGTCTATCAGGGCGCCACCATCCCGGTTCCGGTCGACGATCAAACCCTGCAGAAGATCTGCGAGATCACCGACGGCCAGGCGTTCCACGCCGACAGTTTGGAATCGCTCAAGGACGTCTATACGACCCTCCAGCGCCAGATCGGCTACGAAACCGTCAAGGGCGACGCCAGCCTCGCCTGGATGCTGCTCGGTGCAGTCGTGATGGCCGGCGCAGTACTGGCCGGACTGTTCCTGAACACCAGGCTGCCCTCCTGAGCGGTCAGGTCGGAAGTCGCCGGTTGATCAACAGTGCCAGCGCCGTGGCGATCAGGGCGGTGATGACACCGAGGCGCAGCCACCCGGCACTGCCGGGACCGGGCACGGTGCGATACCCGATGTCGTTCTCGATGGCGTCATAGCTCTTATTGAGCTCGTTGACGTTGCCGGCAGTGTAGGACTGCCCCCCGGATAGCCGGGCGATCGTCTTCATCTGGTCCGTCGAAACGGGGACAGCGACCCGTTGGCCGTCCATCTCGATCTCCCCGTTCGGGGTTCCGAACGAGATCGTCGAGATGGGCACTCCCTGATCCTTGGCGAGGCGCGCTGCGGTGTAGGCCCCATCATGCGGATCGTTGGGATCTGACGGCTTGTTCTCGCCCCCGTCGGACAGCAGCACGATGCGGGCCGGCGGTGGATTATCGCCGCCGGTTACGGCTGTGGCTCCGATCGCGTGTAGCGCCGCGTAGATGGCTTCACCGGTCGCCGTGCTGTCGGCAAAGTCGAGCTTTTTGAGCGCATCAAGGGTCGCCTGGTGCTGCGGGGTTGGCGGTACCAGCAGGTAAGGCGTTCCCGCGAAACCGACAAGTCCGAGATTGATGCCCGGCGTCAGCTGGCTGGCGAACTGTGCGGCCGCCTGTTCGGCAGCCTTCAGCCGGTTGGGCTCGACGTCGGTTGCCCGCATGGACTGCGACATATCGATGACCAGCATGATGACGGCGCGGTTACGCGGTATGCGCATGTCGTGAGTGGGGGTGGCCAGGGCAATGGTCAGCAGGACCAGGCTGAGCAGCGATACAACGACCGGAACGTGTCGCCACAACGACTGCGGCACATCCGCCTCGGTGAACCGGCGCAGGCGGCGCCGGCGTCGAACCTGGACGAAGACGTAGACGGCGAGCAGAGCCAGCGGGACCAAACCGAACAGCAAAATGCCCGGACGTTGGAACCCGTACAAAGGCAACGGGCCGATACCGGGAAGCGTCATGCAGCATGCCCAACCGATAGCGGGTAGCGTGTTGCCGCCACCGGCTCACCTCCCCATTCGGCCGCCTCCCTGAACGCTGGCGGATGCTGCCCGCCAGTAAAGAGGAGTCTTGATGGCCCGTCAAACATCGTGGACAATGTGGCCCGCAAAATGTCAGCGAACTCACCCGGCGCGCAGAACTCACCACTATTAGCGCGTTAGCCGTGACGCTACCGTTCAATGTCGTCGCCGGCTCGCGGCGCTATTCGCGCCTTAGCCGTGACTCCACGAACCGTTCGAGGTTTTCCCATTCCCGTACCGCCGCGGTGTACGGGGCTGCGGGCTTGCTGACCGAGCCGGGCTCTAGCACGTAGGCGACCAGCTTGCCCAGCGGCCGGCCCGTTTCGAGCGCCTTGTCTACCGTGGCCTCCTCGGAGAAGTCGCCGATGTCGCGGAGCAGCTCGACGGCCAGGTCGAGTTGGTCACGGTCCACGGCGTCCGGCCCGTCGGCGAAGTCGTCGGCCAGCCCGCTGAGCACGTAGATGTTGTCGTCGGTGACCTCGACCGCCAGTGAGCCGTCAGTTGCGGCGGTACGGATGTCGTCGTAGGTGCTTAAATCGGACAAGTCATGATCGTGCTCGTCGGCGAGGTAGCGGGCCAGTGCCCGCTCGGAGCTGAACACGCTGATCCGCCCATTACGGCCCAGGAAGATTGGGCGGTCGTCCAGGTAGCAGCGAAGCGTGTAGAACGTGCCGGAACTCGTCATAATCCGAATCGGGTCGATGCCCACTTGGAGCCAGAAATCCTCGTCGCCGCCCAATACAACAGCGTCGCCGGGCGCGCGGGCTTCGTCTTCGTCTTCGGAGTCTTCGGTTTCCCGGCTGTCGTCGGCGACGTCGGCGTCTTCGGCCTCGGCGCGCTCGCCGGGCTCGTCAGAGGCCTCACCTTCCTGGCCGTCTGACTCTTCCCCTCGCCGTCCCCCGCAAGCGGGCGGTGCCCCCAGCGCGGCTTGGGGTACCCCCACTTCGGGTTCTTCGGGCTCTTCGGCCAGTTCGTCGGCGGCCTTGGTCGACAGCGCAGCATCGACCTCGGGAGTGCTGATGATCTCGTCGATCGCGCTGAGCACGTCGTCCCAGCTGCGTCCGATGACTTCGGCGATCGAATTCCAGCGTTTGTGACCGGCTTTACCGGTGAAGTGGTCGATTCCGCCGGATACCGTGCCCAGATTGGGGTTGCCGTTGAAGAACTTCGACACCGCCGCCAGCTCGCACACCGATCCGATCGACGACACGATTGCCAGCGCGGCCCCCAGCGCGGTCACCGACTCCTCGGTCGGCTTCTCCGACACCAGTTCCTCGACAACGACGAGATCGAACTGCTTGTCTTCGGCGGGTTCGAGCTTGCGCGCGTGCGCCGAGGTCAGGTCCTTCCACGCCGGGTGGTCGACCAGATCGTTGTCGGTGTCGGAACGCACAAATGCGACCAGGTCAGCAACGGTTTCGAAGGCGTACAGCTCGTCGCCCTGGCCCAGAAACGCCTCCCACTCGTCGCCGGCGTCGCGCCAGCGGGGTGCCCACACGGTATAGCGGTCACCAGCGGACAGGCTCAGGCGGATCGGCACGAGGTCAGCAACCATGCGGCACAGAATAGCGACGGCCGGAGAAGGTGGCGGACGTAGTCCACCGGTGTCGGGCAGGGGTCCGGCCCGCCGCCGGTTACCCGCCCCAGATGTCGGCGATTGCGGGAGCGTTCACCGCGTTACCCGTTTTGGGCAGCCCATACATCTGCTCACACGTGGAAAGTACGTTGTAGTGGTTGATCTGCTCGTTGTAGGTACCGGGCTGCACATGCCCGCCGTAGAACACCGTCGGAATCTGGTTGCGACTGGTGTTGTCGTCCTCGTCCCAGGTCACAATGAGCAGGCTGTTGTTGGCCACGGCCCAGTTGGCATACCCCGACAGCTCGCGGTTCAGCCAGGCGTCGCCCTGCGCGATCGAGCCGTCGTGCATGTTGTCGTCGTTGTTGGGAATGACGAACGACACGGTCGGCAGGCTGGCGTAGTTTCCTACCGGAAACGCGGAGAACGGCAGCGAGTTGGCCGGGGGCACATTGCTGAAGTCGGCCCATGGCACGTGCTTGCGCGCGTACTTGCCCGCGCTGCAGACCGGTGAGCCGACCGCGGGCAGGCCTTCGGCAAAACCGATGAACGTGTGGCCGGTGGCGAGTAGTTCAGAAGCCAGATTGGGAACCGCGCCGGCGTTGACCGGGCACACGTCCTTGGTGACTCCGAATGTGCTGCCGGCGAACAACGCTAGGTAGTTCGGCTCGCTGGGATGTGTTTCGGCGAACGACTGGGCCATCATTGCGCCGTTGGCGGCCAGCGCGTTGATGAAGGGCGCCGACTTGTTGCCGATGATGTTGGTCTGAGAGCGGTTCTCTTCCACCACGATTACCACGTGCGCGAGTTGGGGAAGCGCGGCCGCCGCGAGCCCCACGCGAGGAGCCACCGGGACGGCCACCAGCCCCGTCAACGCCACCGCGCCGACCCACCGGACGGATTGAGATGCCCCGTCTATCAGCCTTCTTGGACTTTGAAATCGGCGCAGCACCCCGGGATTATATGGGCGGGTTCGGGTGATTGACCGGACGGACGCAAGCGTGTCAGCGGGGCTTCAAATAAACGGAGCCCGATTGTTATATAGGGTCGAATTCCGTGGATGTGCGCGTCGTTGACCACCCGCTGGCCGTCGCCCGGCTGACCGCATTGCGCAACAAACACACCGACAACGCCGGTTTCCGGGCCGCGTTGCGTGACCTGACGGTGATGCTGGTCTACGAGGCCACCCGGGACGCGGCCCGCGAGACGTTTCCGATCCGTACCCCCCTGGCCGAGACCCTCGGTGTGCGACTGGCCGACCCGCCCCTGCTGGTGCCCGTGCTGCGCGCCGGGCTGGGCATGGTCGAGCAGGCGCTAGCCCTGTTACCGGAAGCCCGAGTCGCATTCGTCGGCGTCGCCCGCGACGAGGAAACCCACCGGCCGCATGGATACCTGGAGACGCTGCCCGACGACCTGACCGACCTGCCGGTGATGGTCCTCGACCCCATGCTGGCCACCGGCGGGTCGTTGGAACACACGATCGGTCTGCTGCACCGCCGCGGCGCCACAGCAATCACTGTGCTGTGTGCGGTGGCTGCACCGGAAGGCATTGCGGCACTTGAGAAATCGGCACCGAACGCACGCCTTTTCACCGTTGCCGTCGACGACGGGCTCAACGAGACCGCCTATATCGTGCCGGGTCTCGGCGATGCGGGCGACCGGCAATTCGGGCCACGCTAGCTCACCAGCTCCGCACCGCGGAGACCAGCTGGTCGCGCAGCGCGCCGGCGCGTTCCCGAGCAGATCGCAGGTCGCCGGCCACGGCGCAGCGAACCTCCAAGTAGCACTTCAACTTCGGCTCGGTGCCCGAGGGCCGCACCACCACTCGCACCGACGTTTCATCGTCACCGCCGGTGAAGATCAACGCTTCGGTGATGTCGGTGGTGGTCGCGGTGAACCCGACCAGCCGACTCGGCGGGGCTGCTCGTAGCCGCTGCATCAGTTCGGCGGCCTCGTCGGCGTCGGCGACCGGACGCGACACCGCCGCGACGTCGTGCACGCCGTAACGCCGGGCGAGTTCGTCGAGCACCTCAGGCACCGAACGGCCCTGTTTTTTCAGCGCGGCCACCAGATCGCATACCAGTACCGCGGCACTGATGCCGTCTTTGTCGCGCACGGCGTCCGGGTCGACGCAGTGCCCGATCGCTTCCTCGTAGGCGTACACCAGGGTGCCGCCGGGCACGTTGGAATCAGCGCGCGCCAGCCACTTGAAACCGGTGAGGGTTTCGACGTGCACCGCGCCGTAGTGCGCGGCGATCGCCGCCAGCATCCGCGACGACACCACGGTGCTGGCCACCACTCTGGTCTCGGTGGGTTGCCCGTGCGACAAGATGTAATCGCCCAGTAGCCAACCGGTTTCGTCGCCGGACAGCATCCGCCATCCCGACGGGGTGGGGATGCCGACCGCGCATCGGTCGGCGTCGGGATCCAGCGCGATCGCGACGTCGGCCCCGACATTTGCGGCCAGGGTGAGCAGCGCGTCGGTGGCGCCGGGCTCCTCGGGGTTTGGGAATGCGACCGTGGGAAAGTCGGGGTCCGGTGCGAACTGGGCTCCGACGGTGTGCACGTGGTCGAATCCGGCACGCCGCAGCGTTTCGACGGCCACCGCACCGCCCACCCCGTGCAAAAGCGTGAGGGCAACCCGTACCGAACCGGCGGCGCGACGCACCCCGGCGGCACGCTCGATGTAGCGCTCGACCAGATCGGTCACCGTGGGTTCGACGGGTTTGCGGGTGATCTGGTCGGCCGGGGGAGCGTCGGCCATCGCGCTTTCGATCTGGCGGTCGGTGGGGGAGATGATCTGGATGCCGCCTTCGAAGTACACCTTGTAGCCGTTGTCGGTCGGCGGATTGTGTGAGGCTGTGATCTGTATCCCGGCGACGGCGCCGGTGTGGCGAACCGCGAACGCGACCACCGGCGTGGGCACCGGGCCGGGCAGTAGCAGCACCGAAAACCCCTCGGCGGCAAGCACTTCAGCCGTCACAGTAGCGAAGGCCGCCGACCCGTGCCGAGCGTCGCGCCCCACCACGACCAGCGAACCGGCCGGCTTGCCAAGCACGTGTGCCACCGCCCAGGTGGCGCGCGACACCACCGCGACGTTCATGGCGTCGGGCCCGCCGCGCACCGGGCCGCGCAGGCCCGCGGTGCCGAACCTGAGTGGGTGGGCGAACCGCGCGGCAAGCGCCTCGGAGCCACAGGCGGCGAGCTCGGCGGCCGTCTGTGGGTCGGGATCGTGCGCGATCCACTGCTCGGGCGTCACGTCGTGGCGAACCGCGCTATGACGTCGGCCAGCAGAGTGCCCATCCGGCTTGCTGACGCCGCCCCGGCGGCCAGCACCTCGGCGTGGCTCAGCGGCTGGCCGCCGATCCCGGCGGCCAGGTTTGTCACCAGCGACACACCCAGCACCTCGGCGCCGGCCGCCCGGGCCGCGATGGTCTCGTGCACCGTCGACATGCCTACCATGTCGGCGCCCAACATCCGCAGCATCCGGACTTCCGCGGGCGTCTCGTAGTGCGGTCCCGGCAGGCCGGCGTAGACACCTTCGGTCAGCTCCGGGTCGGCCTGGCGGGCCAGCTCCCGCAGCCGCGGTGCGTAGGCATCGGTCAGGTCCACGAACTGTGCGCCGGTCAACGGCGAACGCGCGGTCAGATTCAGGTGGTCGCTGATCAGCACCGGCTGGCCGATCGACATGTCCGGGCGCAGTCCGCCGGCCGCATTGGTGAGCACGACGATGCGCGCCCCGGCCGCGCACGCCGCCCGTATCGGGTGCACGACGTGGTACAGGTCATGCCCCTCGTAGGCATGCACGCGACCGACCACCGCCAGCACCCGGTGCCCACCGATGCGCACCGACAACACCTCACCGGTATGCCCGACAGCGCTTGGCGGTGTGAACCCGGGCAGTTCTGCCCAGGGCAGCACGACGGTCGGGGAGCCGAGCGCGGCAACCGCCGGCGACCATCCCGACCCGAGAACGATGGCGACGTCGTGCTCACGGATCCCGGTGCGCTCACCGATGACCTGCGCCGCGGCCAGTGCGAGCGCGTCGGGATCGGGCGCAGGGTCACTCACACTGCGCGAGCTTAACCAAGCCGCCAGCAGACGCAGAATCGCACGCAAGATGGCCTGGCCGTGCGATTCTGCGACTGCTCGCGGCTGAGCGGGGACTCTGCGGTGGGATACTGCGAGAATGCCAACAGCCACCGCATTGGACAGCGTCGAGGACGTCGTGCGGCGACGTGGTGCCGATCTTGTCGAGCTGTCCCACGCCATCCATGCCGAACCTGAGCTGGCGTTCGCCGAGCATCGCAGCTGCGCCAAGACGCAGGTGCTGGTCGCCGAACGCGGTTTCGAGATCACCGCGGCTGCCGGTGGTTTGGACACCGCCTTTCGGGCCGACTTCGGCAGCGGACCGCTGGTCGTCGGGGTGTGTGCCGAGTACGACGCGCTGCCCGAGATCGGGCACGCCTGCGGCCACAACATCATTGCGGCCTCGGCGGTGGGCACCGCGCTGGCGCTGGCTTCGGTAGCCGACGATCTGGGCCTGACGGTGGCGCTGCTGGGAACTCCTGCCGAGGAGGCCGGCGGCGGTAAAGCACTGCTGCTGCAGGCCGGGACGTTCGACGACGTCGCGGTGGCGGTGATGGTGCATCCGGGGCCGACCGACATCGCTGCGGCCCGCTCACTGGCATTGTCTGAAGTGGTCGTGCACTACCGTGGCAAGGAGTCGCATGCCGCCGTCGCGCCGCATCTGGGGGTCAACGCCGCCGACGCCGTGACCGTCGCTCAGGTCGCCATCGGGGCGCTGCGGCAGCAACTGGCGCCGGGGCAACTCGTACACGGGATCGTCACCAGCGGCGGGCAGGCGATCAATGTCATCCCCGGGCACGCGACGTTGCAGTATGCGATGCGGGCGATTGAATCGGATTCGCTGCGAGAGCTGGAGGGAAGGATGTTCGCGTGCTTTGCCGCAGGCGCACTGGCCGCCGGCTGCGAATACCAGATTGACAACCCGGCACCGGCATACGCGGAACTCAAGCCCGACCAATGGCTGGCCGACGTCTGCCGCCAGGAGATGCGCCGACTCGGACGCGAGCCGGCGGCACCCGAGGTCGAGGCGAGGATTCCCATGGGCAGCACCGATATGGGCAACGTGACACAGCTGCTGCCGGGGATCCATCCGGTGATCGGGGTCGACGCCGGCGGCGCCACGGTTCACCAGCGCGCCTTCGCTGCTGCCGCCGGAGGTCCCAGCGCCGACCGCGCGGTCGTCGAAGGCGCGATCATGCTGGCGCGCACGGTTGTCCGGTTGGCCCAGACCCCTGACGAACGCGACCGGGTAGTGGCTGGGCAAGAACGTCGGGCCAAAGCATGAGTCTGGTCGACACCGCCGAATCATGGCTGGCCGCGCACTACGAGGACCTGGTCGCTTGGCGCCGGCACATCCACCGCTATCCGGAGTTGGGCCGGCAGGAGTACGCCACCACCCAATTCGTCGCCGAGCGGTTGGCCAGCGCGGGCCTGAACCCGAAGGTGCTGCCCGGCGGAACGGGGCTGACCTGCGATATCGGCCCCGAACACGCGCCGAGGATCGCGCTGCGGGCCGACATGGACGCGCTGCCCATGGCCGAGCGGACCGGCGCCCCGTATGCCTCGAACATGCCCAACGTCGCGCACGCCTGCGGGCATGACGCGCACACCGCAATCCTGCTGGGTACCGCGCTGGCATTGGCGTCGGTGCCGGAGCTGCCGGTCGGGGTGCGGCTGCTCTTCCAGGCTGCCGAGGAGTTGATGCCCGGCGGGGCGATCGACGCCATCGCCGCCGGAGCGCTGGCCGGGGTGTCGCGGATCTTCGCCCTGCACTGCGATCCCCGGCTCGAGGTCGGCAAGATCGCGGTCCGGCACGGCCCCATCACCTCGGCCGCCGACTCGATAGAGATCACGCTGTATTCGCCCGGCGGGCACACGTCACGGCCACACCTGACCGCCGACCTGGTCTACGGACTGGGCACGCTGATCACCGGGCTGCCCGGGGTGCTGTCGCGCCGCATCGACCCGCGCAACGGCACCGTACTGGTGTGGGGTGCGGTCAACGCCGGCGCGGCTGCCAACGCCATTCCGCAAACCGGCGTACTGTCCGGCACCGTTCGCACCGCCAGCCGGCAGACCTGGGTCTCCCTCGAGGAGATCATCCGCGAGACCGTGTCCGCGCTGCTGTCGCCACTGGCTATCGAACACACCCTGCGATACCACCGCGGCGTGCCACCGGTGGTCAACGAGGAGGTCTCGACCCATATCCTCACCCATGCGATCGAAGCCGTCGGCCCCGATGCGCTGGCTGATACGCGGCAGTCCGGTGGCGGTGAGGATTTCTCCTGGTATTTGGAGGAGATTCCCGGCGCGATGGCGCGATTGGGCGTGTGGTCGGGCGACGGACCCCAGTTAGACCTGCACCAGCCGACCTTCGATCTCGACGAACGAGCCCTGGCGATCGGACTGCGCGTGATGGTCAACATCATCGAACAGGCGGCGGCTTTCTAGCAGCGGATGCGCCGTTGACCATGGTCGCAGGTCAGCCCCCCACCGCGCCCGCGTGGACGGCGATCGAGGTCGCCCGCGGACTGCGTCGACCTTGAGCGCTAGCGACGCTGGACGCCGCCCTGCGCAGCGGGACGTGCAGTCACGGCGAGCTGCACCAGGCAGTCAAGCAGCAGTCCGGCCGTCGCGGCATCGTTACCGCAGGTAAGTTGCTTAGTTTGCCTCGCCGCTGGCCGAGTCCCCGATGGAGAGTGAGGCGCGGCTGGTCATGATCGACGGCGCCCTGCCGCCGCCAGTCCCGCAATACGAGATCGTGGACCTACAGGTGTGCGTTTGGCGGCTCGATTTTGCGTGGCCCGAAGTTCGCGTCGCTGCCGAGTACGACGGCGTCGAATGGCACAGCGGTCCGGAAGCATTTCTCCGGGACTGCCGACGTGGCGCGGCATTGCAGGACCTCGGATGCGTGGTCGTGCCCATGGAGGCCGGGGATGTCAGGTACCGGCGCGTCGAACTCGTCCGGCGGCTTGAGATGCGATTGGACCATGCCCGGGCTGCGTGACGGCCCCACGAGGGGCCGCGGAATGCCGGCTCCAACCGCGTGTCGTCGTGCAAACACGCGCGCTCGTGGGTGGTGCCCCAGGTAGCGACCAGTTAGGCGCTAGTCCCCGGACCGATGTTGCGGGCCGGGCGGGCCCGCAGGTCGTGCACGTAATCACTTGGCGCGCCGGCGATTTCAGCGGCGTCGGCCATCACGCCCAGGTACCGCGCCGACGGCAGGCCGCCTTCCCAGGCATCCAGCACGTACAACCACGCCAAGACGGGGTCGGTGGTGGTGTCCGACGATATGCGTTCCACCCGGCATCGGATCTTCTTGTGGATGCCGAGCTCGGAACCCTCCCACCGGTCGAGGTTCTTTTCGTCCGCCGCCGTCATGTCGTAGAGCACGACGAACACCTTCGAATCCGGATCCTCGACGATGGTGGCCAGCGAGCCTTCCCAGCCGATGTCCTCGCCGCCGAACGTCAACCGCCACCCGTGCAGCCAGCCGGTTCCGGTCATCGGCGAGTGGGGCGCGCGCTCCAGCATCTGTTCGGGATCCATGTTCGACCCGTACGCGGCGTAGAGCGGCACGGGGAAAGCTTAGACGGCGCACGCTCAAGCGGTATTCACCCGAGGACTTCGAGGGTGTCCCACCGCCCGCCGCGCTGGGTCTGATGGCCCGGCTCGGCCCCTCGTCACCGCGCGGCTGGGGTATCCCCAACTCCCCCGCAAGCGGGCGCTACCCCCACACGCCGCGCGCGGCGTGCGTCGTCGCCGCACGGCGGCGAGCATCGTTATCCAGATAGGTTATGGGCTTGTGGTGACCCGCATCGTGATCCTCGGCGGAGGCCCGGCCGGTTACGAGGCCGCGCTGGTTGCCGCCACCTCACACCCCGAGACAGCCCACGTCACCGTGATCGACTCCGACGGCATCGGCGGGGCGGCCGTTCTGGACGACTGCGTGCCGTCCAAGACGTTCATCGCCTCCACCGGGCTGCGCAGCGAACTGCGCCGAGCGCCGCGGCTGGGCTTCGACATCGACATCGAGGACGCCAAGATCTCGCTGCCGCAAATTCATGCCCGGGTCAAGAGGCTCGCCGCGGAGCAGTCGGCCGACATCACCGCTGCGCTGCTCAGCGTGGGCGTGCACGTGGTCGCCGGCCGCGGCGAGCTCATCGACCCCATCCCCGGTCTGGCCCGCCACCGCATCAAAGCGACTGCCCCCGACGGCTCCACCAGCGAGTACGACGCGGAAGTGGTGCTGATCGCCACCGGTGCCAGCCCGCGGATCCTGCCGACGGCCCAGCCGGACGGCGAGCGCATCCTGACCTGGCGGCAGCTCTACGACTTGGAGGCACTGCCCGAAAACCTGATCGTGGTGGGCTCGGGGGTCACCGGCGCCGAATTCGTCAACGCCTACACCGAATTGGGCGTTCAGGTGACGGTGGTGGCCAGCCAGGACCGGGTGCTGCCCTACGAGGACGCCGACGCCGCGCTGGTCTTGGAAGAGTCGTTCGCCGAACGGGGGGTGCGGCTGGTCAAGAACGCCCGCGCACAATCGGTCACCCGCACCGACACCGGGGTGCTGGTGACGATGACCGACGGCCGCACTGTCGAGGCCAGCCACGCCCTGATGACCATCGGGTCGGTCCCCAACACCAGCGGTCTCGGCCTGGAACGGGTCGGTATCGAGCTCGGGCGCGGCAACTACATGACCGTGGATCGGGTTTCCCGGACCCCGGTGGTCGGCATCTATGCCGCGGGCGACTGCACCGGTCTGCTGCCGTTGGCCTCGGTGGCCGCCATGCAGGGCCGGATCGCGATGTATCACGCGCTGGGCGAGGGCGTCACCCCGATCCGGTTGCGCACGGTCGCGGCGACGGTTTTCACCAGGCCCGAGATCGCCGCTGTCGGCGTGCCGCAGTCGGCGATCGACAACGGTTCGGTGACAGCGCGGACCATCATGCTGCCGTTGCGGACCAACGCGCGGGCAAAGATGTCCGGACTGCGACAGGGTTTCGTCAAGATCTTCTGCCGGCGGTCCACCGGCGTGGTAATCGGCGGCGTGGTGGTGGCGCCGATTGCCTCCGAGCTGATCCTGCCGATTGCCGTGGCCGTGCAAAACCGCATCACCGTCAACGAGTTGGCGCACACGCTTGCTGTTTACCCCTCGTTATCCGGTTCGATCACCGAGGCCGCTCGCCGGCTGATTGCCCACGACGACCTGAACTGAACGACGCGTCAAGCAACGACGGAAGAACGCCCAAAGACGTAGCCTTGGTGGGGCACCCCTACCGACGAGTAACTGGACAGGAGTTTTCCCAGTGAGGAGTCCTCTGCCGTGAGCGAGCCGATCCACCCACCTAGCGAGCAGACCTGGCCGGCTTCCGTGCTGGGACCGCAGCAACGCGAGGTGGCCTGGGAGCGGCTCGGCACCGAGCAGTTCGACGTGGTGGTCATCGGCGGCGGTGTGGTGGGCTCTGGGTGCGCGTTGGACGCTGCCACGCGCGGGCTCAAGGTGGCGCTGGTCGAGGCACGCGATTTGGCCTCGGGCACGTCGAGCCGCTCGTCGAAGATGTTTCACGGCGGGTTGCGCTACCTTGAACAACTGGAATACGAGCTGGTGCGCGAGGCGCTCTACGAGCGTGAGCTGTCGCTGACCACGCTGGCGCCGCATCTGGTCAAGCCGATGCCGTTCTTGTTCCCGCTGACCAAGCGCGTGTGGGAACGCCCTTACATCGCCGCGGGCATCTTCCTCTACGATCGTCTGGGCGGCGCGAAATCGGTTCCGCCGCAAAAGCATTTGACCCGCGCCGGCGCTCTGCGATTGAGCCCCGGCTTAAAGCGCAGCTCGTTGATCGGTGGGATTCGCTACTACGACACCGTCGTCGACGACGCCCGGCACACCATGACGGTGGCGCGCACCGCCGCGCATTACGGCGCAGTCGTGCGGTCCTCCACCCAGGTGGTCGCGTTGCTGCGCGAGGCCGACCGGGTGACCGGCGTGCGGGTCCGCGACTCCGAGGACGGCGCGATCACCGAGGTCCGCGGCCACGTCGTGGTCAACGCGACCGGGGTTTGGACCGACGAGATTCAGGCGTTGTCCAAGCAGCGCGGGCGGTTCCAGATACGCGCCTCCAAGGGCGTGCACGTGGTGGTGCCGCGGGACCGAATCGTCAGTGACGCCGCGATCATCCTGCGTACCGAGAAGTCGGTGATGTTCGTCATCCCATGGGGGAGCCACTGGATCATCGGAACCACCGATACCGACTGGGACCTCGACCTTGCGCACCCCGCGGCCACCAAGGCCGACATCGACTACATCCTCGGCACCGTCAACACCGTGCTGGCCACCCCGCTGACGCATGCCGATATCGACGGGGTCTATGCCGGGCTGCGGCCGCTGCTGGCCGGGGAAAGCGAGGAAACCTCCAAGCTGTCCCGGGAGCACGCGGTGGCGGTGCCCGCGCCCGGGCTGGTCGCAATCGCCGGCGGTAAGTACACCACTTACCGGGTGATGGCCGCCGACGCGATCGACGCCGCGGTACAGTTCATCCCGGCCCGGGTGGCGCCGTCGATCACCGAAAAGGTGAGCCTGCTGGGCGCCGACGGCTACTTCGCACTGATCAATCAGGCCGAACACGTTGGCGCGCTGCAAGGTCTGCACCCGTACCGGGTGCGCCATCTGCTGGACCGCTACGGTTCGCTGATCGGCGACGTCCTGGAATTGGCGGCCGAGACTCCCGGCCTGCTCGGTCCGATCAAAGAGGCGCCGGGCTATTTGAAGGTGGAAGCCCTGTACGCCGTCACCGCCGAAGGCGCCCTGCATCTGGAGGACATCCTGACGCGCCGGATGCGCATCGCCATCGAATATTCGCACCGCGGTGTCGACTGCGCCCGCGAGGTGGCCGACGTGGTCGCTCCGGCGCTGGGGTGGACCGCTGAGGACATCGAGCGTGAGGTGGCGAACTACACCGCGCGGGTGGAGGCCGAGATACTGTCGCAGGCCCAGCCCGACGACGTGTCGGCCGACATGCTGCGGGCCAACGCACCGGAGGCGCGCGCCGAGATCCTCGAGCCGGTGCCGCTCAATTGAGCCGGCTTTGAAGCCCGCGCCCCTTCCTGTCCGCGACGGATTGGCGCCCGCCCGGGTGCGGCTGCATGGCGGGCCGGTGCTGACCGAACTGACCGCCCGGTTTGGCGCGCCGACCCGCGCTAAGCCGTAGTTCCCCCCAAGAAGGGGGAACTACGGGCTAAGGTCTCCCCCGCAAGCGGGAGGTGCCCCCAGTTCACCACCCGGCCCGAGGTGCGCGGCGCATACCAGACGCTTTTTGCCCGCGGTTTGGTGCGCAAGACCTATCTGGCGCGGGCGGCCGTCGATCCGGCACTGGTGCTGCCGCGACTGGTCCGAAGCCGCATCGTCAAGCGGCGGGGCCGCCTGCAGGCGGCCTGCGAGCCCGGTATACCCAACGCGGAGACCTTGGTGGAGTCCCCCGCTAGCGGGTGGGTCCCCGCTCCGCAGGGGAGTACCCCCGGCAATCACCGGACGGTCTGTATCGACTCACGCCGCGCACCGGACGCACCCACCAGCTGCGGGTGCTGCACATGGCTTCGTTAGGGATACCGATCGTAGGTGATCCGTTGTATCCCAACGTTATTGACGTGCCGGCTGACGACTTCGACGCGCCGCCGCGGTTGCTGGCGCAGCGTATCGAGTTCGACGATCCGGTGACGGGGTTGCGCCGCGGATTCGCCAGCAGACGCACATTGTCCGGTGAATTCTGATCCGCACCAGGCCGCAGCTGGAAAGAGAGCTCTACGGCTGGGTTCGGTGCGGTCTGCGGTGAGCAGCACCAATCGATTCAGCCCGGCGCCGTGTAGCCGGTCGGCCGAGCGCGCGTTAGCCGGCGCTGGTGTGGAAGAGCAAACCCAGCAGGTAGGTGACGGTCGCCGCACCGTAGCCAATGAGCAGCTGGCGCAGCGCCGGGCGCAGTGGGGATCCCCCGGAGATGAGCCCCACGATGACTCCAGTAGCCAACAAAGCGGCCCCGACCAGTACAGCGGCCACCACCAGCGCGGTGACACCGCCAAGTCCCAGTAGGTAGGGCAACACCGGGATGAACGCTCCGGAGCCGAAGAAGATGAAGCTCGAAACACCGGCGCGCAGACCTGTGCCCACGGTCTCGCGCCCGTTAGGGCCAGGTCTGGCCATGTCAGGATGTCTGTCTCCCCCGGCACCCAGGTCGCAGAGGGCCTCGGCGGCTCGGCGTCGAGCCTCATCGGCACTCATACCGCGCGCCCGGTAGACCAGCGCCAGCTCGTTGGCGTCTAGATCAAGCTGCGGCAGCGCACTACCGGCCTCGGGGCTGGGCGTGGAGGCCTCGAGCAGTTCCAGTTGGGAGTTAACCGACACGTATTCGCCGGCTCCCATCGACAGTGCTCCAGCCAGCAGCCCGGCTAGACCGGTGGCCAGCACGGTGTGGCTGGATACACCGGTGGCGCTGATGCCCAGAATGAGGGCCAGGTTGGTGGTCAGTCCATCGTTGGCGCCGAACACCGCGGCGCGGAAGCTACCCGACAACCGGTCGCGTCCCCTGGTCGCCAGCGCGCGGACAACCTCGGCGTGGATGTGTTCATCGGCGGCCATCCTGGGTGTGGCGTCGCGGTCCTCGTCATAGCGTGACCGGGCTTCGGATCGCTCTATCAGCGCCAACACGAACACAAATCCGAAGTGACCTGCCAGGAAGGCGAGCAGGCGTGTGCGCAGAGGGATGCGGGCCGTCTCGCCGACCTGGTCGCCAAGCAGGTTCAACCAATGTCGCTCGTGGCGAGCCTCGGCGTGAGCCAGCTCCAGCAGGATCGCGCGTTCCTCGCCGGTGCGGCGCTGGGCTAGCTGGCGATAAATGGCGGCTTCGGCGCGTTCGTTGGCCAAATGGTGGCGCCAGCGCCGCAACTCCGACGGACGTGGCTGATGGGTTGCGTCCGAAGACGAACTGACGCGACGACCACCTCGGCCGGGCATTCCCTCGGTTTCCACCTGAAATCACCGCCTGTGCATCGTAGTGTGCAGAGGAGTCGCCCAGCGCCAATTGTCACGATGATATGCCGCGGGCAGCTTCTATCTCGGGTGGTCGACTTGCCGCTGATCTCGCATCACGGGGCCAGGACCTTTAGGGTTTGCGGTTACCAGTGCCACCCGAATTGAGGACTCAGGTCACTAGCAAGGGCGGGCAAGTTCTGGTGAACATGGTGAGTGTGACTGGCATGCCTTCTCCCGGGTCGATCCCGATCTCCACCATCACCGGCGACCCAGTGGCGCGCGTCGCCGCTGACGCCACCGTTGCCGACGTCGCCAAGGCTCTTGTGACCGTCGACGTCGGGGCCATCGTGGTCGGTGACGACGAGCGGCCCGCCGCGCTGGTGAGCGAGCGCGACATCGTTCGGCTGGTGGCCGCTGGAAAAGATCCAGCTACCGTCCCGGCCATCGACATAGCCAGCACCAAGCTGGTGTTCTGCGACGCCGAGGCCACCGTTGACCAAGTGGCGGCCCAGATGATGAACCACTACATCCGCCACGTCCTGGTGGAGCGCGATGGCGCGCTGGCCGGCATCGTCTCCGCCCGCGACCTGCTGGGCGTGTACAGCGCCTACAGCGCCGGCGCGGATTTCGATTCGGCATGAAGCGGCGATCCGTGGCCGCCCTGGTCGGCGGGAGTCTGGCCGGGCTGACGGGCTGGGATCTCGTGCAGCGCCGTCACACCATCCTGCGCAACTACCCGATCATCGGCCACCTGCGGTTCCTCCTGGAAGCGGTCGGCCCCGAGCTGCGCCAGTACATCGTCACCGACAACGACGCGGAGCGGCCCTTCAGTCGTGACCAGCGGCGCTGGGTGTACACGTCCTCGAAGTTGACCAACCGATACTTCGGGTTCGGCACCGACAAGGATCTGGAACGGGTCCACAACTACCTCATCATCAAGCACGCGGCGTTCCCCGTGCCGGCCCCGGCCGGCGAGCCCAACCACCCCGACCCGGGGATGCCGCTGCCCGCGGCCAAGGTGCTCGGCGGCGCGCGGGGCCGGGCCAAGGCTTTCCGGCCCTCGTCGTTGGTCAACGTCTCAGGGATGAGCTTCGGGTCGCTGTCCGCCGCTGCCGTCACCGCGCTCAACAAGGGCGCGGCCATCGCCGGCGCGCTGCACACGACCGGCGAGGGTGGAGTGTCGCCGTACCACCTCAATGGCGGCGACCTGGTCTGGCAGATCGGCACCGGCTACTTCGGCTGCCGCAATGAGGACGGCACCTTCAGCCTTCCCCGGCTGATCGACCGGGTGGCGGCTACCCCGTCGATCCGGGTCATCGAGATTAAGCTCAGCCAGGGCGCCAAGCCCGGTCTGGGCGGCATGCTGCCCGGCGCCAAGGTCACCCCCGAAATCGCCGCGATCCGCGGTGTTCCGGTCGGGGTGGACTGCAAGAGCCCCGCCGGACACTCAGCATTCGCCGATGTCGACGGACTGCTCGAGCTGGTGGAGACCATCGCCGCCGAGACAGGTCTACCGGTAGGCATCAAGTCGGCAGTCGGGGAAGGGCCGTTTTGGCTCGAGCTGGCAGGCCGCATGGCGCGCACCGGCAGGGGCGTCGACTTCGTGACCATCGACGGCGGCGAGGGCGGCACCGGCGCGGCTCCGCTCGTCTTCAGTGACCACGTCGCCCTGCCGTTCAAGTGGGCTCACCCCCGTGTCTACCGGGCCTTCGCCGAAGAGGACCTGCATCACGACGTGGTGTTCATCGGCTCGGGCAAGCTGGGCATCCCCGAGAACGCCCTGCTGGCCCTGGCCATGGGCTGCGACATGATCAACGTCGGCCGAACCGCCATGTTCTCCATCGGCTGCATCCAGGCTCAGCGCTGTCACACCGGCCGCTGCCCGTCGGGCGTCGCCACCCAGTCAGCATGGCTGCAGCATGGCCTCGACCCGGTCCTGAAGTCGGTGCGCTGCGCCAACTATCTCGCCACGCTGCGCTTCGAACTGTTGGCCCTGGCCCGCGCGTGTGGCTACGTCCACCCCGCCCTCGTGCCCCTCGGCGCGATTGAACTTCTCGACGTCGATCTCAAGACCGCGCAAGTCGACGAGTTGTTCGAATACAAGCCTGACTGGGGCATGCCCGGCCCGGTCGACGTCGAAGCGATCACCACCCTGATGGCGGGCAGAACCAGCGCCTGACAGTACGCCGGGGTGCGGTCATTGGTTCACTCGCCGTTGGCGGCGACGTTGCCGCCGGGATTCGATCATGCGGTTGCGAACGATGTGTTCGACGAGGATCGGAACGAAGGTCTGGATTGGTGCATCGATGAATTGTCGAGCGGCGTCCTCACACCAGCGCTTGATCTGTTTGGTCCGCTGCTCGTCGTCCAGCCCCTCGTGACGGGCCAGCTCGTCTGCGACGTCGTCCACGGATAGCGCAACCGTTGAACGGGCGGCCAGCGCAACGTTGGCGTCGGCGGGTACTCGTGCCTCTTCCAGCGCTTGGCGGGCAACCTCTTCGCTGGTGTCCGGCCGGATGACGTGCAGCGTGATGTGACGACCGTCCTCCCCGATCAGGATGACACTGGTTGGCTCGTCACTGGTGAAGCCCAGCAATTCGATCGTGCGGCCGGCGATCTCAACCAGCGGCGGCGTCTCGTCCCAGCCATTGCAGCGGTAGCCCACCATCACGACCTGCCCCAGCCGGTCGGAGACCGACGCGACCAGGTCCGGTAGCTCGTCGACCAACTGCCTCGACCGCGGCCACCAGGCTCCGTCAATATGCTCCGACGCAGACCGATAGGGCTTGAACTCCAACCGATTTTCGCGTTCCATTTCGACCACCTGCACGCTAAGTCTGCGGATCGTCATGCACCCCGTAGCCAACGGTACGGGCATGATGGGGGCCCCGCGACCTGAGTGCGCAAGCCCGGTCCAAAAAGCCGCTACCAACCGCCGGCGGGTAGCCACAGGGTTTACCGAACGTGAACAATGGGTAACCGCAACGACTTTCGGCTGCACGGATCAACCGGCCCACTCGCCGCCGATCATCTGTCGGCGCACGGTATCCGACACACCGATCATCTGTCGGGAGCAAGCTCCGACAGCAAAGTCGCCACCGCAGCGGCCAGCAACGGCTGAGTCCAGGCGAACGGGCCCACCGGGGTCCAGCCGAACACCTGGCTGAGCCCGGGATCTTCTTCTTCTTCTTCTTCTTCTTCTTCTTCCTCCTCCTGATGATGGGTCCGATCCGGTGGCCCGCTGAGGCCCTGATGTGGACGAGCGAACAAGGTCAGAATTCGCCCAGGGCCGCTCCAATGACGTACACCAGTCCGAAGCCGGCGACGATGGCGGCGACTGTCCAGCCGGCGACGGCTAGTCGGCCCGATATGCGCCGGGCACCCATGACCGCGTGATCACGGCCCAGCAGGACCAGGACCGCGATGCCGATGGGTGTGCCGAATCCGCCGACCACGCTGGCTGCGACCAAAATGTCGATGACGGAAACGTTCGCCAGGCTCACGGCGACGGCGAGGCCGACGGACGCCGCCAGGACGCCGTAGAAACGCCAGGCGTTGCTGACCTGCTCGGACAGGCCGCGACGCCAGTCGAATTGGGCGCCGACCACATAAGCAGTGGTGGCCATGAGCACCGGTAGGGCAACCACCGCGGAGACGACCAGCCCGACCGCGAACACGTTCTCCGCGAGCGGACCGGCCAGCGGGCGCAGCGACTTGGCTGCGTCCTGTGCCGTGGCGACCGCTTGGTGCTGCTGACCCAGGGTGGCCGCCGCGGCGACATACATGAACCAAAGGATCACCGCGGTGGCGACGGCAGCGATGACGGCACCCTGCCTGGCCCGGGCCAACCCCGTGGTGGTGTCGGGCGGTTCTTCGTCTCCCCGCTCGATGGTCTCCCACACATAGACGTAGCTGGTCAGTGTGGTGCCCAGGAGGGCGAGGGCACCGGCGATCACGTCGTGGCGCAGCGTCAGCGTGGGAACAAGGCTGGACTTAATGAGCCGGGGCCAGTCGGGATGGGCCAGGTAGGCGGCTGCCGCGAACGCCAAGAAGCCCAGCAGCAGATAGCGCAGCACGCCGACCACCTCGTCGTACTTGCCGACCAACAGAAGTCCGATCAGCGCCAGTCCCAGCGGTGCCACCAGCCAGCGGGAGTCGATGCCGGCCAACAGCCCGATCCCGGCCGCGCCGGCTTGCAGGTCGGCGGCGATGGTGACCACGTTGACGACGACCACCGACACGAGCAGGACGGCGGCCACGCCTCGGCCGTAGCGTTTCAGCGTCAGCGTCTGCAGGTTGCCGCGTGCCACCGAGCCGACTTGGGCGGCGATGGTCTGCACGACCCCGAGCAGCGGCGCGACGAGCAGAGCTACCCACGCCAGTTGGTAGCCGGTGGCCGCGCCGACGGCGGCGGCGGTGCCAACGTTGGTGGGGTCGTTGTCGGAGGCGCCGGAAACCAACTCCGGACCAATACTGCGCACCAGCCCCCGCATCCGGCGTCGCCCCGCTGTCGGCGTGCCCATGCTCACGCCGACCTCGTTGCAGGACGATCCATCGACGGACCGCCCGAGCACGGCCCGGTCAGGAACGGGCAGCGGGTCCGCGTCCGCCACCGGTCTGACTGTGGCTGACTTCGCAAGGAGCGCCACGCGCAACAGACATGTCACTGGTAACCATTGCCACCGGCGTGTTGAGCTGCGTGTCCGGTCGTTGTTGGTCATTTGCTGCGCTAGTTCGCCCGACCGGTCGGTGCGCCCCGAGAGGACTGCGTCACCGGCTCGATCACAATGTCCTCCAGAACGATGCAAACCCCGCTGGCGACGATGATCTCGGCGCTGGGCGCGCTGCGATAGAGGCAAAAGTCATCCGAAGGGTTGCGAACCGTTGCCGCTTGGGTGTACTTGAGTGCACGCGGCGGCGCGCGCGAACATCTCTGGGGTGCGACGCGCGCTTTGATGCGCAAACCTATATCGCATCGGCACCGCCAAGGCCGATGATTGCTGTGTGTTTCCGCGAAAACTCAGGCTCAGAGAGGCTTTCACTCATGCGAACCGCCTATCACAAGCAGATAGCCGATTTGACCGCGCAGCTAGGAGAGATGTGCAGCCTGGCCGGGGTGGCAATGAAGCGCGCAACCCAGGCTCTGTTGGAGGCGGACATTGCTGCCGCTGAGCAGGTGATCCGCGACCATGAGCGGATCGTGGCAATGCGAGCGCAAGTCGAAAAAGAAGCGTTCGCGCTGCTGGCGTTACAGCAACCGGTAGCCGGCGAACTGCGGGCAATTTTCAGCGCCATACAGATCATCGGCGACGCGGAACGAATGGGCGCGTTGGCTGTACATGTAGCCAAAATCGCCCGGCAGGAGTATCCGAAGCAGGTACTTCCCGAGGAAGTCCGCGGATGCTTCGCTGACATGGCCAAGGTGGCAATCGCGTTGGGCGACAGTGCAAAACAGGTGCTGGTGTCCCGCGACCCGGAAAAAGCTGCCCAACTTCACGAACAAGACGACGCGATGGATGCCCTCTATAGGCATTTGGTGAGTGTGATGATAGATCGAAAATGGGAGCACAGCACTTCCGTCGGTGTCGAAACGGCGTTGCTGGGCCGCTTCTACGAGCGCTTCGCCGACCACGCCGTGGAAATCGGCCGCCGCGTCATCTTCACGGCCAGCGGTGTTCTACCTTCTGAGGACGAAATATCCACCTACTGAGGGCGGGAGCACATCGACCGCGTGAATTCAGCGGTCCATAGCTGCCCCCGAAGCTCTTCGAGGTCTACACTCCGACCGGCGACGCCGCTGTCCGTCTAAAGACGTTGGCACCATCGTCACCGCGGACGAACAGATGCACCTGGTGGCGATCACTGACCGCGTCGTAACCGACTGTGTCAGCGCCCCGGTAGACACCCTCACAGCTCGTGCAGGCCTCGTATTCTGGTTCGGCTCAACCGATTCAAGCGCGGTCAATAGGATGGCAACGCTCAACCTGCTCGTGGCCGCCGCGATGCCGGCACGCGGGTGCCCTTACTGCACGGTCCTGTGCTAATCACCGGCGTCGATCGGGCCGGGAAGCCGCTCGGGCTTTCAGGCGCGCAACTTCAGTTGCTCCAATCCGGCCGGGCCCGAACTGGTGGGCAAGAGCAGTCCTCCAAGTGCGCGTCCACTGCTCGCGCCGGCGCCGCCGGGCTCTGGCTGCCGAGTAGGCGGCGCGCGGTGACCGTTGCCCCATGGGGCTGGCTGTGGAGGGCAGGGGAGCGGTGGCCTCCCGCGGTCGGCGCAGGGGCGCGCTGGGGACCTCCAGGCTGTGCGCCCGATTCTCAACCGTTGAGTGGCTCCGCTCGTCACTTAACTGCGCGGGGGTTAAAGGCTGCCACGTCTGGCCAGCCAGACGCTGGTGAAGCGAAGGTCCGTCTTGGCCGCCAGGGTGTCGTAGTCATGGTCGTAGTGCAGCACACCGACGCCGTAGCGGTCCGCCAGCGCGGAGATGATCAGATCGACGGGCGGAAGGCGATGGTGCCCAGCGCGGGCCAGCTGACGCTGCGCGTCGAGAGCTCGCCGCTCGACCTCGGAGTCGATGTGCAGCATCGGCAGCGCCATCAGCTCGCGCAGCAGTTCATCGTGGTCAGTCGCGCTGCGCGCCGAGTACCCGGCTTCGAGCAGGAATGGCAGGCACACGCCGACGCGGCGCTGCTCGATCGCGTCGGCGATCTCCTCCACGCGCCGTTCTTCGATTTGCGGCGACGCGAGGCGGACGAACGCCGAATTGTCCAGCAGCAGCTCAACGCTCACTGGTGCGTCCATCCGGACTGACGTGCGAGTCCTGCGGCATCGACGTCTACTGGAAGGCTGCGCGAGCGTACTCGGTTGCCCAGCCGGACGCGAAGCCTCGCGTCGCTATCGCGCTCGGCGCGGATCGACGCGAGCTTGGCAGCGGCGCCCAAGACGATAAGCTCGCCGAGCTCGACGCGATCCGTGCCCAACTCGCGGCGCAATTCGTCCAAGGCCGCCTCCACAGACGGTGTCTCAGTGACCGCATGTCGGCGACGTTTCGTAGGCACGACGACCAGTGTAACACCAGTGTGACACCGAGTGGCGGCCTGCGGCGAAGGCCGTCCCGCATCACACCCAGTGTCCAGCCCACATTGAGCTGATTCATCTGATGCATCAATGCTCCCCGGCATGAGTCAAAGCGGCCGCCGCGGAAACTTCTGTGCGACTGTGGAACAAGGCTACCAGCGCTAGGTACTCTCGATCGCGAGCCGACATCCAAAGTTGTTGAAACACGGGATAATTGCGGATACGGAGTGTTTTACGGGTAACTCGCCGTATCCGATTCCGTCGTATTCATAGCCGGGCGGGGACGGTTTGGGAGTCTCCTCGGTTCGGTTAGAGCGCCCGGCTGGGAGTGGCAAGCAGTGGGGGAGCAAGTCAGCTGGGGGCTGCCAGCTGTTGCGGGTTGGGTGGTCGGTAGTTGTCGGTGGTGTGTTGTAGGAACAGGTGTATGAATCTGGCGGTGTGGGCTGGGCGCAACGGTGTTGCGCGGGTTACTGCGTATTGCTGGTTTCATTCTGGTCTGTTGCTGGTACCGGCCCGCAGTTGGTCGGCTGGTTCTTGTCGATGACCCGACCGCCGTAGTCGGTCGATGTCCACGGACCGCGGTGTATGCGCGGGTGTCGTCTGCTGGTCAGAAGGCGGATTTGGATCGGCAGGTGGCTGGGGTGACCGGGTGGGTCACAGCCCAGGAGATCCCGGTCGACAAAATCGTCACTGCGGCGGGGTCTGCGTTGAACGGGCACCGCCGCGAATTCCTTGCCGTGCTGGGTGACCGGTCAATTCACCGGATCGTGGTCGAGCACCGGGACAGGTTCTGCCGCTTGGGTTGGGAATACGTTTAGGCCGCACTGGCTGCGCAGGGCCGGGGGCTGCTGGTGGTGGACTCGGCTGAGGTTGATGATGACGTGGTGCGGGATATGACGTCAGATCCTGACGTGGATGGGTGCCCGTTTGTATGGCAAACGTGCCGTGCAGAACCGTGCCAGGCGGGCCATCACCGCCGCCGCTGCCGATGATTGCGAGGCTGCGTGATGGCCAAGTTCGAGGTGCCCGACGGCTGGACGGTTCGGGCATTCAAGTTCACGCTGGACCCAACCGAGGATCAAGCCAGG
>DATJBA010000216.1:0-6169 GCA_035515675.1 Mycobacterium sp.
CCATCCCGAGTCGGGTACCGCCGCCGGAGTCGCCGACGCGATCACCGCACTGCGCGCCTCGGGGTGGCAGTTCGTTTCGGTTACCGGCCAAATCCTGCAGTGACGTGGTGACCAACCACACGCCACCCGCGGGCGCCGGCCAGAGCGGCGAGGCACTCCAGGATGTCGGAAACGCCAAGGTGCGCCTCGGTTTCAGCGCTGCGCCCGGTCTACCACCACCGTGAGGACCGCATCCGCGCCCACGTCCAATTATGTTGGCTGGCACGCTTCTCATCCGTGTCGCGGAAACCCGCACGGGCGACGCCTGGCGCAACCTGCGCCACGAACTCGACCGCATGCACCTAGTCACCTTCGCCACCGCCGACGGCCGCGTCGCGCAACGCTGGGCCCTCACCGGCGACCAGAAAACCATCCTCACCGCGCTCGACCTACCCGAACCACCCAAATACCTCGACTTCACACCCGGCACCAGGGCCACGCCGCCGGGCGAAGTCCCGGCTGCGGCGTAGGACCTTGCGACAGCTCAGGAGCGGAAAGTGGATGCATTCACAGCGACCTTCGAGGAGCTACCAGGCCACGGGCGGGTGGTAGCAGCATCCACAGACCGGGAAACCCCAGTTTGGCCCGGGCTAGCCGAAACGCACTTACTTGAGGCAGCTGCCCGCATCGATCGGCAGTGTGACACCGGTGATGTAGCGGGATTCGTCGGACGCGAGGAACAGCACCGCGTTGCTGATGTCCTCCGGCTCCACCCACGGAATCGGCAGCGTGTGGAACATCTGGCAAAACGGGGCGACGTCGTCGGGGCCGGGATTCTCCAGGTCGGGCCGGACCATCTTGTAGGCTCCCTCGTTCATCACCATCGGAGTATTCACGTGCGTGGGGTGCACCGAGTTGACACAGATCATGTGCTGACCCAATTCGACCGCGAACGTCCGCATGAGACGCGGCCACTACCCGCTCGGCGGTGGCGGTCTTGATCACTCTCGACCGGCAGGTCAAGGCCCTGCAAGGGCAGGTCGAGGCGCATTTTGGCCGCCACCGCCGACGCTGAGGTCATCCTCTCCCAGCCTGGCATGGGAGCGATCCTCAGCGCCCGGGTGCTCGCCGAATTCGGTGACGCGCCAAGACGTTACGCCGACGCGAGAGCGCGCAAGAACTATGCTGCAACCAGCCCGATCACCCAAAGGTCCGGCAAAAAGAAATCCGTGCACGCAAGGTTCGTGCACAACGACCGGCTCGTGGACGCACTCCTGTCGCAGGCCCAGTCCGCGCTGCGGGCCTCGCTCGGCGCCCGCGCCTACTACGACAAGCAACGGGCCCCAGATCTCGAACACAACGCCGCCCTGCGCCAGCTCGCCAACCGGCTCGTCGCCATCCTGCACGGCTGCCGGAAGACCCGCACGCTCTACGACGAGGCAACCGCCTGGTCGCATCACCACCAAGATCAACAAACTGCTGCTTGACTGTCCAAGCTCGCGGTGGCCCCCGAGGGCGCACCACCCAAACCCTCGATCGGTTCCTCGCGATCCAGTCTTCTTGTCGGCCTCGCGATCTCGATCGCGCGCCGGCCCACAAGTGTCGTCAAGCGCAGTTTGCTTGACGACGCCGAGGACCGGTGCAGACTTGGGCGGTGGCGGGGGTCGACATGTCTTCAGCGGCCCCGCCTATTGCGTGGCTCGTATTCCAGGGGGCCGCCTTCCCCGTCACTGCCACCGCCTCAACCACGCGGGTCGTCCCACAATCCCAACAAGCCCCCGCAAGGGGGTCCAAGCCCCTGGGATGTCTGGAAGGGTGACGCACTGTCGCCTCCAGCACGCCAGTCAGAATTTCGGTTCCCGTGTGTCCTTGACGTGGAAGGGAGTTCGATGTAGGTAGAGCTTGCTGAAGCGGTGCTGTGCAGGAGATAAAGGATTGCTGGCCCTTCGGAGTCGCCCAGCGGGGGGAGGCTTCAAACCACCACATGCTGCGAAAGCGGTGACGCGATCGTGGTGAGCGATGTGGAAAAGGCACGCGTGACGTGTCAGGTCCGTGTCACCCGCCCACTCCGCCGCTGCCGCACAGCGTAATTCGTCCGAATGACCGCTATCAATTGGCAGCGATGCGACACGACTCACGATCAGTAGGGGGTTTTGGGCCGGCGTATGCCGACGCATGCTGGGAGGAATGGAGCGTCAATTACAAGAAGAACCAATGCCTTTCGCGATTACCTGTAAGTGTCTATACGTCGCCTTGAGCGGGCGCTGGTCACGGCTTGCGTCGGTCAGACCAACTGTCGGGCGAACTTGTGTAATGAGACTTGTGTAACGAGAATCGCTGTCAATCGGGTGGCTACGGCCCGCTGAATTGCCTGCTTTGATATCAGCGCAGGCAGGCTCACGTGACGACGAAGTTGCTCAGCTCGGGAAGCTGCGCCAGATTCCACATCTTGATGCGGTCAGAAATCACGTCGCGCAGTGTGTCCTGGTCGAATATGCCGGCATTGGCGACATTGCGGACCTTGTCCTTATAGGCGTCGATATCTGCGCCGAGCACCTGCAGCTCGAGCGCGCAGCCGACGATCGCGGCGATGGTCGCGGCGGGCACAATCCGCAGGCAGGCCTGGGCGATCTCGGCGAAAAACGTCTCATGGCGCTCCTCGTCGGCGGCGATAACCTCAACAAGACGGCGCAAGACCGGTTCGTCGATCTGGGTGGCCAGCCGCCGCAGATACACCGAATGAGCGCGTTCCCACAACGTCATGAACACCAGGACTTCGACTTGGGTGTGGTCGTCGGCGGGTTGGCCCTTCATTACATGCTCGATGCGGACCGTCTCGTTGGCGATCGGGTCGATCTGTCGGGTCAGCACGAGGTTTTGGCGCAGCGCGAACGCGTGCAGGTTCTCCTCAGCCGTCCACCGGCCGATCCATTTGCCCCACCAGCCCACCAGGATGAAGTGCTCGGCTAGCCGGTGGTAGTAGGCCGCTAGGTTGTCCTTGGTGATCAGCACGATCTGCAGCGCGTCGATGACGTAGTCAGGCAGCGTCACCTGCGAAGGATCCCAGTCATGGCCACCAAGAGACTTGAAATTCTGACCTCGATCAAACGGCACATAGTCATGGGCATACCAGGATGTGGCCGTCTCGATGTGGCGTGCGTAAGTGTCTCTGACGACCAGTTCGAGTTCGAGCATCAACGGTGAAGCGACGCGTTCATGTGGCATGCCGTCAAACTAACCCACTCCGCGGCCATCGCAAACGCCGCCTCTAGAGCGTTAGTCTCTGCCGTCACTGGGCTTGACCCCGTTTGGTCGGGTGGCCCGGGGGAATTGCGCCCCGGCACGGTGACGTGCCGGGGCTACCCGCCTATGTCAGGAGTCCTGGGGTTTGGACCGTGATGGCGGCGAGGAGCAGCGATGAGCTGATCGGGCAGGTGGTAGCGGCGGTGCGCGTGGACCGCCCGAACGGTCACGGCATGGCGTGGGAATCCCTTGAAGGGCAACGGGATCAGATCGCCAAGTGGGTCGGCGACGGGTTGACGGTGGTGAAGATCGGTGATCTACTCGCCCGGCAGGGGGTGATGGTGCCGGCCCGCACGCTGCACCGCTACTGCGTGGAGCGCACCGACTACCAAGGCCGCGGTCGTCGCGGGACGGTGCCGGTGGCAGACGGCGAACCCGGGCAGGAGTGCCAGATCGACTTCGCGCGGATGGGGATGATCTTCGACTCGGAGGCCGGGCGGCGGCGGGTGGTGCACGCGTTGATCTTCACCGCGGTGTACTCGCGACACATGTTCGTGTGGCTGACGTTTGTGACCACGTTGGAAGCGATCATTGCCGGCTGCGAAGCGGCGTGGCGGTTCTTCGGCGGCGTCTTCCGCGTGCTCATGACCGATTATGTGGCGCGCCACATAATCGGTCTTCTGTTCCCGACCGCGTTATGTGCCCGACGTCGGTCGCCTAGGGTGGTGCCGGCTGGGTTGTAAGAGCAGAAGGCCTCGAACGCGCCGAACCGCTGGTCAGGCGGGTGCGGCAGGTCAGCATCATCTGCTCTCGTCCGACACGGGCGATCGCTCGTGCGCGACCACGTGGCGCACCCGACTTGTGAGGTGCTCGACGCGCCGTACGAGGTCTAGCCGCAGCCACCGCGAAAGGTGCTCGGGCAAAGTGCAGACGATGACCTCGTCGAAGCGCTCCGGGTCCCAGATCGCCTCGACGGCCGTGAACGGATCAGGATCGCCGACGACGCCCTCGGTCTCGATCCCCGCTTCGCGGAGCCGGTCGGTGGCGGTTTGCAAGCGCGTCAGCGCCGCCTCCTTGCCACGGGGACTCGCGATGTCGTAGTGTGCCGGGGCGAGTAGCGTGACGCTGATGCTGCCCTGGGCTTGACGCTCGAGCAGCGCGGCGAGCACTTCGTCGGAATCGACGGTGCGATTGGCGACCACGAGCACTCGAGTAATACCGGGCACGACGAACCTCCTTCTACGGTCGCGATCAACGGTACCACCGCGTTACCGGCAGCTCCGAAGCCCGGCGCTCGACCGTCCGCTCTACACCGCCCGAGCCCCGCCTCTGGGGCTTGGCTCACGCCGTCGTCGGCGCCGTGGCGACTCGGAAGCGTCGGGAAGTGGGGCGTGCACGTTGTCCGCTCGAGGTGGCAGTGTTCACGCAGGCGCACGCTATCTGCTGGGACGACTCGCGTGCAGCTGTAGTCGCGCCGACCGTCGAAGATCACGGCCTCCTCATCCACGTGGAAGCCGAGCTTCGAGCCGCCCTCCGGGAGGGCCTATCGCGCTGCTCGAGCCAGGATTATGGAGGACGCGTGACCCTCCGAGAGGATGGTTCAAATCCTGTCAGCCCGACACTGTCAGCCCGACCGAAAAAACTAGGCTATGACAACCGGAGAGCGCATCGACTCCTCGGAAGGCAGATTAGCGACTTGTCAGTAAGGTGACGGAGCCGGTGACGTTCGAATCCAGATTTGCAAATGCAGAGAGGGCGTCGGCTGGCGGCCTCGATTCGTAAATTCCCGCAGGACGATCGACGCCGTCACTCACGCTTGCCTCCCGGGTGACTTCAGGGAACCAAATTTAGCGCGATCAGAGCGGCTACACCGGCAGTCTGAGGCGGCGTGGCCCGAAGGACAACGCCGCGCGCTGTGAGTCCGACGTTCATGGCCGGACCTGCAAGCAAGCCGTCGAGGAAACGTTGGAAGAACCGGCTCATACGGCGAAAACCGTATGGCCGGCGAACATCTGCCTTCTTCGACTCGCTTCGGCTCGCTCACTTGGGGACCATTTTGGGACCACACGTCATGCGCGGTGATGAACGACCTGCACGTTTGTAAACGCCATGCACGCCCGCAAGTCGGCCAGCGACCTGCGAAAACGCGTTGCCGCTACTTACTGGGGGTCAAGTGGTCCAGCACGACTTACAAGATCAAGATCATCCATAAGGGAAACCTTCAGTAACAACGCTGGCGGATTCACGACACCCGCGTCGGCGGCGATGCTACTAGTTCGGAACCTAGTCGGCAGAGCCTACGGACGGCCTCGCCTGCGGCGTCGGCGATGCTCAATGCTCGGAACTCTGGCATGCACATAAGAGTCGGCATTATCATGAGGTGTAATAGGTTGTGGTGCAGTGCAATTCACGGCTACTTGACATAATATCGGATATCAGCGAATCATGTTGTGCCGCAGTATATTTTGCATAGTGGGCTCTTGGCGGCGCGGACAGCTGCCATGACTGACGGAACGCCCACTTTCACGCATGCGCTGTGCGATAAAAGGTGGCTATGCGATCAGTCCCCCGGTGGGGGAGGGTGCCGTTGAGCCCGCGCCCGACGGATGCGGTGAATCCTCGCCGTCGGCGTCGGCAAGACGTCCTGCCGGGCCGCAGCACGCGGCCGGAGAGCCCGGGGTCGGCGATACTAAATGTTCGAAACGCTGGCATCTGATGCTCTGTGGTTGTCACGTTCGCCGTGCGTACCGCTCGGTGAATCTCCGCAAGATGGTTGGGGGATATTTGACATTCCGTTGTCGTGCGTCTGATTTCAGGGATTCCGCCGCCTCGGGCGCGAAGTAGCCGTGGTTCTTGTAGACGTCTATTCGCGTACACATGCCGTCTGCATCGAGTTCCGGGTGGAACTGCGTCGCATACACGTTGTTGCCTACACGGAACGCCTGTA
>DATJBA010000217.1:0-8125 GCA_035515675.1 Mycobacterium sp.
GACGGTATCGACATGCGGCGGGTACCGTCTGCGAGTCGATGATCGCCGCGCTCAGGCACCGGTCCCGCCCAGCCCGCACCCGCAGTCGGTCGCGCAGCGCGTCGAGGATGCGCTGCCACCCCCCGCTGCGGGCCCAGCGGGCGAAGACCGCGTACACCGTCCCGGCTGGCGGGAACTCCACCGGCAGTTGCCGCCACGCGATACCACCGCGCACGATGTACAGGATGGCGTCCACTATCACACGGCGGCAATGCTTCTCGGGTCGTCCGCCGCGGCCTGCCGTGCTGCCCGGCGCAGACAACAGCGGTTCGAGGATCGCCCACCCTGCGTCGGTCACCGACGACGAGTACACCGCGCAACCATGTCCGCCCGCCGCGTGGGGCGGGCACGACGGGCACGGCGAGATCGGCGATGATGGCATTGTGGGCTCCTGGTCTGGGCGGGGACTTGGTCATCACCGACCTAACCAGGAGCCGACTTCTTCGGTTCTCCGCGAGGCACACGCCCGCCCACCGCGAGTTCTCAAACACTCTCTGAGCAAATTGTGGAACGCGGCCATTAGGGACCTGGACGTGCCGCAGGTGCGGCTGCACGACGCACGGCACACTTGCGCCAAGCTGATGCACTTGCAGGGAGTCCCGATCGCCTTGATCGCGGCCTGGCTGGGGCATGCCGACGTTTCATTCACTCTGCGCACCTATGTGCATGCCCAACCTGAGGCGCTCGCCCGGGCCGCAGACAGCTTCAGACGGATGCCAGCGGACAACGCCTAGTGAATCGGACCGAACAGGCTTTCGCAAGAGTTTCGCGCGGCTTGTGACAATCTGTGACAAATCGGTCGCCGTTCGAACAATCGAGTCGATCATTCGAACAGTGTTTATGCAGCTCAGAGGCACTTTTTATGGTCGGGCTGACAGGATTTGAACCTGCGACCACTTGACCCCCAGCTTAAAAATAGGTGTTCGCTGGTGTTCGCGGGTGCCCGCTTTCAGGCAGCTCAGAGGGCTAATCGGCGCATCAGCAAAGGTTGCGGCAGTGCCGGAAAATCGGGCTGGTTGCGGTACGGATTTGGGTATGAATTGTGGTTGCTGAGCCATTACGCAGGCAGTGCCGCGCGGCCCAAACAAGCACGCCAACCAATGAAACTGCTCGGGCTCCCAAAACGCGCCACGCGCCAGGCACGTACACCCGTTCTCTGATAGTCGCAGCGCCCGCACCCGCACCCGGTCCTCGTCGCGCCGCGTTTGCTTTTTGATTGGACGATAGGAGGCGATCGCCAGAATCCTCAATGCGGCAGACGAAGTCGTCGCCGAGCGCGGATCGGCGATGCGTCTCGCCGACGTCGCCCGACGACTCGGGGTCAGCCGACGGGTTCATCGATCGGTTCGCTGGACACGTTGGCGGACAGAAGGACCCTGTCGCAGCGATGGTCGAAAGTGTGGCGTTCGCGGCCGAGCACCTTGCCGGCGATCCTCAACTCGAAAACCTGCTGACCCAGCGGCAGCAGGTTGGGATGATCACCTCCCTGACCTCGATGCGGCGCTTGCGTTCGGCCGTTCGATCCTTCATCGGTTCGATGTCGACTGGGAACTTCATGGTTTCGACGCTGCCGCGCTCGACGAACTTGCCGAATTGAGCCGGCGCACACCACCCGAATTGCTCGATCCCGGGCAACCCCACCCGGCGGAATCACACTGTGCCGCTTCATCGCCCGCTGGCTCGGCCCAGCCATCCTATACCCACATCTGGCGGCCCGGCCGCCCAGTTGGCGACCAGCGGCGTGGCGATTGACAACGAATGGACCGCATCTGTCCGGCCCCTTGTTGTGGGCTGCCGGGAATCGAACCCGCCCCAAAAATGGCCCTGAGCTGTGGAAACGTCGAATTTGGGTACGCGAAACGACGCGAAATGACGCGAAATGACCTGCGGATACGCGAAAGGTGTTGATGGCGTCAACACAGCTCGGCCCCCTCAGTAGGCCCGCAACCGCAACGACACAGACCTACCCGGCGGCCTCGGCCACCCGGGACTGCGAGGTGACGTCGACAGTTTGGTAATGGATCGTGCTCCCGCCCGCTTCCAACTCGGTAACGGTCTCCTTCAGCGCAGCCTCGTTGGCGTTCCAAAGAACCACCGCGGCTGCGCCCTCCTTGACGGCCCGGGTGGCGAACAGCTTGCTCAGTCCCATGGCGGCCCCGGTGACTAAGACGTTGAGCCCGCTGACAGACTGCATAATGGCGCTCCCTCGATGCGTATTCGGTGAACCGATGGTCCTTTCCGTTCTACCGCAATAGGTGTGGCGGTTTCGAATCCTGTTCTACAGGAATTACTTTCACCCGGACCACACATCCTCGACGTAGCGGTCGGATTCGATGAGATCGTTGAGCCAGTCGCGGGCCTGATCGTCGTCAGCGCCCGTCCGTGCCCGATAAATGTCGAGGAAGGACCCGCGCACCGCCGGCGCCATCCGTGCGCCGTCGCCGCAAACGTAGACGTGAGTGTCCTTGGCCGGGTCGCCCAACAGGTCCCACACGTCGTCGGCGTCCGCGGCGATCCGGTCCTGCACGTAGCGAACCCCGTCCTGCGGCGCGCGGGAGAAGGCCGGGCGCATCTGCACGATGCCGATGGCTTCGGCCTGCTCGAACCGGTCTCGGAAGATGTAATCGACCTCCGGGTCACGCACCCCGAAGAAGCACAACGCAGGCTCCACCGGCGCTCCGGCCTGTTGTGCGGCCAGTCGGTCACCCAGGAAACCGAGGAACGGCGCGACCCCAGTACCGGCGCTGACCAGGATCACGTTCTTGGCCGGATCGGCACCGGCCCGGAACGCCTGGCGGGCCGGGTCCACGCGCGCCCGGATCAATTGTCCGGGTTGGACTGTCGCGAGGTAGTTGGACGCGACACCTTTGAACAGGCCGTGACCGGAACGGGCCGGCGCATCCAGCACACTGACGACCAGTCCCACCGTGCGTGGTGACAGCATTGACGACGATGCGATCGAATAGTGCCTCGGCACCATGGGATCGAGCAGTTCGAGAAGTTCAGCACCAGTGAGAACGCAAGCCGGGTATTCGTCGAGGCACTCCAACACACTAAGCGGGCAGCCGTCTGGGAGCTCGGCCAGTTCGGTGAGCCGTTGGCGCTCCGCAGAACTGTTGTTGGCCGCCGCAAGACTGCGTAATTGACTGCTGGTCACCGGTTTCCGCAATTCGACGAAGTGCGTGAGCAGTTCTCGGGCGCTAACTTCTCGGTCCAGCGCGATGAGCCGCCTTGAGCTGCGCCGCGGATTGATCGACAGCCTCAGTCCAGGGTCGATGCCGAGTTGCGCCAAAACCGCGTCGACAACCTCGGGTGGGTTGTCGGCCATCACCGTGAGGTGGTCGCCCGTTTGATAGTCGACGCCGTCCGGAAGATCCACGCGGACATTGGTTTTAGCTTGACCCAGCCCGGGGCTGACCAGTTGGGTGTTCTCGACAATGGTCATCGGGATCACCGACGACCGTGCGTCCATCGCGGCCGTCACCGGACCGACGATCTGGCGCATCTCGTAGAGCGGTTCGGCCGAATCCGTGAGCGGCGCGGCGTCGGGGTCGCCGAAGTGTTCGGCCAACGACGACCACAGCGCGGCAGCGAACTCCTCGATTGTGCCGACCAGATCCCCCGACGTGTCGGCCGCTGCACGCGGGACCAACTGGTTGGCTCCCAGCTCGCCGAGGCGCTCGTCGATGCGCTGCGGGACCGCCTGGTAGGTGTCCGCCCAGTTGTGGTCACCGACGCCGAGAACCGCGACGTTGGGTGTCGGATTCAGCGTGGTATTCGCGTCGAGCACCCAGCCGAGGAAGGCGCGCGCGTCGTCGGTCGGCTGTCCGTTGTAGGAGGACGCGATGATCACGATGGCCTCGGCTTCGGGGAAACCGCCAACGGCGTCGTCGAGGGGCGCCACCGTGGCCAGGCAGCCCAGAGCCGTTGCATCGTCGGCGAATTGGCGGGCCAGGGCGCGGCACGTGCCGAGGTTAGAGCCATGAAAGATGGCCAGCCTGGTGCCGGCCGTGATCGCCGTTGGGTGCTGCACTGCGTTCTGCGCGGCGGCGCCCTCAACTCCAGGTGTGTCGGTCTGGCGGTCCTGCGGAGTGCGCCGGATGACATCGAGCCGGAATCCGACCGGCCGGCGACTGGTCGGGGTTTCCCACCGCGGCACATAGTGGTAGGCGTCGATGAGGCGGTACCGATGTACCAGCCGGGCCAGTGCCATGGCCGCCTCATGCAGGGCGAACTGCCGCCCGATGCAGGATCGTGCGCCGGTTCCGAAAGGTTTGAACAACGCGGCCCGCCGGGAAGCCGAGCGTTCGGGAGCGAAGCGGCTGGGGTCGAAGAGTTCGACGTTGTCGCCCCACTGCGGCTGGCGGTGCAATGCGCCGGTGAGCACTGTGACCGCCTCGCCGCGCTTGATCGGATACTTGCCACCGATCACGGTGTCTTCCAAGGCCATTCGATCGAAATGCAGCACCGGTGGGGACAGTCGGAGGGTTTCCTCGATGACCTGCCGCAGATAGGTCAGTTTGCCGATGTCGTCGTAGCCGGGCAGGTAGTCGTCTTCGGCTCCGAACACGGTGTCCACCTCGGCCTGCACCCGATGCAGCACCGTCGGATCGCTGACAATGTTGTACAGCGCGTTGGGCATCAACTCCGACGTGGTGAGCTGACCGGCGATCAGGAAGGTCAGGATCTGGTTGCGGATGTTCTCCGTTTCCAGCGCAGGTTTGCCGTCCGGATCCTGTTGCAGCATGAGCGCCAACAGGTCGTCGAACTCACGATCACCGGATCGATGCTCGGCTATCAGCCCGTCGATGAACGTGTACAACGTGGCCAATTCTTCGTTGAACACCGGCGTCGGCGCTCCAGATCCCAACTCCCCCATGGCCGTTGTGAAGCTCTGTGGGATCGGAGCCAGACCGGGGCAGTCGAAAGAGTCCAAGCGCGAACCGAATCCGGCGAGCGCGACGGTGTCCATCGCCAGCTTCTGCAAGTCGGTCGACACATCCACCGGCCCGACTCCGGCGCTGGCGTCCCACCGGTCGATCAGTTTGCAGTTGATGTCCAGCATCGCGCCGTGATAGGCGCGCAGACCCGCGTAACTGAAACCTGGTAACAGGACATCGTGGGCTCGCTGCCAGTTCGGTTCGCCGTGGTAGGCCGTGAACAGGCCGTCACCGGCCAACGGCCTGACGCGGGCGAGGGTTGCCGTCAGGTTCTTGGCGAAGCGGCTTTCGTCGCAAAGCTCGGTAACGAGCTCCAACGAGCACGCGTACAGCTTCCTGAAGCCGCCGTTGAAGTCGGCGTAGAACAGCGGACCGTGCACTTCGCCGAGTAAATCCACGGCCAACGCGCGGGGGCGGCCGATCAATTGATCCGGGCCTGGCAAGGGGCCCTCGGCCGAGGGGACCCCGGGAAGATCCGGCGGCGGCGATGCACGGAACTCGGTCATGCGGGCAGCATAGGTTTCGACACGGCGGCTTCGTCAAGAATCCGCGGACGTCATCCTCGGCGTGACGCGCGTTAGTGTGCTCTGGTCGGCCTCAGCGAACAAGCCCATAGAAGAGTTGAGCAACTTCATGACCACAGCAGCAGAAGCGTCGCCGCTCGAAGAGCGGGTCGGCCACCACTACCAGATGGACGGCACCTACCTGGTCGGCCGCGAGAAGGTGCGCGAGTATGCCCGCGCCGTACAGGACTATCACCCAGCTCATTGGGATGTCGACGCAGCCGCTGAGCTGGGTTACTCGGGCCTGGTGGCGCCACTGACGTTCACGTCGATCCCCGGCATGATGGCCAATCGCGAGCTGTTCGAGTCGGTGGTCGTGGGCTATGACACCTACGTGCAGACCGAAGAAGTCTTTGAGCAGCACCGCCCCATCGTGGCCGGCGACGAATTGCACGTTGACGTCGAGCTGTCGTCGGTGCGCAGGATCGCCGGCAGAGACCTGATCACCGTGACCAACACCTTCACCGACTCTGCCGGCGAGCGGGTGCATACCCTGCACACCACCGTCGTCGGCGTAACCGCCGAGGATGTCGATCCGGCGATCAAGGCGATCGTGCAGAACGCGATGATGCACGACGCGTACGCACTGCCGATCGGCAAATCCGAGTCCGCCTACCAGAAGATGGTGCGCCCCGATGGCGAGATTCGGATCGCCGACGGAGGCACGACCCGCACGCCAGGCACACCGGACTTCGACGACGTGAAGGTCGGCGACGAGCTATCGGTGCATCACGCCCGACTGTCTCGCGGGGACCTGGTGAACTATTCCGGCGTGGCCGGCGACGCCAACCCGATCCACTGGGACGAGGACATCGCCAAGGCGGCGGGCCTGCCGGATGTGATCGCCCACGGGATGCTCACCATGGGCCTGGGTGCCGGATTCGCCTCCGCATGGTCTGGCGACCCCGGTGCGGTTACCCGCTACGCGGTGCGGCTGTCCCAGCCCGCGATCGTGTCGAGCGCCGAGGGCGCCGACATCGAGTTCAGCGGCCGGATCAAGTCGCTGGACCCGGCGACCCGCACCGGTGTCGTCCTTGTCGGGGCGAAGTCCGGTGGCCGAAAGATCTTCGGCTTGGCGACGTTGAACGTCCGCTTCCGCTGATGCGTCTTGGTCAATTGCAGGGCCGACGAAGTCTGGGCCGTTTCTCACTACCATCGACCCGTTCCCTGTCGGAGGCGGCAAGCATGAGAACGCTGGTATAGACGGTGCCGTGCTTGCGCTGGCGAGTTCGAATCGAAGCCACAGCCCCGGAACTTACACCCCAGATCTTGACGGCAGTCTTGACGGGCCCGTTCGGTGCTCGGTGAATTTAGGCGCTTGACCAACTAATTTTCAGTGGAGCTGCCGGGAATCGAACCCGTTTCGGGGTGCTGGTCTCTGAGCCGAACCGGCGCTGAGCTGCGAAATGACATCGATTGTGATTCACCAGAATTGACCTCCGTGGACACTGAGTGTGCCCAAAATGTGCCCAGCCAGTCCTCGATTGACAGCGCAATTGCGCGCATCCTGCCGCACCGAGCGCCCGATTCCGCACGGCATGCGATGTGAGCCGCGAGCACCATTCATCAGCGACATTGTCCAAGTTTCTGTTCGAAGTTGCCTCGTGCGGTCCTGGGCCTTCGCAGCTTGGAGCGCTACGCAGGTCACACGTACTCGCGAGACGACTTCGAACGGAAACTCGATGCAAGCACCAAAGATCCTTCCGAATGCTTAGAGTGCCCGAGCCAGTCAACTGGTGACGCGCAGTCCCTTTCGCTCCTCAAGCTCCTCTTCGGTAACCCGTTCGAGCAACGGTTGCCCGGGCACGCACAACATTGTGAGGACGAAGCTGCAAGGCATGTCAGTGCGGTTGTTAGCGTCCTGATAGTGGATCACGTCGCCGCCGGGTCCCCAGAACGCGTCTCCAGCGCGGAGGACGCGTGGCGCTTCACCCTCGAGCTCGAACAACATCTCACCGTCAATCATGTAACCGAATCCCGGACCGCCAGGAAGGCGATGTGGCGGGTAACCAGGGGCGCCCGGTGGATGGTTGATGAGAACAGTCATCACATGGGCATCGTCAGGAATCAACGGTGACCGTACTTCCTGCACCACGGTTATTGTTGATTTCGATTCGGAGTCAGTCGTATCCTGCAACATTTGTTATGCCTCTTATGGTTGCGAAACGGACGCACAGCCGGACCCCCGTCGACGTTAAACGCTTAGCAGGGCGACCACGCCGGATCGGAGCGAAGCAAGGTAACGCTCGGAGCGGACAATGGAAACTTGGGAACCTGCCTGTTGTTCAAGCAAGTGCAGGGCTGGTGCGATTGGATCACTTGAGGTCCCATTCAATTTGCCTAAATGCGGCGGCTGGAGTGTGCGTCGATCCAGTCGGAGTATCGAGTAGTGAAGATGGTGGCGTTCTCGTCGGGTGCGAGGGTGTGATCGTCGATCACCGCACCGAAGTATGGCGCCTGGGCGTCAGTGACGACCCGACGTTGATCACCATTGGCGGCAAGGCCGGTGCGGACAAAGTCGTCCATCCCCATTGCTTCGGGTCCAGCGATCTCCATTACTCCGTTGATAGGGCGCCCGACAGC
>DATJBA010000218.1:0-20192 GCA_035515675.1 Mycobacterium sp.
GTCGACGGCCGCCGGCTCGAGGTGTCACTGCCGGCCGACCTGGCGCTGTCCAATGGCGGTGGCGGCGACCCGGCCGGTGTCATCCGCAAGAAGCCCAAGCCGCGCAAGCGCGGGTCGCATGCCGGCGCGGCGGCCTCCGGCAACGCGGTGACCGCGCCCATGCAGGGCACGGTGGTCAAAGTCGCGGTCGAGGAAGGACAGGAGGTCGCCGTCGGCGACCTGGTGGTGGTCCTCGAGGCGATGAAGATGGAGAACCCGGTCACCGCGCACAAGGACGGCACCATCACCGGGCTTGCGGTCGAGGCCGGCGCCGCCATTACTCAGGGCACGGTGCTCGCCGAGATCAAATAGCCCAGCCCAGAACCCTACTCCAACTGGTCCCGCAGCCGCGCCAGCGACTTCGCCAGCAACCGGGACACGTGCATCTGTGAGATGCCGACCCGCTCGGCAATCTGCGTTTGTGTCATCGATTCGAAAAACCTGAGTACCAACACCATTCGTGCCCGCTCGGGCAGCGCTTCGAGCAAGGGACGCAACGCCTCCCGATCCTCGATCCGGTCGAGACCGGCGTCCACATCGCCCAAGGTATCTGCGATTGCACGGGCGTCGTCATCATCGTTGCCGCCACCACTGTCGATGGACAAGGTGTTGTAGGAGCTGCCCGCCACCAAGCCCTCGACGACCTCGGCGCGGTCCATGCCGAGTTCTGCGGCGAGTTCGGTTGCGGTGGGCGCCCGGCCGAGCCGTTGTGACAGATCGGCGGTGGCGGCGCCAATCCGCAAGTGCAGTTCCTTCAGGCGCCGCGGAACCTTGACCGACCAGCTGTTGTCGCGGAAGTGACGGCGGACCTCGCCCATGATCGTGGGCACCGCGAACGAAACGAAGTCCGACCCGGCCTCGACGTCGAAGCGGACCACCGCGTTGACCAATCCGACCCGGGCCACCTGAACCAAGTCATCACGCGGTTCCCCCCGGCCCTCGAACCGACGGGCGATGTGATCAGCCAGCGGCAAACACCGCTCTACGATCTTGTCCCGGTGGCGCTGGAACTCTGGTGAGTCGGCGGCGAAAGCAGCCAACTCACGGAACATCTCCGGAACGTCGGCGTATTCGTTCGGGCGCGAGACCGAATCGCCGGCTGTTCGCTCTGTCACCTGCTGGAAGCCACCCGTCGCGCCGTCAGCGTGATACCGAAGACACTGCCGGTTTCGTCGGGTTCGCGACCGTCGTGGAAAGTCTGGACGTCGTCGGCCAACGACGTCAGGACATGCCAGCTGAAGCTGCCGGGCGCCACCACATCGTGGGTGTCGCATGCCGCGGAAGCCTCCACCACCAATTGGTCGTCTTGCGGGTCGACCACGACGACGAGCGTTGCACCCGGAGTGGCCGAGCGGATCAACCGGGTGCACACTTCGTCGACCGCGAGCCGCAGGTCCGCCACGGCATCGAAATCCAGATCCTCGAAGGTGCCGATAGCACCCACCAGCGTGCGCAGCATCGCCAGGTTCTCCAGGCGCGCTGCAACGTGCAGTTCGACGGCGCGGTCGCCGCATTGACGGTTGTTAGCGCGCAATCCCGCATCGGTCATCTGATCTCCCGGCGATGTTTGACTGAAACTGCTACTGCTTTTGCAGCCCGCCGTGGACCGTACGCTCGAGCCGGTCAGTCATGGTCGCCACCGGGTATTCCGCCCGCTAACCTAACCCTTACGGCACTCATCATCGTGTAGAGCTGATACCCACTCGACGCGGCGAATAACCCCATTCGATGAGTCAAAGCGGTTCTTAACGGTCGGAACCGCGAGATCTACACTTATTGCCATGAGACTTATTGCCATGAGGCAAATTCTGCTGCGGGCAGTTGTGCTTCTGGGATCGTGGGCGATCGGACTGCTGGTGGCGGCCTGGGTTGTTCCCGGTGTTTCGGTGTCAGTGCCGGGGTTCATTGTCGCCGTGGTGTTGTTCTCGGTGGCGCAGGCGGTCCTGTCGCTGTTGATCTTGAAGTTGCCCCATGCATATGCGTCGCTGCTCCTCGGGGGCACCGGCCTGGCATTGACCCTCGTCGCGTTGAGTCTCGCCTCGGTATTAACTCACGGGCTCACCATCCGCGGCACTGCATCCTGGGTTGCCGCAACGATCGTGGTGTGGCTGGTAACAACGGTTGGGGCGATTTCGCTGCCCGAGGCGCTCGTTCGCGGTGCGGCCCACTCGACCTGACCACACCGGTCGGCGCTTGCTGTAGGGCGGCCAACAGTATTCGCCCGAGGGGTTGAGCCGCTGGTCAGCGGCAAAGTTGTGAGTTTCGCCAGGTCCGCCGAATGAGTAGCATTCTGTTATCTCGTCCGACGACGGGAAGGAGAGGTGATGGGAGACAGGCATCACGATCCGACGGATCACTTCCGGACCACGCAACCGCACGCTGGTATCACAATGAAGGACAACTTCTTCTGGCCCGGGTTCATCCTGCTGGCCGTCGCATTGTCCGGGATGATCAGCACTGCGGCAGTCGCCGCCTACCGACATTACGAATGGCTCCCCACGACGGGGCTCATCGCTGTGCTCGGAACGGTCGCCGGGGCGCTATGGTTCGTCGTGGAGCGTCGCCGCGTGACCCGCATCGACGAGCAGTGGCACGTCGCAGACGCCGACAGTCCGCCGAGCCAGCGCGCTGCCAGCTAAGAGCCGACCCGTAATTTAGTGAGGGTCTTGAGCGATTCGAACGTGTAGTTGATGCTGCTCAACGGCCCAGTACCGGCCCGGCAATTGCCGGAACGCCCATGGCGACCGTCAGGATCATCAGCGTCAACAAAAACCAGCCCGCGCCGTGCCATCCCCACCATGTGCCCTCGTTGCGCCACACCCGGTAGGTGCGCAGGAACGCCCAGAGCCCGGCGGCCAACAAGATCAGCGGTCCTCCGAACGCCAGCAGCGTCCGCTGCGGCGCGCCGCAGGCGGCCGTATCGACGCCCGCGCCTCCGCAGGTACTGACCCACAACGCGGCCATGATGATAAAGCCGACTCCGGCAGCCGTGGCCAGAACTGCAAACCGGATGGCGGCGTGCACCTCGTCGTCCTCTTGTCCCAGGCGATCGCCACGTGATCGCTCATCTGCTTTCGGCATCTTTCAACCTCAAATCCCCCGTGGGGCTGCTCTTGGTTCCATCGTTCGCTACGCCGCATTCGTTACCGTGTAGTGACAATTTTTCCGACCACCTTCCGTCGGATGGGATCCGATACCGTTACTGATGTGGGTGGCCGTTGTTGGCCGTTGCGGGGTAACGGTTGCCCGGCCCGATAGCCACGTACTTGTCCAGTCGGGCGGGGCGAGATTTGGTTCCTCGCATCCCTGGCTGGTGGTGGCTACTGGTCACCCGCTGGCTTTCCGGCGCGGCCTGGTCGGTAGCTCTCCCGGTGCGATCCTCCGGTCGCGTGCAGGTCACACCTTCGCGTCGCCGAGCCTTATAGCCTTGGGCGCGACGCCCGATCACCGGGGCGGCTGCTCCCCCGCAAGCGGGTGGTACCCCCAGGTGTCGGGTGACGTTCTCATAGGGTTTGCGCCCGTGCTGCTCGCCCCACGCGCTGCTGTAGGCGGGGTTCACCGCCAGCAGGCGGATACCGTGTCTGCCGGTTTGGGCGGTGAGCCGGCGGCGAAACACCGCCGTCGGGATGCCAGCCGCACTCTTGCGGAAGCGTTTGCCGCGCCGGCCGCGGCCCATCGCCTCGCGCCCCAGCGTGCGGGCATCGGCGAAGTCGAGGTCCTCCACGGCGATCGTGCCAACCTTGTGCCGGCGGGGGTAGCGGATCAGCCTTGTAATGGCGTGGCGGACCTGCGCGTCAGGGCGCGCGGACGTACCGGACAGGTCGACATCGATACGCGCCGGGGTGCCGACCGGGTTGCCGTGCTCATCGAGGCGGCGCAGCGCCAGGTGCCCCTCGTTGAGGTCCACACCAACAACCGGACCCTCGGCGAACACGCCGGCGTCGCACGCGCCGGGCGCCACACCGACCGTCTGCGGTGGGGTGGCCCAGGACGCGGTCAGATACCGGCCGGCCCGGCCCGGTCTGCGGCTGATCGTGTACGACACCGACTGGCCGCCGACGATCCGCGCCGCCCACTCATCAGCGCGGTAGGCGAACGCAGCTGGGCCGGACAGGACGTCGCGGCCGCGTTGGGCGTTGGCCAGATGCCCCAACGGCTTGGGCAGGCGCAGGCTGACTTGCCCGCCCGGGCTGACGGTAATGATCAGGTTGCCCAACGGTTCATCACCAGACCCATTGGCCACAATCCGGTAGCGGGCGCAGTCCCAGTTCGCCCGCCACTGCGCCCAGCTCAGCCCCGCAGCATCGAGGTGATAGCGGGTCTTGGCCAGGCGCTTACCGCCGTCGGTGACGTGCACCCGCTTGCCATCCCGGTCGGCCTCGGCCCGGGGCAACTCCGCACGCAGATGCTGCACCCGGCGCAGCTTCTCAAACCGCTCCGCCTGGGTCGCATATCCCTTCGCGCGTTGCGTGCATGCTTTGCCGTCCTTGGCGGTGAAGGTGTCGCCGGTCGGCTGGGCCAACCGTTTGGTGATGGTCGCGATCGCCGCCCGCAACCCGACGATGTGCCGGCACTGGGCGTCACGGGCCAGCCGGTACTGCTCATCGTTGGCCCCGATGATCGCATTGGCCCGCCGAGCACTCGACTCGGCGGTCAACGCCGCCTTGCGGTGGTTGAGCCGGCCCCGACGACACTGCCGACGGCCCGCTTCGTCTAAACCAGGCGCCAGCGGCTGCCGACGGCACACCACCGCCAGGTCCGCGCGGCGCAACCGGCCCAGATGATCGGCGACGGCATCAAGCACCATCTCATCGGCGTCACTGGTCCGCGACCGGGTCGTGATCGCCACACCGGATGGACCCGCCGCCGGCTTCACCCCCCGCCACTCACCCAACTTCTCCGCCATCACAACACCACCATCGCAGACACCACCGACAAAAACCCACAAACCACCAATCCGCCAACAGCTAAGAACCCGACGGCAGACCAAGGTAAACCGCCTTCAATGCCTAGGTCAGAGCTGTCAATGCACCGCGTACGGCAGCAATCGCCGCGTCGATTTCTGCGCGGGAAACCGTCAGCGCGGGACGGAACCGAACGCCGTCTTGACCTGCGGACAGCACAATCACCCCACGTTGCCACAGCTGGTGGACCAACTCGTCGCGATCGGCAGTAGTCGGCAGACTGAACGCACACATCAGGCCCCGGCCGCGGGGGTGCAGAACCACTGCCGGGAAGTCGTGAGCGAGTTCGTCAAGCCGGGCTCGCAGGTAGGCGCCCTGTTCGGCGGCATGGTCGAAAAGTTCGTCGGCCTCGATCACCTCCAGGACGCGGCGGGCGCGCACCATGTCGGCGAGATTGCCGCCCCATGTCGAGTTGAGCCGCGAGGCGACCGCGAACACGTTGTCGACGATCTCGTCGACCCGGCGGCCCGCCATGACTCCACACACCTGCGTCTTCTTGCCGAACGCCACCACATCGGGTTGCACACCCAATTGCTGGTAGGCCCAAGGAGTTCCGGTCAACCCGCAACCGGTTTGCACCTCATCGAAGATCAGCAGGGCGTCGTATTCGTCGCACAGCTCACGCATCGCGGCGAAGAACTCAGGCCGGAAGTGCCGGTCGCCGCCCTCCCCTTGGATGGGTTCGGCGATGAAGCACGCGATGTCGTGCGGGTGCGCCTCGAAAGCCGCGCGGGCCTGGCGCAGCGACTCGGCTTCCAGCGCGTCCATAACGGCTCCCGGCTGGATATACGGCGCGTCGATACGCGGCCAGTCGAACTTCGGGAAGCGGGCCACGCTGACCGGCTTTGTGTTGGTCAGCGACAGGGTGTAGCCGCTGCGGCCGTGGAATGCACCGCGCAGGTGCAGTACCCGAGTACCGAGCGCCGAGTCGATGCTGCGCGCCTGGTTGTGCCGGCTCTTCCAGTCGAACGCAACCTTGAGCGCGTTCTCCACCGCCAGCGCGCCACCTTCGACGAAGAACAGATGCGGCAGCGCAGGATCGCCCAGCACCCGGGCGAAGGTCTCGACGAAGCCGGCCATCGCTACCGAGTACACGTCGGAGTTGCTGGGCTTGTTCAGCGCTGCCGTCACGAGTTCGGCGCGGAACTCCTCGTCATCGGCCAGCGCCGGGTGGTTCATACCCAGCGCCGACGAGGCGACGAAGGTGAACATGTCGAGATAGCGTCGGCCGTCTCGGGCGTCGACCAGATACGACCCGGCCGACCGCGTCAGATCGAGCACCAAGTCGAAACCGTCGACCAGCATGCTGCGCGACAGCACCTCATGGACCCGGTCGGGTTCTGTCCGCAGTTCGGCGGGCGCAAGGTAGTTCACGGCGGCAGTCACACCGTCATGCTAGCGTATTTTTACGGAATCATGACGCGTATATCGGAAAAATTATGGTATGTATTGCCGATCGCTGTAAAAAGTATTGAGGATGATGGTGCTGCGAGTCTGGACATTCGCCGTTGTCCGGATTCGTTGCAGCAGTTCCTCGAGCGTCCGCGCGGACTCCACGCGCACCAGCAAGATGTAGCTTTCTTCGCCGGCCACCGAGTGACACGATTCGATCTCCCCGATGTGTTCCAGGCGGGCGGGCGCATCATCGGGTTGAGAAGGATCCAGAGGAGTGATGGCCACGAACGCTGACAGCAGGTGCCCGACCGCCTCCGGGTTGATCCGCGCGGAGTACCCCGATATCACGCCGCGAGACTCCAACCGACGCACCCGCGACTGGACCGCTGACACCGACAATCCGGCGCTTGCGGCCAGCTCCGCCAAAGTGGCGCGTCCGTCGGCGACCAGCGCGCGCACCAGGATCCGGTCGACATCGTCGAGCGTTTCATTCATGGCCGGAGACTATCGCAGCGGCGGCGCGCCATGAGCCGAGCGAAAAGGCTGGCGACCTGGCAGCTGCGTGCCCAGTTCGCCGCCGGGCTGTCAGCCATGTATGCCGGCGAGGTGCCCGCATACGCGACGCTGGTCGAGGTGAGCGGGCAGGTCAACTCCGATTACGTGGCGTGCCATCCCGGCGCCGAACGCCTCGGCTCGCTGCAACGGGTCACCGCTGAGCGGCACGGCGCCATCCGGGTGGCCAGCCCGGCCGAACTGGCCGCCGTCGCCGACCTGTTCGCCGCGTTCGGCATGCTGCCGGTGGGCTACTACGACCTGCGCTCGGCCAAATCGCCCATTCCGGTGGTGTCCACCGCTTTTCGCCCTATCGATGCACACGAGTTGGCGCTCAATCCGTTCCGGGTGTTCACCTCGATGCTGGCCACCCGGGACCGCCGGTTTTTCGATTCCGACCTGCGTACCCGCGTGGAGACGTTCGTCGCGCGCCGCCAACTGTTCGACCCCGCTTTGCTCGCCCGCGCGCGGATCATCGCCGCCGAGGGTGCCTGCGACGCCGACGAAGCGCAGGCATTCGTCGCGGCGTCGGTGTCGACTTTTGCACTGTCGCGCGCGCCGATCAAGAAGTCCTGGTACGACGAGTTGTCGCGGGTGTCCACGGTGGCCGCCGACATCGCCGGGGTCAGCTCCACCCACATCAACCACCTGACACCGCGAGTCCTCGACATCGACGATCTGTACCGGCGGATGACCGAGCGCGGCATCACCATGATCGATGCCATCCAGGGACCGCCCCGCACCGACGGGCCCGCGGTGCTGTTGCGCCAGACCTCTTTTCGCGCACTCGCCGAACCATGCCTGTTCCGCGGCAGGGACGGCTCCCTCACCCCGGGAAACCTGCGGGTACGGTTCGGTGAAGTCGAGGCGCGTGGTGTCGCGCTGACCCCGCGCGGGCGGGAGCGCTACGACGCCGCGATGGCTCAGCTTGTTGGGGAAGCTGACCCGGCCCAAGTGTGGAGCAACTACTTCCCGTCGACCGATAAGGAGATGGCCGCCGAAGGACTGGCCTACTACCGCGGCGGCGACCCGTCGGCACCCATCGTCTACGAAGACTTCTTGCCTGCCTCGGCGGCCGGCATCTTCCGGTCCAACCTGGACCGGGATGCCAGGGCCGGCGTCAAGGCTGGTGATGCCGCCGACGATTCCGGTCACGACGTCCAGTGGCTGGCCGGGGCTATCGACCGCGATATTTATGACCCGTACGCGCTTTACGAAGCGCTTTCCCAGGAGGAACCCGGTGAACCTGCCGACCGTCGACGAGTTGCGCGCCCGGGCACGTCGCGCCCTTCAGGCAACCGGAGCTGACGTCAGTCTCGGCGAGCTGGGCGAGCACGGCCTGCCCGCCAGCACACCGATCACCGGCGAGGTGCTGTTCACCGTCGCGCTGACCACACCCGGGCAGGCCGATCAGACGATCGCCGACGCCGCCCGGGCGTTTTCGGCATGGCGATGCACACCGGCCCCGGTGCGCGGCGCACTGGTGGCCCGCCTCTGCGAGCTGCTCACCGAACACAAGAACGACCTCGCGACACTGGTGACCCTCGAGGTAGGCAAGATCACCTCCGAGGCGCTGGGCGAAGTGCAGGAAATGATCGATGTCTGCCAGTTCGCCGTCGGCCTGTCACGCCAGCTCTACGGCCGAACCATCGCGTCGGAGCGCCCTGGACATCGGCTGCTCGAGACCTGGCATCCACTCGGTGTGGTGGGCGTGATCACCGCGTTCAACTTCCCGGTTGCGGTCTGGGCGTGGAACGCCGCGGTGGCACTGGTGTGCGGGGACACCGTGTTGTGGAAGCCCTCGGAGCTGACGCCGTTGACGGGTTTGGCCTGCCAGGCGCTGATCGGCCGGGCGGCTGCCGATGTCGGTGCCCCGACCGCGGTGAGCGGTCTCGTGCTGGGCGACCGGGACCTTGGTGAGCAGCTGGTGGACGACCCCCGGATCGCCTTGCTGTCCGCGACCGGTTCGGTGCGGATGGGCCTGGCGGTCGGCCCACGCCTCGCCGGGCGCTTCGGACGGGTGCTGCTGGAATTGGGCGGCAACAACGCGGCCATCGTGACGCCGTCGGCCGACCTGGACCTGGCCGTGCGCGCCATTGTCTTCGCTGCCGCCGGCACCGCCGGTCAGCGATGCACCACCCTGCGCCGGCTGATCGTGCATCGCTCGGTGGCCGACGATGTGGTGGCGCGCGTCGTCGCCGCCTGCCGGCAGCTGCCCATCGGCGACCCGTCGGCCCCGGGCACGCTCGTCGGCCCGCTCATCCACGAGACCGCCTACCGCGACATGGTGGGAGCCCTGGAACAGGCACGCGCCGACGGCGGCGAGGTCATCGACGGCGACCGCAGACACATAGACATCGCGGATCACCCGAGTGCCTACTACGTCGCGCCCGCTGTGGTCCGAATGCCCGCACAGACCGCCATCGTGACAACCGAAACGTTCGCGCCGATCCTCTACGTGCTGACCTACGACGACCTGGACGAGGCGATAGCACTCAACAATGCGGTACCGCAGGGACTTTCGTCGGCGATCTTCACCACCGACTTACGCGAGGCCGAACGTTTCCTGGACGGATCCGACTGCGGTATCGCCAACGTCAACATCGGCACATCCGGCGCCGAGATCGGCGGCGCGTTCGGCGGCGAGAAGCAGACCGGCGGCGGGCGGGAGTCTGGTTCGGACGCGTGGAAAGCCTACATGCGGCGCGCCACCAACACCGTCAACTACTCTAGCCAGTTACCGCTGGCCCAGGGCGTGGAGTTCGGATAAACGCGATGTGGCGGGCGTCTCATTTCGGACCAGTACTATCTGACACATGCCGACAGCCAGGAGGCGGTTACCCCCCGAGGATCGACGCGCCGAGCTGCTCGCTTTGGGGGCAGAAGTCTTTGGGAAGCGACCCTATGACGAGGTCCGCATCGACGAGATAGCCGAGCGCGCCGGCGTGTCGCGGGCGCTGATGTATCACTACTTCCCCGACAAGCGGGCGTTCTTCGCTGCGGTGGTCAAAGACGAGGCTGACCGGCTCTACGAGGCCACCAACATCCCGCCCCCCGCCGGCATGACGCTGTTCGAAGAGATCCGGTCCGGTGTGCTGGCCTATATGGCCTACCACCAACAGAATCCGGAGGCAGCGTGGGCGGCGTACGTCGGTCTCGGCCGGTCCGACCCGGTGCTGCTCGGCATCGACGACGAAGCCAAGAACCGCCAGATGGAACACATCATGAGTCGGATCGGCGACATGGTGAGCGCGGTCCCGGGAACGGGAAGCAGTCTGGAACCGGGCGTCGAGCGGGACCTGCGGGTGATCTTGCACGGCTGGCTGGCATTCACCTTCGAGATCTGCCGTCAGCGGATCATGGACCCCTCGACCGACGCCGACAAGCTCGCCGATGCCTGTGCGCACGCGCTGCTGGACGCCATTTCGCGGGTGCCCGAGATTCCCGCCGAACTGGCCGAGGTTATGGCCACCACCGCGAAACTGTGACAAACCCGGCAGTTCCTGTCGGTGCCGGTTGGCACCATGGTTAGGTGAGCACCCGCCCTGAACCCCGGCCCCCTGACTCCGGGCCCCCCGACCCCGGGCCTCCTGACGCCCTGGGCCGGTTCAGCGCGGTCACCCGGGAATGGTTCACCAGCACTTTCACCGCGCCCACTACGGCCCAGGCCCGCGCCTGGCACGCCATCGCCGACGGCAACAACACCCTCGTGATCGCGCCGACTGGATCCGGAAAGACGCTGGCGGCGTTCCTGTGGGCCATCGATAATTTGGCGGGTGCGGCCGACCGGCCAGCAGGCACGCACGTGCTGTACGTATCACCGCTCAAGGCGCTGGCGGTCGACGTCGAGCGCAACCTGCGCACCCCGCTGGCGGGCCTCACCCGCATCGCGCAGCGCCGTGGCCTGCCCGCCCCCGACATCAGCGTCGGGGTCCGCTCCGGTGACACCCCGCCCGCGCGCCGCCGCCAACTGATCGCCCGGCCCCCCGACGTGCTGATCACCACCCCGGAGTCCCTGTTCCTGATGCTGACTTCGGCGGCACGCGAGACCCTGGCCAGCGTGCAGACGGTCATCGTCGACGAGATTCACGCCATCGCCGCCGGCAAGCGCGGCGCACACCTGGCCCTGTCGCTGGAGCGCCTGGATGACCTGCGTGAGGGGCGGCCTGCCCAGCGCATCGGGTTGTCGGCGACCGTGCGTCCCCCCGAGGAGCTTGCGCGGTTTCTGTCCGGACAATCTCCGACGACCATCGTCGCCCCGCGAGCGGCCAAGACCGTCGAGCTCACGGTGCAGGTACCGGTGCCCGACATGGCCAACTTGGCGAACAACACCATCTGGCCCGATGTCGAGGCGCGTCTGGTCGACCTGATCGAATCGCATCGCTCGACCATCGTCTTCGCTAATTCGCGGCGACTGGCCGAACGACTTACCGCGCGGCTCAACGAAATTCACGCCGAACGCTGTGGAATCCCACTTGCCCCGGAACCCAACCCCCAGGTACCGGGTGGGGCGCCGGCGCACATCATGGGCAGCGGCCAGACCTTAGGTGCCGACGCAGTGCTCGCGCGCGCCCATCATGGTTCGGTCAGCAAGGAGCAGCGCGCCCTGGTCGAAGAGGACCTCAAACGCGGACTGCTCAAGGCGGTGGTGGCCACGTCGAGCCTGGAACTGGGCATCGACATGGGTGCGGTCGACCTGGTGATCCAGGTGGAGGCACCACCGTCGGTGGCCAGCGGCCTGCAACGCATCGGGCGGGCCGGACATCAGGTCGGCGAGATATCGCGGGGGGTGCTGTTCCCCAAGCATCGCACCGACCTGATCGGCTGTGCGGTGAGCGTGCAGCGCATGCTCGCCGGGCAGATCGAGACGATGCGGGTGCCCACCAACCCGCTCGACATCCTGGCGCAACAGACCGTGGCAGCGGCTGCGCTGGAGCCGCTGGACGCCGACCGGTGGTTCGACATGGTGCGTCGCAGCGCCCCGTTCGCGACGCTGCCACGCAGCGTCTACGAGGCCACCCTGGACCTGCTGTCCGGGAAGTATCCGTCCACCGAGTTCGCCGAGCTACGTCCGCGATTGGTCTACGACCGCGACTCCGGCACGCTGACCGCGCGGCCCGGCGCGCAGCGGCTGGCTGTCACTTCCGGCGGCGCCATCCCCGATCGCGGGCTGTTCACCGTCTACCTCGCCACCGGTTCCGAAAAGCCGTCGCGAGTAGGCGAACTCGACGAAGAAATGGTCTACGAGTCGCGTCCCGGTGATGTCATCTCGCTGGGGGCCACCAGCTGGCGGATCACCGAGATCACCCACGACCGGGTGCTAGTGATTCCCGCGCCGGGCCAGCCGGCCCGGTTGCCGTTTTGGCGCGGCGACGACGCCGGCCGCCCGGCCGAACTCGGCGCCGCACTTGGCGCGTTCACCGCCGAGCTGGCCGGCCTGAACCGCGACGCATTCGACAAACGTTGTGCGGGTTTGGGTTTCGACGCCAACGCGACCGGCAACCTGTGGGGGCTGCTAGACGAGCAGCGGACCACCGCCGGGGTGATACCCACAGACACCACCCTGCTGGTCGAGCGGTTCCGCGACGAACTGGGCGATTGGCGGGTGATCCTGCACTCGCCGTACGGGTTGCGGGTGCACGGACCGCTCGCACTGGCAGTGGGCCGGCGGCTGCGCGAACGCTACGGCATCGACGAAAAGCCGACCGCCTCCGACGACGGCATCGTGGTGCGATTGCCCGACACATTGGAAGACGCCCCGCCGGGTGCGGAATTGTTCGTCTTCGACGCCGACGAGATCGACCCGATCGTCACTGCCGAAGTGGGCGGTTCAGCGCTGTTCGCGTCGCGGTTCCGGGAGTGCGCGGCCCGCGCTCTGCTGCTGCCCCGCCGGCACCCCGGGCGCCGCTCACCGCTGTGGCAGCAGCGCCAGCGCGCGGCCCGGCTGCTGGAAGTCGCCCGCAGATATCCCGACTTCCCGGTGGTGCTGGAGACCATCCGCGAATGCCTGCAGGACGTCTACGACGTCCCGGCCTTGGTCGACCTGATGGCCGGCATCGCCGGGCGCCGAGTGCGGATGGCCGAGGCCGAGACCACAAAACCCTCACCGTTCGCGGCGTCACTATTGTTCGGTTACGTCGGCGCGTTCATGTACGAGGGCGATACCCCGCTGGCCGAGCGCCGAGCCGCGGCGCTCTCGCTGGACAGCACGCTGCTGGCCGAGCTACTCGGCCGGGTAGAGCTGCGCGAGCTGCTCGATCCGGAGGTCGTCGTCGCGACCGGTCGACAGCTGCAGCACCTATCCGCTGACCGGGCCGCCCGCGACGCCGAAGCGGTCGCGGATCTGCTGCGACTGCTGGGCCCGCTGACCGAAGACGAAGTCGCCGACCGGGCCAGCATCGCCGATGGCACCGACATTAGAGGCTGGCTGGAGGGTTTGCGCGCCGCCAGGCGCGCGCTGACGGTGTCGTTCGCCGGCCGCAGCTGGTGGGTGGCCATCGAGGACATCGGCCGGCTACGCGACGGGGTCGGGGCGGCGGTGCCGGTGGGCGTCCCGGCCGCCTTCACCGAGGAGGTGGCCGATCCGCTGGGCGAGCTGCTGGGCCGCTACGCGCGCACCCACACCCCGTTCACCACAGCGCAGGCCGCCGCCCGGTTCGGTCTGGGACTGCGGGTGACGGCTGACGTGCTGGGCCGGCTGGCCGGCGACGGCCGGCTGGTGCGCGGCGACTTCGTCGCCGCCGCTGAAGCATCTGGGGTATCCGGGGGCGCCGCAGGCGAGCAGTGGTGCGACGCCGAAGTGTTGCGCATTCTGCGGCGGCGTTCGCTCGCAGCGCTGCGCGCCCAGGTAGAGCCGGTGAGCACCGCCGCGTATGGGCGGTTCCTGCCGGCCTGGCATCACTTGGGCCCCCCGGATTCTTCGGGTTATGCCGGCTTGGACGGACTGATGTGCGTGATCGATCAGCTGGCCGGTGTTCGGATGCCGGCCTCGGCGATCGAACCGCTGGTGCTGGCTCCGCGGATCCGCGACTACTCCCCGGCGATGCTCGACGAACTGCTCGCGACCGGGGAGGTCACTTGGTCGGGCTCCGGGTCGATCTCGGGTAGCGACGGCTGGATCGCGCTACACGCCAGCGATTCCGCGCCGTTGACGCTGACCGCGCCCGCCAACATCGACTTCACCGACGCCCACCGCGCGATCCTGGACACGCTGGCCGGAAGTGGCGCGTACTTCTTCCGCCAGCTCGCACAGAGTGGGCTCCCCGACACGGAGCTCAAAGCCGCGCTGTGGGAACTGATCTGGGCCAGCTGGGTCACCGGCGACACGTTCGCACCAATACGCGCCATGCTCGGTGGCGGCGCGGGAGCCCGCAGACGTTCCACACCGGCGCACCGGGCACATCGCCCCCCGCGCCTGAGCCGATACAGCGTCGCGCACGCCCAGTCCCGCACCGCCGACCCGACCGTGGCCGGCCGATGGTCAGCGCTGCCGGCACCGGAGCCGGATTCCACGTTGCGCGCCCACTACCAAGCCGAGCTGCTGTTGAACCGCCACGGTGTGCTAACCAGAGGCGCGGTGGCGGCCGAAGGTATCCCCGGCGGGTTCGCGACCCTCTACAAAGTGCTGAGCACCTTCGAGGACGCCGGCAGGTGCCAGCGTGGCTATTTCGTTGAGTCGCTCGGCGGCGCCCAGTTCGCCGTCGCGTCAACCGTCGACCGGCTGCGCAGCTACACCGACGACCCAGGCTCTTTCAAAGACCCGGAACAGCCCGAATACCGAGCGGTCGTGCTGGCCGCCGCCGACCCGGCCAACCCCTACGGTGCCGCACTGCCCTGGCCCGCCTCCAGTGGGGACGGCCCCGGTCCCGGGGCACGGCCGGGCCGCAAGGCCGGGGCACTCGTCGTGCTGGTGGACGGCGAACTGGCCTGGTTCCTCGAGCGCGGCGGACGGTCATTGCTGACATTCACCGACGATCCGCCCGTCCACCACGCGGCGGCCATGGCACTGGCCGACTTGGTCGGCGCCCGGCGCGTCGCGTCGATCCTGGTCGAACGCATCGACGGGGTGCCGGCATTGCGGCCGCGCGCCGACGGGCGGGAGTCGACAGCGCTGACCGGGCTCTCACAAGCCGGCTTCGTCCGCACACCACGCGGATTGCGGCTCCGGTGACCTATGCCCGAGGGTGACACCGTCTGGCATACGGCGGCTACGCTGCGACAGCACCTGGCCGGGCGGACACTGACACGCTGCGACATCCGGGTACCGCGGTTTGCCACCATCGACCTCACCGGGCAAGTGGTGGACGAGGTGCTCAGCCGAGGCAAGCACTTGTTCATCCGAGTCGGGCGGGCCAGCATCCACTCGCATCTGAAGATGGACGGCAGCTGGCGGGTCGGTAACCGCCCGGTGCGGCCGGACCACCGGGCACGAATCATCCTCGAAGCCGGTGCCGTCCGGGCCATCGGCGTCGACCTCGGCGTGCTGGAGATCGTTGAGCGCGACTGTGACGGCGACGTGGTCGCACACCTGGGACCCGATCTGCTGGGTGAGGACTGGGACGCTGCACTTGCCGCCGCCAACCTGACGGCACACCCGGACCGACCGATCGCCGAGGCGCTGCTGGACCAGCGGGTGCTGGCCGGGGTCGGCAATGTCTACTGCAACGAACTGTGCTTCGTCAGCGGACATCTGCCTACCGCGCCGGTAAGCGCGGTCACCGACCCGCGTCGGCTGGTCTCCCGGGCCCGGGACATGCTGTGGGCCAATCGCTTGCGCTGGAACCGCTGCACCACCGGCGACACCCGGGCAGGCCGGCAGCTGTGGGTCTACGGGCGAGCCGGGCAGAGTTGCCGTCGCTGCGGCACCACCATCACCTACGACGACACCGGCGAGCGGGTGGCTTACTGGTGCCCGAGCTGCCAGCGCTGAACCAGCCTAATCCCGGGCGTGCGCCAGGAAAAATTGTGCAATGGCTTCTGAGGCGTGGAGCGCGCGAGTGGTGGGCCCGATGACGGCCTTGGGCAGATATTGCTTACCGCCCGGCCAGGTGTGCCCGCCGTTGTCGATTTTGTAGAAGACCACTTCGGTGGAGGCGGCACATGCCGTGGAATCAAAGCGGTGAACGACGGTGCCGTCCCCCACGTTGGACAGCACCTGCGCCGACGGATCGCCTCGGCACCCATCGGCCGAACGCCACTTGTCCATCATGCTGTTAACCGAGATGGAGTGGCTGACCCCGCCACGGCCGCGCACCACCCCACCCTTGAACGGCACCAGCGGATCGGCGGTTCCATGCGCTTCCCAGACCGAAACCGGCCGCGACGGATTGCAGGCCACGCCCACGCCCAGCGTGCCCGCCACCGGAGCGATCGCGGCGAAGGCATCGGCGCGGTCGCAGGCCAGCCTATTGGACATGAAGCCGCCGTTGGACATGCCGGTGGCAAAGACGTGCCCGGGAGCGATGTTGTAGTCGTTTTGCAGCTTGCCCGTCAGCGTAACCAGGAACCTGACATCGTCGACATGGCGGCGATCCGCCGGCGACACCCCTCGCCCGTCGGCCCAGCTCTTGTCGTAACCGTCGGGATAGACCACCAACAGGTCGTGGGCGTCGGCAACAGCGTCGAAGTCGGTCAGATTCTGCTGCCCGATCCCCGTACCCCCGCCACCGTGCAAACTGAGCACCAAGCCGACGGGATCGCCGGGCGGCACATGCAACCGGTAAGTCCGGTCCATGCCGCCGGAACGGAACGTGCCGGATAGATCTCGAGCGCTGGCCGCCGATACATGCCGCACGCCACAGCCGACTACGCATACCGCCAGAACAGCGAGCGAAAACCATCGCGCGTACGGCATGCCGTCAAGTTACCGATCGCACTCGCGGATCGACGCGCGCGGGCGGGTCAAGGGTGGTGGTGGCGGCGGGATCGGGCTTCGAGTTGCGATGTTCGCAATATCGGCGGCCATCAAATCGTGCTAATTCGTAACCTTTTGGTTACCTTCGCAGCCGACTCTACTGTCATCAAACACGGCACTTCTTCTCCACGGGAGTATCAGAAATGACGAGTACTCGTATCCGCAATCCCAGCCGGCTGCTATCACTGTTGGCTGTCGGCCTTGTACCGTTGGTCGGGCTGCTTGGCGCGCTGGGCGCAGCACCGCCAGCTCATGCTGACGCTACCGACGACGCTTTCATAGCAGCGCTGAAGGCCCACGGCATCACCCACGAGTCAACCCAATCCGCAATAATTGCCGGTCATTTGGTCTGCCATGAACTTGCTGGCGGCAAACCGCAGGACGAGATCGCGACCGATGTGATGAACAGCAGTAGCCTCGACGGCGACAGTGCCGGGTACTTTGTCGCCGTTTCCGAACGTGCGTACTGTCCGCAGTATGCGGATATGTCGTGACGGCATGCGTCAAGTTCGCAGGCATCCGAGACCGCGGTAACGCGCGGCATTCGCGGCTCAAGCCGCCGTCAGCAGCAACGGCACTGCTGTTTCATGGGAGCATCAGAAACGACGAGCACCCGTATGCATAAGTCCGGCCCGCTGCTATTACTGTCCGCCTTGTGGTGGTGGTGGTGGTGCTGCTCGGCCCCCTGGGGGCAGCCTCGACCGCTCACGCCGACGCTACCGATGACGCATTCCTGGCAGCGCTGAGGGCCAAAGGTATCACCTACGAGTCACCCCAATCCGCAATAATTGCCGGTCATTTGGTTTGCCGTCAACTTAACTTGCTCTCGGCAAAACGCAGGACGAGATCGCGACCGACGTGCTTAACAGCAGCAGCCTGGACGCCTACCATGCCGGGTACTTTGTCGGCGTTAGCGAACGTGCGTACTGTCCGCAGTATGCGGATCTGTCGTGACGGCATACGTCAAGTTCGCGGGCATCCGAGACCGGCACGGCCAGCGCTGACCCTGCATGCTCGTGCGACGCCGTATCGGCTTAGATCCGGCGTCGCACCGACGTCGTGGGCATCTTCCGCCACCGCACCGCCATCATCCGCCTCGTCGGCGCAGTGTTGGCTGAACAACACGACGAACGGATCGAAGCGCGCCGCTGCCTTGGCCTCGACGTCCTCACCCGATCCCGCACCGTGCTGACCAGCCACGAAAACCTCTCCAACAACAAGCCCGTCACACACCGGCCCTCACCGCCTAAACTGCACGCCGAAGGGTCACGCGATCGACGATCTCTTTCATCACGCCAATGATCGCGGCCCCTTACGTGGACAGGCTCGGCGATGACTGGGGATTTCGATCGGGTAATAGAGCTGGTAGAGCGCAGAGGCGGCGCCGCGCAGTTGTGCGTTGTGAGCCTCGGCGAGATCGGGTTGGACCGCGCCATCGCCTGTGCACCCGATGCCCTGTTTCTGATCTATTCGGCCAGCAAGCCTTTCGTGGCGCTCTTGACACATCTGCTAGCAGAGCGCGACATGCTCTGGCTCGACGATCCGGTGGCCGCGCACTGGCCCGAGTATGGGCAGCGTGGCAAGCAGGCCATCACCGTGCGGCATGTCCTGCAGCATCGCGCCGGTGTTCCGGTGGCCGGAAGCTGGCTCGCCACCGCGCTGCACATGACCGACTGGGACCGCTCGGTCCGCGACGCCGAGCGAACACGCCCGCGTTGGCCGCCCGGAGCGGTGCCCGCCTACCACCCCATCACCTACGGATACATTCTCGGCGAACTGGTGCAGCGAGTCGCCGGCGTGCCGGTGCGGGACTTCCTTACCAGCGAGCTGCTGGCCCCACTGGGCCTGGACGACATCCATCTGGGGCTCGCTGACAAGCACTGGCCGCGACATGTCCCGGTGCGAGCCGCACACCCCAGCCAGCTCGCCAACCAAGTGGTGTCCAACAGCCGCCGGGTACGTCGGGCCGTCATCCCCGCGGCCACCATCTCAACGACCGCCCGCCAGCTGGCGCGCTTTTATCAGATGCTGCTTCGTGGCGGCGAGCTGGACGGGGTGCGGGTGCTCAACGAGCCCACGGTCAGTGAGGCCCGACGTCCATCCTGTGACGGCGAGATCGACGCCTTCATCAAGCGGCCCGTGGGCTGGGCGCAGGGCTTCCAGATCGGCGGACCCGGCCGCGATCCACGAGACCTGCGTCGGGTCATCGGTGGCAGCAGCGGTAGCAGCGCGACGTTCGGCCACGCCGGCAATGCCTCCTGCACGACATGGGCCGATCCGCCCCTGGACCTGATCTTCATCTACCTGTCCAATGTCCAGCCGACCATCGACGACGGCATTCGTCACCTTGGCGAGGTCAGTGACGCGTTGCGAGCGGTCTTCGCCTGACGGACCGGCCGCTCCCCGCCTACACTGCAGCCAAAGGTCAAGCGATCGACTCGACTCTTACACCACTTGACAGGACGCGGCCCTTTGTCGGCGTGAGCATAAGTGTGTACTGCCCGAACCACTTGACTTAGGAGAAGCGAAGGGTCAGCGCTGGGCGGCGCCGTCGGTGTCGACGCCCCGATACGTGTCCAGAGGGCACTGTCAACTTGAGCCAACCCAATTGGCCGATGTGATGATTCGGGGTGATGACCCGTGGGCTTGGACGAAACGTCCTGTCCAGCCCCCGATTCAGGCGGCGGCCGTGGTCGTCGCCCCGGTGATCTCGTTCCAGACCGCGAAGCGGTCGGCCATCACCTGTCGGTAGTCGGCCCGCCGACAGCAGGTGCCGACGGGGCCGAAAGTGCGGCGAGATGCCGCTGAACGCGGACAGGAACCGTTGCGCGTGCCGGATCGACGTGAAGCGTTTCAGCGCCCGCTCGCGTTGCCCGGTCGGCTGGTGAGCGTTCTCGGCGCGGTCCAGGTACTTCGACCGGCGATGGGTCACCGACGGCATCAGCTCGCGGTGCGCCACCTGGTAGCTGGCGAGCTTGTCGGTGACGATCACCCTGGGCACCTACCGCAGGCCCTTGAGCAGTCGGCGGAAGAACTTCTTTGCGGCCACCGCGTTTCGGCGCGACTGGACCAGAATGTCGAGCACGTTGCCGTGCTGGTCGACCGCGCGCCACAGGTAGCGCTGTGCGCCGTTGATCTGGACGAACACCTCATCGAGGTGCCATTTGTCGCCCAGCCGCCGACCACGACGGCGCAGCTGGTTCGCGTACTCCTGCCCGAACCGGTCGCACCAGGCCCGGATCGTCTCATATAGCCCGTCCCGGCGGCGCTGATTTGCGCGGCCAGTTGGGCGCTGCGCTGCTCGCTGGCGCGCAGCAGCTCTTTCGCCC
>DATJBA010000219.1:0-2706 GCA_035515675.1 Mycobacterium sp.
CAAGAGGAGCGCCTGACAATGATCACTAAAGATCACTCAGACGCAACGGCCCTACCCCAGCTCGCCTGAGGCGCTGCGCGCCGGGCTCGCCGGGACCAGCAGCGCCGAACCGGTGCCACCACACACCTTCGCTGCCTCCATCGGCGCCGTGGCCGCCGCACGAAGACAGCTCGAGCTGGTCGGATCGTGTAGGTCATGACCCTCGAACCCGGCGAGATCGCCCCTTCCGATTGATCCCGACCGACGGTTCCGTTGCGTCTGAGTGATCTTTAGTGATCATTGTCAGGCGCTCCTCTTGCGAGGTTCCTTCACAACGGGTTGTGTTGATCCGGTTCTGGCCTCTCCGCTCCCGGCCTCACGCAGGTGAGGTCTTACAGAAGCTCCGCCGGTGCCGGATGGTCCGGCGTCGGCGCCATGGCCTGTACCAACCTGCTCGGTTGGCCCGGGTACCGATGGGGCCGTGGCCCTGACTGGGCCACAACTGGCGTGATCCGGCCAGTCGCGGAGGTTGAGCGCAGCGTTGCGATCGCGGTCGACGACTTGACCGGTGATCGGGCACACCAGTTGTTTGTCGATGCGTCCTTTGCCGATCAGCCGGCAGGGTGTGCCGTCTTCGTGGGTGCAGCCGTGGTGGATCTGGCTGGATGGGAACCAGCGATCCGCCACCGTCAGCATCGTGTCGTAACGGGCTGTTTTGTAGGCCAATTGCGGCTTGACAGCACCGATTCCGGCGTCGGACACGGCTCGCCGGAACGCCCGGCGGCCCATGCTGCGTTTCATGGCGGCCACGTCGAGGTCTTCGATCACGAGGTGGCCGTAGTTGCCCGCCAGTTCGGTGGTGAGCTGGTGGGCGGCTTCCCGGCGCAGGTGCACGCATCTGCGGTCCAGCCAGGTCAGCTTGGCTTTCGCTGCCCGGTGGCCGCGCGATCCGGGGATGCGCCGGGAAAGTTGTCGACCTGCCCGCCGGCGCGCCGTCAGCGTCGCCTTGAGCGGAGCCGGATTCGGGTATTCGATGATGGTCTGCTCACCGGTGGCGGTGTCGATGGTGGCGACCGTAGCCAGCGTGCGCACACCCAGATCCATTCCGGCCCGTACCGTCGAAGCGGTCACCACACGTGCGGTGTGTGGGGTGCCTAGCGCGTAGTTGACCGAGACGAACAACCGGCCCCACTGCTGCGACAGTGTCATGTTCACGATCTGCGCACGGCCGGCCGCGAGGTGGCGCTGCACGCGGCGGGTGTTTTCCTTGGACCGCAGCGACCCGATCACCGGCACAGTGATAGTGCGCCGATCGTCTTCCACACGCATGGTTCCAGTGGTGAACCGCACCCGACCGGCATCGCGGCGGGCCGACTTGAACCGCGGAAACTTCACGCGGCGACCTTTGCGGGTGCCGTTCTTGCTGGCCTTCCAATTGGCCAGTCCTTGTGCCAGGTCGGCCAAACCCGACGAGTAGCACTCCTTGGAGTTGTTCGCCCACCACGGTGCCACGTTATTTTTGGCCTGGTTCCACGCCTTGCGCAGCGGACCCAGATCCCAGTCCACCGACTCGTGGGACGGATCGGCTCTGCGCGCGTCGAGGTCCGCCTTCACCTGGGCCAGGCCCCAATTGAACGCTTTGCGTCGGGCGCCGAAATGCGACCGCACGGCGGCACGCCGATCCTCCTCGGCGGGCCATTCGACCTCGAACTTCGCCGCGGTCAACAACCATCCGGTCGGCAGCTTCTGGCCCGGCGAGCCGGTCGCCGCGTAGCTGGCGGCGGTGCCGTCATACAGCTCGAACAGCACCGACACCGACTCCACCGCCAAGCGGTGCGCCTCGAAATCGGCGCCTACCTCGACATACCGCGATGGCGGCACTGTCGTGTCCTTGCGCGGCTTGCCGCCAAGCTGCACACCGCCGATCAGTTCGGCCACCTTGGCGGCCTGCTTGCACGTGCGCATCCCCACGATCACGCCACACCGCCCGCTTCAATCATCCGACGCGCCTTGTTAGCCGCAGCGCGTTTTCCGTAGAGCCGTGCGCAGAACGAGGTCAGGATCTCGGTCATGTCACCCACCAGATCGTCATCGACTTCCGCAGCGTCCACGACAATCAGTCTGCGGCCCTGGGCCGACAACGACGCCTCGATGTATTCGACAGCGAACCTGGCGAAACGGTCCCGATGCTCAACAACGATGGCCGTCACCGACCGATCGCGAAGCAAGGCAAGGAATTTCTTCCTTTTCCCGTTGAGCGCAGAGCCAACTTCGGTCACGATCCGATCGACCCGCATACCGCTGTCGGTTGCCCACTGTGTAACTCGTGCTACCTGCCTGTCCAGGTCTGCCTTCTGATCAGCAGAAGACACCCGCGCATAAACGACCGTCGTCCCGGCCGACTCCGCGACACTCGTCGGCGTGTCGACCAGAATCAGTCCACCGACCTTACGCGCCGGGACCGGCAGCTTCCCCTCACGAAACCAGCGGTAAGCGGTTACCCGCGCAACGCCCTGCGACTTCGCCCACTCCGCAAGGTTCACAACCATAACTATAGATCACTATAGACATCTATCGACCATCTTCACGCCAACTGCTGGCGGCCCCTCAGATTCGGCACACGCACGCACGCCCGGGCTTAAGCCTGGCTTAAGCCTGACGATCGACCCCTGCGCAGGTTTGCGAGACTTTGCGAATGCCCCGCTTCGTGGTTGACGTCCCCCTGCT
>DATJBA010000220.1:0-6603 GCA_035515675.1 Mycobacterium sp.
TGACGTAGCAGACGGCTGGCAGCTTTTCGATCATTTCTGCGACCCGTCGGGCTTCCATGGCCAGAGAGGCAGGCGGCGATGGGAAGCCGCTCGTTGGGACAGACAGAGTGAATGAAGCTGGAATGGGCGGTTGGACCGGCGGCCAGCTGCGGCGCTCGGTATTGACCAAACAGAGTTCGAGCGCGGGTTAGACATCCCAGGTTCGTAAGTGTCAAGCGGCGACCATCCGGTGGGCCCAGGCGGTGTGTTCGTCGTAGGGGGTGTGGTGACGGCACTGTCAACTTGAGCCAACCTAATTGGCCGATGTGATGATTCGGGGTGATGAGCCGTGGGCTTGGACGAAACGTCCTGTCCCAGTCGCCGATTCAGGCAGCGGCCGTGGTCGTCGCCCCGGTGATCTCGTTCCAGACCGCGAAGCGGTCGGCCATCACCTGTCGGTAGTCGGCCGCCGACAGCAGGTGCCGACGGGGCCGAAAGTGCGGCGAGATGCCGCTGAACGCGGACAGGAACCGTTGCGCGTGCCGGATCGACGTGAAGCGTTTCAGCGCCCGCTCGCGGTGCCCGGTCGGCTGGTGAGCGTTCTCGGCGCGGTTCAGGTACTTCGACCGGCGATGGGTCACCGACGGCATGAGCTCGCGGTGCGCCACCTGGTAGCTGGCCAGCTTGTCGGTGACGATCACCCTGGAAACCTACCGCAGGCCCGTGAGCAGTCGGCGGAAGAACTTCTTTGCGGCCACCGCGATTCGGCGCGACTGGACCACAATGTCGAGCACGTTGCCGTGCTGGTCGACCGCGCGCCACAGATACCGCTGTACGCCGTTGATCTAGACGAACACCTCATCGAGGTGCCATTTGTCGCCCAGCCGCGGACCACGACGGCGCAGCTGGTTCGCGTACTCCTGCCCGAACCGGCCGCACCAAGCCCGGATCGTCTCATAGGACACCTCGACACACGTTCGAGCATCAGCTCCTGCACGTCACGGAAGCTCAATGGGAACCGGTGGTACAGCCAGACGCAATGACTGATGATCTCGGGCGGAAACCGCAACCCTTTAGACGACGAGCCCGCAGCGGAAACGATCGTCGATCCTGCCCCACCTCACCTTCCCGGCTCACCAACCTGACAGTGCCGATCGGATTCTGGTGGTCGGAGCTCACGCATCCTTACTGGGAGTTCGTCGAGGCCGGCTACGAGGTCACCATCGCCAGTCCCGACGGCGGAGCCGTGCGCGCCGACAGCTGGTCGGATCCCAGCGAGTCGAAGTACTCGAGCGAGGACCTGATCAGCCGGGGGTTCATCGCCAGCCTGCAGCACAAGGCGCTGGTGGACGACACACCGGCGCTGGCCGACGTGAATATCAGCGACTTCGACGCCGTGTTCCTCGTTGGTGGCCAGGCACCGATGTACACCTTCCGTCACGACCAGCGGGTCAAGGATCTGGTCGCCCAATTCCTTGCCGGTAGGAAGGTGGCCGCGGTGGTGTGTCACGCGACGTGTGTGTTGCTCGACGCCGTGATGCCCAACGGCGAATTGGTCGTCGCAAGGCGGACCTGGACCGGCTTCGCCGACAGCGAGGAGGACTGCGCCGACGCGTTCGTGGGTCAGCGGATTCAGCCGTTTCGCATCGAACAACAGGCCGCCACGATGGACGGGACGAATTTCATTGTGCAGGGCCGGTTTCGGCCGCACGCGATACGCGACGGCGATCTGATCCCCGGCCAGCAGCAGTATTCCGGCGCGGCCGCGGCGCGGCTGGTGATCGAGGTGCTGGGACGATGAGCACACCGCCCGACGGCGCCTCGCGCTCCGCTGCACCGCTGACCGTCACCATCGTCGGCGCCGGCCCCGTCGGCGCTGCGCTGGGCACGAATCTGCTACGCCACGGCCACCAGGTCCGCTACGCGGTACGGCAGCAGAACACGACGGTCCCGGCCGGCGCCACCACCGTTCCCGTCGACGGATCAGCGAACGGATGGGACCTGACGATTCTGACCGTCCCGTTCGCTGCGGTGGGCGAGGTTGTGCCGACACTCGGCCTACAGGCCGGCGACGTGCTCATCGACGCCACGAATCCGTTCGAAGCCCAAGTGCCTGACGGGCATCTCAGCGGCGCGGAGTATGTGCAGCAACTGGCGGGTGACGGTGTGCATGTGGTGAAGACGTTCAACGTGCTGGGCGTCGAGCACATGGTCGACCCCGCGCTGCCGGGCGGCGATGCGCCGGTTCTACCGGTGGTCACCGACGACGACGAGGTGCGGTCACGCGTGGTCGACCTGGCCCGCGAGATGGGCTTCGACGCCGTGCCGGCCGGAGGCTTACCGAATGCGGCGACGACGGAAGCGGCTGCGCTGTATTGGGGGCTGCTGGCCATGACCGCCGGCCTCGGGCGCGACATGGCACTTGTCGCTCGGCGGCGCGCCGGAGATGACGAGGACCCCCGACCATGACCGGCCCATCGCCGCCATTGGTCGTGGGCATCAGCGGCGCCACCGGCACCATGTTGGGGGTACGGCTGCTTGAACTGGCCCGCTCGGCGGGAGTCGAGACCCACGTTGTGGTCACTCCCGCCGCCCAGCAGACCCGCTCATCTACAACTGCTTGCTCGCCGACCTCCACCCCGCTGGCCGTCGACCCATCAAAGGCAGCTTCGAAAACGGCTGGCCCGCAGAGACTCGACAGCGCGTACTAGCGAACTGGCATCGATACGGAAACCCAGCGACGACGACACCGAAAGGGACGACACACCGATGAGGATTCTGGTACAAGCCACCCTGCTCCCTGGCGTCGATCCGACGCCCCATCTTGCCGCCGAAGCAGCCCGCGTCGAAGAACTAATGGACGACGGCAGCGCCGAGCAGTTCTACCTGCCCGCTGACCAAACCGGCGCCTACCTCGTCATCAATGCCCCCGACCTCGACACCGCCCACGCTGTGACACAAACCCTGCCGATGGCCAAAGCCGGCCTGCTCGAGTTCACCTACACCGAACTCGCGCCACCCTCCGCTGCATGGTGAGCGCCGCGCGCGTGGTGGAGCACATGGCGGTGGTGTGGAAGCCGGTGAAACGCAGTCCGCCGGCCGCCAGGGCGTCGATCGTCGGCGTCTCGATCGGCGAGCCGTTGCAGCCGAAGTCCGAGAAGCCGACGTCGTCGAACAGCACCAGCAGGATGTTCGGCCCGCCTCTCGGCGGCCGCGGCGGCGTCGGCCACCACGGCGCAGCCTCCGCCGGCGTGCGCCCGATTTTGGCGCTTCCCATGTCTCTTCCTCCCGCCCCGCGCCTTTTCGAGCAAGGCCGGTCCGGGGGCAAGGCTGTTCTTCTCCGGCCCGCTATCGCGCCAGCGCGTGCGGATTGACTACGTTGATCGCGGCGCCGGCGGCGTAGGCGAGGATCTGGTCGAAGATGTCGGCGAACTGCAGCTCCCACTCCTCCACGGTCACGTAGCCGATGTGAGGCGTCGCGATCACGTTCGGCAGGGCGAGCAGCGGGTCGGCCACATCGCGCAGCGGCTCGGTCTCGAACACGTCGACGGCTGCGGCGCCGGGCCGGCCGGCTTTCAGCGCTGCGACCAGCGCGCCCGGCTCGATGAGGCCAGCGCGGGAGGTGTTTACGATCAGCGCGTCCGGTTGCATCAGGGCGAGGTCCGCCGTGGTCACGATCCTCCGGGTCGCCGGAACCAGCCGCATATGGAGGGTGAGCACATCGCTCGTGGCGAAGAGCTCGGCCTTGCTGGCCGCGAGTTCGTAGCCGTCGGCGGCCGCCCTCGCTCGCGAGGCCTCGCGCGCCCAGACCTTCACCGGCATGCCGAACGCCCGAGCGTAGCCGCCGACCGCCGTCCCGATGCGGCCGTAGCCGAAGATCCCCAGCGTGCGCCCGCGCAGGGTGCGGCCGACGCCCATCTGCCAGCGGCCGGCCTTGAGCGACGCCACCTGCTGCGGGATCTGGCGCTGGGCGGCGAGGATCAGGCCGAAGGTCAGCTCGGCGGCGGCGTAGGAGGGCGTCCCTTCGTGCTGGCTCGAGGAGACGATCACGCCCTGCCGGTTGCAGGCCTGGATGTCGATATGCGGATAGACGCTGCGCTGGCTGATCAGCTTCAGCTTGGGCAGTCGCGCCAGCAGCGAACCACCCATGGCGGTGCGCTCGCGGATCAGCACCAGCGCCTCGGCGTCCGCAAGGCGGCTGGCGAGCTCGTCCTCGTCGTCGGTGTGGTCATGGAACACAGTGACGTCGTGGCCGGCCAGCTTGCCGAAGCAGGCCAGCCCCCTGACGGTGTCGAACCAGTCGTCCAGGATGGCGATCTTCATGGGCGGTCCAAGCCCCTCACCTCACCTCTCCCCTTGCGGGAAAGAGCCACTGAACGGGGAGAGATGAAGCAATCCCTCAGCCGAGCCGTTCTCCCAGCAGCCCTCTCCCTTGGGAGAGGTGTCCTGAGGGTCTTCCGCGCGATCGGCTCAGAAACCGCCGACCCTCCGCCGTCAGCGCCACGGTGACCCCTGCCCCGCCGCCGTAGCGGCGCGTCACGTAGCCCGCGTCCACTGCGTCCTCCCACACGGTGAGCCTGGGACAGCTGGTGCGCCAGGCCTCCATCACCTCGTCATAGGGCTTTGGCCCGGCGGCGAGCCACTCCAGCAGGTCGAGCACGAGACTGGCCGGGGCGGTGGTGGACATGCCGGGAGTCTACGGGGAGTCCGGGGTCCTGTACATCATATGAGAACCCTGATCTGCATATGGCTTCGATATGGCTTTGGACCTGCGCCGCCTCCGCTACTTCGTCCTCGTCGCCGAGGAGGGACACATCACCCGCGCCTCGGAGCGGCTGGGTATCCAGCAGGCGCCGTGCTGAGACAGAAAGTGATCACTCCCGAATCTGTCTAGAAGCGAGACAGTTCTCTACGAATCGCGGCGCGCCCTAGCGGTCGAAAATGTCACGCTGCCAATTCGGTTTGTGCGACGCAGCTGGATTGACGAACCATTCGCGACGGGCAATCAACGCGAACACCGGCGATGGCAATAACCACGCTGGCGGATGTGTGCGGGTTCTGCGGTATGTTTTCGCGGCCGACCGTTAGGGAAGGTGTGCGCTCAGGAGCCAGCCGGGGACCGACTTTCGGCCGTTGGGTTCGTCGAGTACGTCCCCGAACGGCAGTGCTGAGAATTCTTCCGGCAGGTTGGCGTGGAGACGGGCCGGTTTGATCTCGTCGATCACCCAGTACTTCGCCACTGCGTTGCGGAGTTCGTCTTCTGTGACGGCGTTGGCCGGCCCGTCGGGCATGGCTCCGCGGTCGAAAACCAGCACAAAAACGATGCCCCCGGGGCGGCAGCGCGCGCGATCGACCGCTGATAACCATCACGTGCCTGCACTGGAATGGAGTGAAACAGTGTGCTGTCGACGATGGTGCCGAACCGGCCGTCGTAGCCGGTGAAGTGGTTGATGACAAGTGCAGCCCTACCGTGGTGAAGCCGAGTTCGGCTAGATGAAGCGAGATCGCCGCCTCGCCGCAGCCGACGTCGAGGACGTTGCCGTGGAACTTGCCCTGCCCGATCAGCGCGGCTAGTTCGGGCTGCGGTTCGCCGATGCTCCACGGTTGGCTTGGCGCGCGTGCCGAGGCTAGGCACCTCGCCGCGGTATGCCGATTCGAACGTGAAATCGCCTGATGTGGTCATGGATTACCCTTCTGATGATCTGACTATCTGGTGAACACGGCGCGATGCTCGGCGACCCAATCGGGGAACGATTCGGCTGGGTGGCCCAAGATCTTGTCGACCTCACGGGTCACCACAGCAGGTCTATCGCCGGCGGCCAAAAGAAGCGTTCGCTGGGGGGACCGCGAAAGTCAGTATTTTGTAGCAATACAAAATGCCAGGACGTGCCGTGACTTTGGCGGCGGCTCTGCCCTTCCCCCCGGCCCCGGCGACCCTCGACCGTCCTAACGCACCTACATCGCCCGCAAGGCCGCAAAGGCCGCATGAGCCGAGCCAACATGTTCCGGTCAGCGCCCGGGCGTAGCGTGGGATGGTGCGTCCAACGACGGAAGGAGTCGCCATGAGCGACGAACAGGGTGGAATTCACCAAAAGGCCAGCGATATCGCGGACGAGTCGGTAGCGAAGTCGGGCGAAATCGTGGAGGGTGCCGAGCAGATACTCGGTGGCGATCTCAAGGGGGGCTTGGCCAAAATTCTCAAGGCGGCAGGCGATATCGCCACCGGTGCGACCGAAAAGGGCCTTGAAATTGCGGCCGACGTCGTTGACAAGGCGAAGAAGCTGGCTGAGAACGAGCCGACTGAGACCGAGTAGGGCGCTGGCGTTCCCGAATAAGCAACGAGAGGTCGCCTCCTCGGCGCTCATTCACAAGTCGGGTGGCAGGGCAAGCTCGACGACACCTTTTGAGGTGAGTAGCGACACAAGCATGGAAACCTTGACGGGTTGAGTCGGCTCGGTGTGGCCGATCGCGCGGAGGGCCTGACCGCTGGTCGACCCGGTAGCGCTACTCCCCCGGCGGGGGACTAAGGCCAGCGCTACTGGAGTGCTGTGCACAAATTGGGATGCAGTGTCCGTGACATCGTTTCTAAGATCGGGCGGTGGTCATGGACGTCAGCGCTCTACG
>DATJBA010000221.1:0-5111 GCA_035515675.1 Mycobacterium sp.
CCTGCTCATCGCCGCCGCCGGCGAAGAACACGGACTCACAGTCCTGCACTACGACGCAGACTTCGACCTCATTTCCGCGGTAACCGGCCAACCCTGCCAGTGGGTCGTGCCTGCTGGCGCAATCGATTAGAGCGCCTTCGTCGCCGACGACTCAGGTACCGCCGTCCGTGAACAGCGGGGTGGTGGAATGTCCGGTAGCGCGTGTGTTCTTCTCGTTCTCGGGCGCGTTGGGTGTCGGGCCTAGTCAGGTCGCTGGCGGGGTCTTAAAAAGCGTCAATTGGAACGTCGTCTTTGTCGCACGCATGAGGGCTTGCGCAAATGGCATCCCTATCCGGTATCTCATGGGGAGTTGGCGTCGCAGTCTGCCGGGGGGTCGTGTGACGGTGGTTGACTCGATGACTTGCAGCCCCAGCGATTCCAGTGAGCGGGGGTCGTCGCACGCCCAGGCCCATTTGGCGTTCATGTCTCCTTGGTCGGCGCGCTGATGTTGGCGTTGCATCATGCGGTGGTTGTAGGTGTCGAATGCGATGCTCGAGTCGGGAAAGCGCTCGACAATCCGGCTCAGGGTCCGTCGGACGTGATCTTCGGGCAGATAGACCAGCACACCTTCGGCGACGAAGAAATACGGTCCCGGGCATGCGCTGACCTGGTCTATCCAGTTCTCGTCGAGCACGGAGGCGGCCAGCATCCGGCGGCGATCGGTGTTGGCGAAGAACTGGCTCCGTAATTCGATCGTGTCAGGCAGGTCCAGATCAAACCAGCGCACCACGCCGTTATCCACGCGTTCGAACCGGGTGTTCAACCCGGTGCCGATTTCGATTACGGTGCCCGTGGGGTAGTGGTCCAGAAACGACTTGACCCATGCGTCGAACACGGTGGTGCGCAGCACCATCACTACCGAGCCCCAGCCACGGTGGTATTTGCCGACCGGGATATCGATCGACTCCATTACCTCGACAGCCTTCGCGTCGCGTAGCAATGGATGTTTTTTTCCGGTCTCACGAGCACGCGCAGCTAACGGGATAAATAGCGTCTCCTCAACTGCGCCGAGCCGGGCTGGGATTTTATCGGTCATGGCTCGAGGGGATAGTCGGGTACGGCATCGGTGGTGGCGTACCGGTTGGTGGCGTTAAGCATCACCTCGAGCATGAGGCGGTTGCGGAACAGCGCGTCGCGCGCGGTGATCCGCCATCGGGACCGCGGGGCTAGGAATACACCGGCGTTTCCCTGTCGGGCGATCTTGGCGTAGTCGTGCATGATTGCGTCATAGCGCCGGAATGCGCGCTGGTGATCACCGTCGGCGACGGCCAATTCGCCAGCCAGTACATACGCGCCGACCACGGCCAGTCCCGACCCGAATCCACCTAGCGTGTTGCCGTACGCCGCGTCGCCGAGCAGCGCCACCCTGCCTGTGGTGTAAGCCGACATTACGACCTTGCCGATCGAATCGAGGTGCAACGACGAATCATCAAGTCCAGCAAGCGCTTCAGGAAACGGGCAGGCCATGCCGCTGAAAGCCGCCCGCAACACGGCGCGCTGCTCGGTGCTGTCGCGGCGACCGTAGTCGGCGACCCCGGAGGCGAACACGAACAACCGCGGCGCTGCCGGGCCGGCGACTGAACACATGCGACCTGGCTCGTTATACATCAGGCCACGACGGGGCCCGCTGACCGCTGCCTGTGCTGCCGAGACGGCTTTGCCACCGGTCACGGCGTAGTAGTAGCCGAGGTGGCGCACGAAGCGCTCGTCGGGCCCGAACGCCAACTCCCGTATGCTCGAATGGATCCCGTCGGCCCCAACCACCAGATCGAACCGCTGCGACGGGCCGCGGGCATAGTCGACGCTGACCGATGAACCCTCGTCGACCAATGCCGTAACCTGATCGTCGAACACATAGCGGCACCGTGTGGCGGTGAGGTCATACAGCAGTTCAGCCAGATCGCCGCGCATGATTTCCACGCAGCCGCCGGAGAATTCGGCTGGAATGGTGGCCTTGACTCGGCCGTGGCAGTCGATGATGTCCACATCGGTGCCGCCGGTCTGCCGCGCGGCCACCGCATCCCAGATACCCATGCGCTCCAGAACCCGCCGGTGCGTCGGACCTTTGAAATCCACCGCTTGACCCCCGCTACGCACGGCAGCAGCACGCTCGATGACGGTGACGTCATGCCTCTGGCGGCTCAGCCAGTAGGCCAGCGCCGGACCGCCGATGCCGGCACCGACGATCAGCACCCGCAGCACCAACCACCACCCTCCGTATACTACATATACAGTTTCTACTAGACACAAGTATATACACTGGACACTGTTAGCAGGTCAAGTCCCGGAGAGGAGTCGCAGTGGACCTCGGCTCGGAAAATCTGGCGGGGGCCCTCTGGGAATCCGCGACCGTTGGCCGCCGGGGGCCCAAACCCCGTCTTAGCGGCCACCGCATCATCGACGAAGCGATCGCCCTGGCCGATACTGAGGGCCTAGACGCGGTATCCATGCAGCGCATCGGCGAACGCCTTGGTGTCACCAAGATGGCGCTCTACCGCCATATCGGCGGCAAGGCGGAACTGCTGGCGCTGATGCTCGACACCGCCATGGGGCCACCACAAATCGTCGACGACCCGGCCAAGGGCTGGCGCGCCGCCTTAACCGAGTGGGCCCAGGCCGTTTTCCACACATCCGTCAAGCATCCGTGGACCTTGCAAATAGCCGTCGGCCCAAGGGTGTTCGGACCCAACGAACTCGCCTGGACCGAACACGGGTTGAGAATCCTCACGGCCACCGCGCTGCGTCCCCCCGAACGCCTGGACGCGCTCGCCCTGATCAGCGGCCACGTGCGGGCACTGGTACAGCAGAGTTTCGACAGCGCCGGGCTTCGCATAACCGACACCGAAACCCGTATCCGCCATACGATGGCGTCGGTGATCACCGCCCACGCCGAGCAGTACCCCGCGGTCGCTGAGGCGCTGGGACGCGGAGCACCCGCCGACCAGATCGATAACGCCCTCAACTTCGGACTGGCCCGCATCCTCGACGGCATCGAGGCCTACCACAAAAAGCTCCGCCGCATGGGACCAGCCCACGGCCGTGAACGTCCCAGGAGCAGTGCAAAAGAGATCTAACGTAGGCTCCGTTCGGTCACGGTCACGATGCTGCGATCGCGGTGGAATCAGTTGGCGCCAGGGTTGTTTCGGAATGCCTTGCCGAATTCCGTTGCGACAGCGAGGTTGGCGGATCGTGCAGTGCACGGCGTAGATCTTGCAGCAGCCGCAGTCCGGCAGGGGCCATGGTGAACCCACGCCAGCCAGCCGAGGCGCGATCGAGCACGGCCCACACCAGCGACACGCACGAATGCTCACCGGGCAGCCGACCAATCACCTTGACGCGGCGACGTGTCTCACCGAAGCTCCGCTCGATAAAATTTGAATGGCGCACCCGAGTCCAATGCTCCCGTGGAAACCCTAAATAGACCGTCAGTGACTCGCGGTCATCGAGCAGGCACCGCACTGCCGCTGGGTAGGAGTCGCGCCAGCGAGTGGCGAACGCGTCGATTCGTGCCGACCCGGCGGTTTCGTTACGGATAAGCGGTCTACTCCACACTTCTTATTATGTTGTATTCCAACATGTTTCGACAGCGAGCTAACGGTCTATGCCGCCCTGTGCCGTTAGGACGCAGCAGACCCCGTTGGAGTAGCAGCCTGACCCGTTGGCGGACTGGCCATTCCAGCGTGATAGGAGACGGGCAGCGGGTGAGGCAGCATCGGCTCCATTTGTAGTGTTACCGGCCCGCAACTCGCGAGCACACCGATCCCGCACATAGTCAACGATCCATCAGGGGCACGGCAGATGGTGCCCATTGGTATCTGAATTGCTCCCTGACTCATCAGGGGTGGCGCAGTTCTGTCCTGGTGGTGGTTGTGGGTCAGCCATAGTCGTTGGCGCACAAGCAATTCCAGCCGCTACCGTGCCGCCGTTACCAATGTTATTCGCATCATTGGATCTCTCCTAACTCAATTTCCCCGCGGCAGAGGCTCCTTCGTTGCCTACCACGATGAAGTCCAGGCGGTCGGCATGGCAGATGGCATTGGCCAATTTCTCCGACAGTTCCTCACAGCGCGACTTGCGGGCACCTGACAGTGCGACGGCCGCATGTTCAGCATGATCGCGTGCCACCCGCAGAGCGTTCCCGCAATGGCGTAGGTGAGTGAGTGATTGCATGTGGTTGTTTTCGTTTTTTGGAAATCCGGTGACTAGCCGGATAGGGCGGGATCGTACGCCTATCGCTGCTGTGCTGACTAGGCTTTGCAGTGGGCGGCCCGGGGCCTTAGGTTGCCTTTCCCCGGGGTGGCGCTTAGTCGCCAGGCTCTCGCGCTGACTACCTGGGAGCCTCCAGCCCCACCGCCCAGCCGTACCAGAATCGGCCCCAGTTGGCCCCAGGACCAATGGCCGAGGGCACCGCTTTGTCGGTCGACGAGGCGATCGCCTACGCTCAGCGCGCCCGCGGCCAACGCAAACGACCCACCACAGGTTGGGGATCACTTACCCCCACCGAGCGCGAGGTCGTCGGCCTGGTCAGCGATGGCCTGGGCAATAACGACATCGCCACTCGGCTTTTCGTCCCACCGCGCACCGTGCAAACCCACCTCACCCACGTCTACACGAAGCTCGGGCTTACTTCGCGCATGCAACCTGGTCCAAGAAGCGGCCCGCCACACTTAACCCCTAAGGCGGCCAAGCCCTTCTACGGGATCGAATTGTCGGCCGACTGACATCTTCGGGTGTAGCCACACCGCTAAACGTTGTGCTGAGCAGGGCAAACGCAGGTCTGTCAGTGAGGCTGTGCCGAGTGTTATCGGGCGAATTCTCGCCTTCACAACTTCCCGCAAACCGCGGAAAGGGCCCCGGCGACCCGCTGCAACGGTCCCGGGGCGTGGCTCCACCTAGGAGTTGACATGTCGAAGATTACCCCGGGCCCGAGCAAGCCAACGTGACCATCGTCGAAACGGCCGCCGACGCCGATGGCCAGCTCTATGCGTCGATCACCGCCCGTGATGGCAGGGGCGAACTGGTCGCCCGCGCTGTCCAGCTTGAGGAAGGCCGCTGGATGCTGGCCGCTGACG
>DATJBA010000222.1:0-3378 GCA_035515675.1 Mycobacterium sp.
GCCGTCCTTCCACAGCGACTGGTGGCAGTGCATACCGGACCCGTTGTCGCCGAACAGCGGCTTGGGCATGAACGTGACCGTCTTGCCGTTCTGCCACGCGGTGTTCTTGATGATGTACTTGTACAGCTGCAAATCGTCCGCGGCGTGCAGCAGCGAGTTGAACTGATAGTTGATCTCGGCCTGCCCGCCGGTGCCCACCTCGTGGTGGCCCTTCTCCAGAACGAAGCCGGCGTTGATCAGGTTGGTCAGCATCTTGTCGCGCAGGTCGACGTACTGGTCGTTGGGCGCAACCGGGAAGTACCCGCCCTTGGGGCGGACCTTGTAGCCGCGGTTGGGGCTGCCGTCAGTCTCGGTCGCGTTGCCGGTGTTCCACCAGCCTGAGATCGCGTCCACTTCGTAGAACGCGCCGTTGGTGCGCGAGTCGAACGCCACCGAGTCGAAGATGTAGAACTCGGCCTCGGCGCCGAAGTACGCGGTGTCGGCGATCCCGGTGCTCTTCAGATAGCTCTCGGCCTTGCGGGCGATATTGCGCGGGTCGCGCGAGTACGGCTCCAGGGTGAACGGGTCGTGCACGAAGAAGGTGAGGTTGAGCGTCCTGGCCTCGCGGAACGGGTCGACGCACGCGGTGTCCGGATCGGGCAGTAGCAGCATGTCGGACTCGTGGATGGCCTGGAACCCGCGAATCGACGAGCCGTCAAAGGCGACGCCGCCCTCGAACAGCTCCTCGACGAGTCCGGAAGCCGGAATTGTGAAGTGCTGCATGACGCCGGGGAGGTCGCAGAACCGGACGTCGACGTACTGGACTTCCTCGTCCTTGGCGAGCTTGAAGACGTCGTCAGGCGTCATAGCTGTCACTGAAATGCTCCTTTACTTGGTGATCCGCGGCCTGACGCTATGGAGCTGATATTGCTCGCCAGTCAACCCGGTGTTGCGCAGAGGTTACGTGACCATGCCGCCCGCAAAAGAGGCCGGGTCGCCGGCGGGTTCTATTGTGGGGCCATGGACCGCAAGATCGTATCTGGTTCGGTGCACGGGCGCACCGTTCCGTCCCGGCCCCCTGCCGGGCTGGCCGGTGAGTCGAGCAGGGGCCCCGGTCGATGACGCCGGGATCGCGGTCCGCATACCCCGGCGAAACGCTTGGCTTGCCGGAGAGCGGGCCAGGATCACTGGCGTCGATGGGACGCCGGCTGGCCGCGCTGATGATCGACTGGCTGATCTCCTACGGCCTGGCGGCGCTGGCCCTTAGGTTCGGCGTTTTCTCCGAACAGATGTTGGCGACCGCGGTGTTGGTCATCTGGTTTCTGCTCGGCCTGGTGGCGGTGCGACTTTTCGGTTTCACACCCGGGCAGTTGGCGCTGGGTCTGCAGGTGGTGGCAGTGGACGGACATCTGCCGGTCGGGATTGGCCGGGTGGCAATGCGGGGGCTGCTCGTCGGAACGGTCATCCCGGCTTTGTTCACCGACTGGGACGGGCGCGGTCTACACGATCGGCTGACCGGTACGGCGGTGGTGCGGCGCTGAACCTGATTGCGCCGCTCTCCCCCGCAAGCGGGTGGGGGTACCGCCCGCTCGGGGCGGAATGCCCCCACCTGGTGCCGTCCCCCGCAAGCGGGAGGCGCCCCCAATGCAGCACGCATCGTCGCGGCGCTGAGCGCTGCGCTACTTGCGGCGCACGGTGCGCTGCACGCCGCGCATTTTGCCGGCGTTGGGTAGCGGTCCCTTGGGTATGACGCCGGCACCGGCCCGCGATCCCAGGGCGGCCAACCGTGACTCCAGCGTGTCCATTTGTTTGACGGTGATATTGGCCGGCAGGCGGGTGAGGTGCCGCTCCAACTTGGCCAGGGGAACCTCGCCCTTGCCGTTGCCGACGATGATGTCGTAGATCGGCACGTCGCCGACCAACCGCGCGGTGCGCTTTTTCTCCTGGGCCAGCAGCGGTTTGACCCGGGCCGCCGATCCCTCGCCGACCAAGATGACACCGGGCCGGCCGATGATCCGATGCACCGCGTCGAAGTGGCCGGTCGTGGCCACACCCGCGCTCACCCGCCACTTGCCACGCAGATTGTCTAATGCCCACGCCGCCGCGCCGGTTTGGCCCTCAGCTTTGCGGTAGACCGTCTTCTGGGCGCGACGGCCGAAGATGATGAACGCCACCAGCGCGCCCAACAGCACGCCGAGCAGGGTCAAGGTGATCATGGTGAACCCGCCGACCAGCACGCCCGCCGTCACCGAGGCGCCCACGATCAGCACGAAGACGCCAATCATGTACGGCAGTAGGCGCTTATCCTCCTTGCGCTGAATGGTGAACGCCTGCCACAACTGGGCGCGGCGCTGCCGAGCCGCGGCCTTGCGGGCGGCCCGCGCCTCGGCCCTGGCGGCCTTGTTCTCGGCGGCAGTGCGGGGTTTAGCCATAGTCACCAAGGATACGTACGTGCGGAGTTAACTACGGTACCGAGGCATCCGAGGCGCGGGTGCGTGCGGCTTGCTCGTAGAGCCGCCCCGCCCGGTAGGACGATCGCACCAGCGGCCCGGCCAGCACCCCCGAGAAGCCCAGCCCTTCGGCGTGCTGCGCGAACTCGACGAACTCCTCGGGCCGCACCCAGCGCTCGACCGGGTGGTGGCGCGCCGACGGACGCAGGTATTGGGTGATGGTGACGATGTCGCAGCCGGCATCACGCAGGTCGGCCAGGGCGGTGCGCACCTCGTCGGGGGTCTCACCCAGGCCGAGGATGAGGTTGCTCTTGGTGACCAGGCCGAAGTCGCGCGCCGCGGTGAGCACGCCCAGGCTGCGCTGGTAGGTGAAGGCAGGCCGAATCCGTTTGAAGATGCGGGGCACGGTTTCGACGTTGTGCGCCAACACTTCCGGGCACGACTCGAAGACCTCGGCAAGCCGCGAGGGCTCGCCGTTGAAGTCGGGAATCAGTAGTTCGACGCCGGTCGACGGGTTGAGCTCTTTGATGGCGCGCACCGTGGTGGCGTACAGCCAGGCCCCGCCGTCGGGCAGGTCGTCGCGGGCGACGCCGGTGACCGTGGCATAGCGCAGTCCCATTGTTCGCACACTGTCGGCGACGCGCCGGGGCTCGTCGCGGTCCAGCGCAGCGGGCTTTCCGGTGTCGATCTGGCAGAAGTCGCAGCGGCGGGTGCATTGGTCACCGCCGATCAGGAAGGTGGCTTCCCGGTCCTCCCAGCATTCGAAGATATTGGGGCAGCCGGCCTCTTCGCAGACTGTGTGCAGACCCTCCCGCCGGACCAGGCTCTTCAGCTCGGTGTATTCCGGTCCCATCCGGGCCCGGATCTTGATCCACGGCGGCTTCCGCTCGATCGGGGTCTGCGCGTTGCGCACTTCCAGGCGCAGCAACCTGCGACCTTTGGGTGCGAC
>DATJBA010000223.1:0-5136 GCA_035515675.1 Mycobacterium sp.
AGGCCGCGGTTGCCGACATCGGCGCGGTCCTCAAAGAGCTGTCGCACCGAGCGATCCTGGAGCTGAACACGGAGCCCGACGCCGCGATGGAGCTTGAGAACCGGATCGCCATGATGCCCCGTTTCGCTACGGCCTTCGACAGCCAGGAACTAGGTCTGGCATCCGGGTACACCTGCCCGGACTGCAACGGTTCACTGGTTTCGATCGACGAGGGTAACTTTCGCTGCCGCGTCGGTCACGCCTGGACACCCGACTCGCTGCTGGCCGCCCGCGACGGTGAAGTTGAAGGCGCGCTGTGGGTCGCTCTGCGCAGTCTGCAGGAAAAGGCCAAGTTGGCCCGGCAACTGGCCGACAAAGGTGGTGTTGGTCTACTCTTTCAGTACTACAGCGCTATGGCCGAGGAGACCGAACGGGCGTTGACCGTGCTTAGCGACCGGTTGTCGGCCAATGACACTGGTCGCGGTGATGTCGGTGAATGAACTTGGGCCGGTTATCCGGATCGACGTAGAACCTCAGCAGGACGTGTCGATCCTGGTGGCGGACGGGGTGCTGGACAGCTCCTGCCACCGGGTCAAGATGCGCGCGAAGTCTGATTCGTTGACTCATTGGAAGGTGCGCGCGTGGGGACTGGGGCTTTGGTCTTGGGTCCGGCTTTGCTGGTGGTCAGGGTGAGCAGCTCGGTGGTAAGGGCTTGGATGCGGCGCTGCACGGTGGCGGTGTTGATTTTGGCGTAGGTGGCAGCGAGGACCGCCTTGCGGTGATCGGCGATGCTTTGGTGGCCCATCGCGCGGCGGAACGGGGTGGTCGCGGTGTCATATTTTTTGAACACCCTTGGCGCCGTCGCGGATCTTCGATACCAGTTTCTGCTGCGGGTAGAAATAGTTGGCCAGCTTGGAGTGCAGGTGCCAAATCTCGTTGACTAACCACACTTCTGCGGCGGTGTCGTAGCGGTGGTAGTCGACCATGGTGCGCACGACCGCCCAGTTTTTCTGCTCGACGTGGCAGCCGTCGTTTTTGGTGTCCGGCCGTGAGCGGGTGAAGGTGATCTGGTGTTTTTTGCACCAGATGAGCAGGTAGACGTTGATGAACTCAGTCCCGTTGTCAAAAGTCCACACCCAGGATCGGGAAGGGCATCTTGGTGGCGATGTCGGTGACCGTCAGCGTGAACGCGTACTCGCAGACGGCGTTGCCGCCGTCGTGGGCGACCAGGTCGATCTCGACGAACCCCGGTTTGGCGTCGTCCCAGTCGGCCCAGGTGCGCACCGGGATCTGGCTTTTAACCAGCGACCCCGGTTTGGTGGTGGCACGGCCCTTGCGCTGGTGCTTGCGCCGCCGTTCGGGAGCCCGGCGACGATCGATGGTGGCCGCCGACATCGACACCAGCAGTGCCGGCATTCCCAGCACCGCCCAGCAAAACGTCAGCGCCGCAATGACTTTCGGCCCGTACTTGGGCGGACGCGGCCTCCTCGGCGCGACCACCGTGGGCCGCAACCCCGCCTTGAGCGCCTTGCGGGCATGGTTACGGTGCCCGCCCGTGGTGGCAAGATCGGGGATATTTCATGACAGCTTCCTCGCTGCTGATCCCAGTGGGGAGGCACCCTTAATTTTGGTGTCGGGGTGTGGCTGCCAGTTCGCTCACTGTTCGGCGCTCACCACGCTCAGCCCTGTCGACGGTCACCACACCCCGAGAACCGCCGAGCCCCGCAACACCACGAGTGGCCGTCCAGCTGGCAAGCGGCAATGGCGGTGACTCCACGGCACCTGGGGTGCATCGGCGACCGATCCAAGATCACCGACACACCGATAGTGCACCAGTGAGCGGCCAGGGGTGGCGCGAAGCTACTGCACCGTTGCCGAAAGCATGTTGGCTTACCTGGGCCGTCGCGGGCCCTTAGGGCGAAATACGTCCTTGACCTTTTCGCCGGCGTCTTTCAGATTGGCCCTGCGCTGTTGGTCTATGCCTTTTGTTTTCAGCGTTGGGTTTCTGGTGACTCGTCCGATTATCTCCTTGGCCTTGCCCTTGACCTTCTCGGTTTTGTTCCTGGCCTTGTCGATACCAGCCACGGCTGTCCTCCTTCTGTCAGCTTCCCGCCTTGGGATCATCAGAACTTGACTACCCGCCCGCGGCTGCTCGCAACCTCCCGACGACACCGGGCGTGGGTGGTAAGGCGCCAGGCCAAAAATCTAAAGTGTTATCCGATGCGTAGTGTTATGGCCAACACCAGCCTCGCAGCCATCAGTCGTCCGCCGATGGCCGCGTCCGTTTGGTGTGCATCGGGCGCGGTATGCGGAGGCGATGACATCGCTGTGGCTAGCCCAGAGAGCCGACCGTTGGCGGAGCCCAGCCGCCTCGACGGGCGGTCCGCCGACGTTGCCGTCGTCGGTGCCGGTATCACCGGCCTGGTTACGGCCGTTCTGCTGGCCAGGGCGGGCAAAGACGTGCTTGTGCTGAAGCCCGCACCGCCGGCGCGGTGACCACCGGCAACACCACGGGGAAGATCAGCCTGCTGCAAGGCACCCTGCTGTCGAAGATCACTGCAGGCCACGGTGCGGACATCCTGTGACTACATGGAGGGCAACCGGGAGGGCCAACAGCGGCTGCTGCGCTACTGCGACACGAACCGCGTTCCGGTGCAGCGCGAGGCCGCATACACCTATGCCCAGTCGGCTGGCTAGGTACCGTCCGCGCGGGCGGAGTTGGCCGCTTGCCGGCTGGCGGCCCCTGGACGTCGAATGGGACGGCGACGCCGATGTGCCATTCCCGTATTACTGCGGTGTACGGCTGGCGGACCAGGCGCAGTTCGATCCAATGCCGTTGTTGGACAGCCTTATTGGAGAGTTGACGAGCCACGGGGGTCGGCTCGCTGAGGGTGCCCGCGTGCAGCGACTCTGACAGCATCGCGGCCGGCTGCGGCTGACGGCGCGGACCGGCGACGGCGAGGTCGACGTCGATGCCGGCCAATGTGTGCTGGCCACCGGCATTCCCATCTTCGATCGAGGCGGCTTTTTTGTCAGGGTGAAACCCAGCAGGTCCTATTGCATCGCCTTCGACGTTCCGGGTGATATCACCCGCTCAATGCTTATCTCGGCGGGCTCGCCGACCAGGTCAGTGCGGTACGCGCCGGTCGGCGACGGTGAACGTCTCATCGTCGCCGGCGCCGGTCACACCGTGGGCCGTAAAAGCCCGAGAGCCGAGCTAGAGGAATTGTCGTCGTGGGCTCGTATGCATTAGCCGGGCGCGGTTGAGGCCCGTAACTGGTCCGCGTAGGACTATGCGCCCGTCGACCAGCTGCCGTGTGTCGGTCCGATTTTGCCAGGCAACGAAAAGGTTTTTGTGGCAACGGGTTTCAACAAATGAGGACTGACCAGCGGCGCCGCCGCCGCACTCGTTCTCAGCGGGCTGATCCTCGGTGGGCGCATGGACTGGACACGCGCGTTCGCGGCATGGAGCCCAGATGAGCTCTCCGGTATCACCACGGCTGTGAGTACCAACCTGGAAGTGGCACTCGAGATGGCCAAAGGATGGCTGCTACCAACCACACGAACCGGCCGCGCCATCCCGGACGAGGCCGGCATAGTCACCGGCTTGCCATGGCACCTGGAAGCCCGCTGCGGGGTCGACGGTGCGCAGCACCGGGTTTCGCCGGTCTGCCCGCATCTGGGCGGCATCATGAACTGGAATGACATCGATAATCCTGGGAGTGCCCGCTGCACGGATCGCGATTCGCTCCCGACGGCACACTGCTGGAAGGACCGGCCACCCGGGGTCTGACCGCATCGCAGTAGCGCATGGCGACGATGCGGGCCGTGGTCGGCCCGAGAACGAGCCGAGCAAATCAGGCTGGGCCCAACACCCGAATGTTTGACGGCCAAAGATAGCGAATTCCTTCCTCACTTCGTAGCGCCGTCCTCGGTTTCGGCCATTCACACCCGGGGTATCGACACTTGACCAAACTTCTGAGGAGGCCCAAGGTGACGGTACGGCGGTTGGTCTTGCTCGTAGGTGCGGTCCTGCTGCTCGCGGGGATCATCGCGCTGCTCGTGCCGGTGAGCGTGTCCGGTCCCAACGGGAACGCGAGTTGCGGAATGGCGATCAGCGGTGGCGACCTGTCAGAGGCTCAGCAGAAGGACAACAACGCGGGTAATGCCGCCGGAAGCGTCCCGGTCATCGGCCCGGTGGTCCAGTCCGTGGCACCACAGACGCAGACCCACTATGTGGCCGACTGCAATTCGGCGATCGGTACTCGCCTCTGGTGGTCGGTTCCGCTTGCCGTCGTCGGCGCTCTCGTGATCGCTGGCTCCTTTGCGGTCCGCGATCGCGCGCCGGTGCGTTAAGGGCGGACGCGCAAATTAGGTGTGTTGTGATCAGCGTGGACACCAAGAAAAAGGAGCTGGTCGGCACGTTCAAAAACGGTGGGCGAGAGTGGCATCCCCAGGGCGAGCCTAGTCGGCGGTGTCGAGTTCGGCGTGCACGGCCAGCCCGCTACCGGTGGTGGGGGCAGCGATGGTGTTGACGATGACCTCGTGGCTTTGCAGGGGTCGCCCGCGCCAGTTCATTGAGATGTGCCAGAAGAGCCGATGCTCGATTTTGTTCCACTTCGATGTTCACCCAAGCGGCGTCAAGATCCCCGACCAACAGATCAACGACCTCGAAACGACCAAAACGCTTGTCCGGCACGACTTTCACGGCGAATGGAACTACAGACTCAACCCTCGCGACACGCCCAGCGATGACACAAGTTAATTCCGCCTGGGCCCTTAAGCCGCATAACCGGGCCACTTCACACCGCCACCGCAGCCATGACCGCCATCGCGCCACCGCGGGTTGTCCCGGCAACGAAGTGTGAAAACTTCGCAGATTGGGTAACTAACCGCCGTGATCGATCTGGCGCAGGCCGTCGTGGTGGTTCCGGCCCACAATGAAGCGCAGCACCTGCCGTGTTGCCTGCGGGCGCTGGCGACCGCGGCGATCTGCCTGCGGGTGCCGGTCCTGAGGGGTGGTGGTGCTCGACGCCTGCGACGACGGCAGCGAGCAGCTGGCCGGGCAGTTCGGGCCCGACGTGCACTTCGTGTCCGTCGACGCAGGCAACGTCGGTGCCGCCCGCGCCGCCGGTTTCACCTACGCCCGCTCGGCGT
>DATJBA010000224.1:0-2820 GCA_035515675.1 Mycobacterium sp.
GGAGGGGCAAAACCCGCCGGACCCCCGGCCGCGGGCGGCGGTGTCGGCGCCGGACCCGCAGGGGCGGGGGGGCTAGAAGGCGTGGGCGCAGGCGCCGGTGCCGAGGCGGTGGTCACGCCCGGCGCGGCGATGGTCGGGGCCGTCACTGCGACCGGCAACGCTGCGGGCGCAGCCACGACGGGTGCCAGCACCGGCGCGACAACGGGTTGAGGCAGGGCGGCCAGGCCGCCCAGCCCTCCCAAGCCGCCTAGCGCCGCGGGGGTGACGGCGGGGAGCGCCGCGACCGCCAGCGCCGGGTTGGAGACTCCATAGGAAACGACTTCTAGTATGTGGGTCGGGAAATCGAACAGTTGCCAGCTGATCAGCCATTGAAAGGCCTGCACCGGATTTTGCGTAAGGTCTACCCCGAAATTTTGGAAGTCCTCAAAAAGTTCGAGGCTTCGAGCGACCCAAAATGACGCTTGGGCGGGATCCGCATAATCGTCGTATTCCATCCCGTTGATGGTGCCGTCTGCAGGGCTCCAATTGATGCCGAAGCGCTGCAGGATGTTCGCAACGAAATTGTCGATCGGAAGGTCGATCACCGGGTCGTGGGCAAGTTGGCTATTTCCGATGCCGAGGTTGTTTTGCAGGAAATCCACGAGCCCCTGCGGGAGCCCTACCGGGTTGTCGCTGTCGATGTGGGCTTGCAGGAGCTGCTCGATCTGCTGCTGGAGCCCCAGCGGGTTTTTCAGGAACTGCTCGATGTTCTGCACGATCGGCTGCAGCGGGTTGGAGGCCGCCGACGACTGGGCCGGGGTTTGCGCGTTGGATTTCAGGATTTGCGGCGCCGGAGTGGTTTGCGGTGTCGACACAGCCGTCGTGCTGGAGACTGCTTGATAGATGCCCATCGTGGTGGCGGCCTGAACCCACATCCGCACATAGTCGGCCTCGTTGAGCGCAATCGGGATGGTGTTGATCCCAAAGAAGTTGGTCGCCAGCAAGACTCCGTGCGTGACGTGGTTGGCCGCGAGTTCGGCCAGGGTCGGCATGGCTGCCAACGCGGCGGTGTAGGCCGCGGCCATAGTCTCATGATTGGCCGCCATTTCCGCGCTGTTGGCGCTGGCCTGCGTCAACCACGCGGATCTACTGACGTTGTAGTGGGTCATTTTCGGCCTGGTAGCGCCGGGCAGAGACCGCCTCGGGTGAGCATGGCCATGCCGATCAGGGCCTCGGGGCTGTGGTAGCCGTAGGCGCGTTTGGTCAGTGCCCGCAGGTGAGTGTTCGTCGCTTCCGAGCGGGCGTTGCTGACGTTGTGGTCGAGGGTGTTCCAGATCAGGTCCCGGTAGCGGCGGATGCTGCGCGCGAGGGCGACGAACTCGGAGATGCGGGAATGCGACGCCCACGCCAGCCAGCCCGCCAGCAGCTGTCGGCCGTGTTGTCCTTTGACCCGAAACACCTCCCGCAGTTGCTCTTTCAGCAGATATGCGCGGTAGAGGGTGTTGTTCGTGGTCGTGATCGAAGCCAGCGAGGTGCGCTGTTCGCAGGTGAGATCAGCCGGATTCTTCCGCACCGCCCACATCGCGTGCCGGTCGCTGATCCCGGCCTTGGTCATGGTGCGGCCGCGGACCTTGTCCAGGGCTTTCATCGCCCAGGCCACGACGTGGAACGGATCCAGGCAGATCACCGCCTTCGGAGCTCGTTCGGCCACCACCGCGTGGATCCATTCCGCGCCGTCGGCGGACACGTGGGTGAGCTTCGCGGCCCGTTGCGCGCCGAGCGCGTCGAAGAACTTCTCGAGCGTGTCCTTGTTGCGGCCCTCGGCGGCCCACACCAGCCGGCCGGTCCCGTGGTCGACGATCACGGTCAAGTACCGGTGCCCCTTGCGGTAGGCGATCTCGTCGATCCCGATCCGGGCCAGCCCCGTGAGCAGGTCGTTCGTCGCCCTTCCGTCGGCGACCACCCGGGCCACGATGTCGGCGACGGTGCGCCACGCCAGCCGCAGAAACACCGTCACCACGCTCAATGCGGTGTGCGCAGCCAGCCACGCGCAGGTGTCTTCGAACACGTAGCTGCACTTGGCGCCCGGCCGCGCCCACGGCACGTGCGCGACCACCACGCCGTGCTCGCGGCACGACACCCGCGGCGCCAGGGCCTGCAGGTACGCCTTTGTCGACCCGACGTCGAGGGTGCGCCACCGCCGCATCCCGTCACCGGCGTCGTAGCCTGGGCAGCGGGCCAGGCACCGCGAACACCGGCCCGCCGCAGCCACTTTCGGCCGCACCGTGAACACCAGCACCTCTTCGGTCACCGGCTGCTTGCGCCGCTGCCTGGTTTCGACCTCGATGTCCACGTCCTCGACGACCATGTTCTGGTCGCCCAGCCCGGCAGCCAATATCCTGGATTTGCGCAACGCCGTGCACCCTTCTTCGTCTTGAACCTTGATTCAGTCCAAAACGTAAGCAGGACACGGCGTTGCGCCCAAAACCTCAGCTCAGCGAACCCACGGCAACGTCACAAGAGCCTGGCGCTCGGTGCCGAGGTTCTCGACGGCGCCGCCGAACAGCCCCCACTGCACTCCGGCCTTCACCATCAGCGACAGGTCCGACATCGCCAGCATCTCGATCATGGTGATGGCAGCGCCCACGTCGCCGGTCCCGCCATGCTCTTTGCGGAAGTTGTCGGCGGCGGCCCCGAACGCGGCCATGATCCTCATCTGTTCGGCCACCTTGGTGCGGGCGATCACCGTGTTGGGCGTGTAGTGGGGGCGGAACAGGTCCTCGGTCATGGTGGCCCGCATCCGGTTCTTCACGTCGCGCCAACGCCCGTCGAGGGCGTTGC
>DATJBA010000225.1:0-23991 GCA_035515675.1 Mycobacterium sp.
GACGATGACGAGGTTGTCACGGTAGGGCGCCAGCGCCTGACGGATCCGGCAGTTTACCGCACCGCCGGCGTAAAAGGACGCGGTGTCAATGTGGTTGACGCCCAGGTCGACGGCACGACGCAGCACCGCGACCGCGTACTCCTGGGATGATTCCTCCCAGAGTTGCATCGCTCCGTAGCCGACGCGGGCAACCGTGGTCGCGCCGATGCTGCCGAGGCCGCCGGGGGTGTGGTTTGTCTGTCATGGTGCTCCCCTTAAACAGACCCGTGAGACACTGAGAGATATTCGGAGGGTGCTCCGGTTATGCCTGGTAACGGAAGCGGAGGATCCTCCGATTGGCCGACAGAATTCGGTCCGACGCACGCCGCAACCGGGAAAACTGCTCGAGGAGGCGGCAGCGGCGTTCGGAGCCGCCGACGGGCGCCCGGTGTCGCTGGAGTCGATCGCCCGTGACGCCGGCGTCGGGATCGGCACTTCCCGAACCGAGAGGCGCTTATCGAAGCCGTCTACCGCGCTGAGCTCGTCGAGGTAGCCGCAGCGGCGGGGCAGCTGCTGGTGCGCCATCCGCCGAAAGCCGCCCTGCGACGGTGGATGGATCGCTACGCGAGCTTCGTAGCCGCCAAGCGTGGGATGGCCAAGTCGTTGCGCGCGATGGTCGACTCTGGGGCCGTCGAACCCAGTCAGAGCCACGCGAGCATCGTCGGCGCGGTCGAGATGCTGTTGCGGGCCGGCGTCGACGACGGCAGTCTGCGCTCCGATGTGCGGGCCGAAGATGTGGTGTCGAGCCTGCTCGGCATCTTTCTGGCCAGCGCTTCGCCCGACCAGACGGCCCGCATGCTCGACCTGCTAGAGCCTCAGCCGACGGCGCGGCCAGCACCTTCCCAGAACTGTGCCCGGACGGCTTTCTTGTCCGGCTTGCCCAACCCGGTCAACGGCAGCGAGTCGACGACCACCACCCGCTTGGGCGACTGCACCGAGCCTTTACGCTCCTTAACCGCGGCCTGGATCTCGATGGTCATGGTCTCGATCGCGGCGTCATCGCGGGCCGCGTCGGCACGCAGCACCACCACCGCGGTGACAGCCTCGCCCCACTTCCCGTCGGGCGCTCCGACCACACACACCTGCGCGACGGCCGCATGCTCGGCGACGACATCTTCGACTTCCCGCGGGAACACGTTGAAGCCGCCGGTGACGATCATGTCCTTGACCCGGTCGACGATGTAGTAGAAGCCGTCCTCGTCTTCCCGGGCCATATCGCCGGTATGCAGCCAGCCGTCTTTAAAGGTGCGCGAGGTCTCTTCAGGTAAATTCCAGTAACCGCCGGCCAACAGCGGCCCGCTGACACAGATTTCGCCCGGCTCGCCCTGCGGTACTGGGTTGCCGTCCTCGCCCAGCAGCGCGACACGTGCGAACAGCGTCGGACGCCCGCACGAGGTCAGCCGGTTCTCGTCGTGATCGCCCTTGGCCAGGTAGGTGATCACCATCGGCGCCTCGGACTGCCCGTAGTACTGGGCGAAGATCGGGCCGAACCGCCGGATCGCCTCGGCCAGCCGCACCGGGTTGATCGCCGAGGCGCCGTAGTAGACGGTCTGCAACGACGACAGGTCGCGGGTGTGCGAATCCGGGTGGTCCAGCAGCGTGTACAGCATCGACGGCACCAGCATGGTGGCCGTAATGCGTTGTTCTTCAATGGTTTTCAGCACCTCGGCCGGGTCGAACTTGCTCAGCACGATCATCTCGCCGCCCTTGATCACCGTGGGCGTGAAAAACGCCGCGCCGGCGTGCGACAGCGGCGTGCACATCAAGAACCGCGGGTTTTCCGGCCACTCCCATTCCGCGAGCTGGATCATCGTCATCGTGGAGATCGACTGCGCGGTGCCCATCACGCCCTTGGGCTTGCCGGTGGTGCCACCGGTGTAGGTCAGGCCGATGATCTGATCGGGTGGCAGGTCGGCGGCGACCAGTGGCTGCGGTTGGTACTTCGCCGCCTCGGCCGACAGGTCGACAACTTGCCCTTTTGGGCCCATCAGCGCTTTTGGCACCGGGCCGATGGTGAGGATCTGCTTGAGCGAGTCCACCCGCTCCCGCAGCCCCAGCGCACGCTCGACGAACATCGGGTTGGGGTCGATGATCAGCGAGCTGATGCCGGCGTCCGACAGCACGCAGGCGTGATCGTCCAGCGAACCGAGTGGGTGTAAAGCGGTGCGCCGATAACCCCGGGTCTGGCCGGCGCCGATGATCATCAGCACTTCGGGACGGTTGAGTGACAGCAGACCGACCGCGACCCCGGTGCCGGCGCCCAGCGCCTCGAACGCCTGCATGTACTGGCTGATCCGGTCGGCCAGCTGGCCACCGGTCAGCGTGGTGTCGCCGAGGAACAGCACCGGCTTGTTCTTGTGGCGCTTCAGCGCCCCCACCAGCAGGTGGCCGTTATGGGTCGGGTTGCGCAACAGGTCGTCACTCATGTGGCAAGACTAGAACGTGTTGCAATTCGGGTCAGCTGCGCCCTCGGCGACCGCGAGGATCACTAGGATCCCTGCACATGGCGCAGGCAGATGTCGTCATTACCGGAACCGTGCTGACCGTCGATGACGCCCAGCCCACGGCCGAAGCACTCGCCATTGCCGACGGCCGGATCGTCGCCGTCGGCACCGGCTCCCATGTCGCCGAGTTCATCGGCGCCGACACCCGAACCATCGATGTCGGTGATGGCTGCGTCATGCCGGGATTCGTTGAGGCACATGGCCATCCGTTGATGGAGGCCCTCGCGCTGTCGGATCGGATCGTCGACATACGGCCGGTCACCATGCCCAGCGCCGACGACGTCGTGGAGGCGGTCCGCCGCGAGACCGCTGCAAGGGGAGCGGCTGGTGCCTACCTCAACGGTTGGGATCCGTTGCTGCAGTCCGGACTTCCGGAGCCCACCCTGCCCTGGCTCGACGACATCGCGCCGGACGGCCCGCTGGTAATCATCCACAACTCCGGGCACAAGGCCTATTTCAACTCACACGCCGCCCGGCTCAATGGCCTGACCCGCGACACCCCGGACCCCAAGGGCGCCAGCTATGGCCGCGATGCCAACGGGGAACTCGACGGTACCGCCGAGGAAATCGGCGCGGTGTTCCCACTGTTGGGCGGTGCCGTCCAGCCCAGCGACTACCCGGCGATGCTGCGCGCCGAGTGCGCCCGGCTCAACCGTGCCGGGCTGACCACGTGTTCGGAGATGGCCTTCGATCCGGCGTTTCGGCCATTGGTCTCCCAGTTGCGCGGCGAGCTGACGGTCCGGCTGCGCACCTACGAGATCTCCAATCCGCAGATGTCCACCGACGCCACACCTGGCGAGGGTGACGACATGCTGCGCCAGGTCGGCATCAAGATCTGGGTGGACGGCTCGCCGTGGGTGGGCAACATCGCGCTGTCCTTTCCGTACCTGGACACCGCCGCCACCCGCACCATCGGGGTTTCGCCCGGCTCGTGCGGACACGCCAACTACACCCGTGAACAGCTGGCCGAAATCGTCGGCGCCTACTTTCCGCTGGGCTGGCCGATGGCCTGTCACGTGCAGGGTGACGCCGGCGTCGACACGATCCTCGACGTGTATGAGGAGGCGCTGCGCCGAGATCCGCGCCCCGATCATCGGTTACGGCTCGAGCACGTCGGCGCCATCCGGCCCGATCAACTCCGGCGAGCCGCCGCCCTCGGCGTCACCTGCAGTCTCTTTGTCGACCAAATCCACTACTGGGGTGACGTCATCGTCGACGGTCTGTTCGGACCGGAGCGCGGATCCCGTTGGATGCCAGCGGGATCCGCGGTGGCCACCGGTATGCGCATCTCGTTGCACAATGATCCACCGGTCACGCCGGAGGAGCCGCTGCGCAATATCAGCGTGGCCGTGACCCGCACGGCACCCAGCGGCCGGGTGCTGGCGCCCGAGGAGCGGTTGACGGTCGAACAGGCGATCCGTGCGCAGACCATCGACGCCGCCTGGCAGCTGTTCGCCGACGACGTGATCGGCTCACTGCAGATCGGCAAATACGCCGACCTGGTGGTGCTGTCGGCCGATCCCCGAACGGTGCCGCCCGAGCAGATCGCCGATCTCGACGTGCGTGCGACCTTTCTGGCGGGCCGCCAGGTCTACCAGCGGTGACACCGACGCTACCGGACCTGCTGGACCGCCTGCATGTGGTGGCGCTGCCGATGCGGGTGCGTTTCCGCGGCATCACCACCCGTGAGGTCGCTTTGATCGAGGGACCGGCAGGCTGGGGCGAGTTCGGGGCATTCGTGGAATACCCGGCCGCAGAGGCCTCCGCGTGGCTGGCGTCGGGTATCGAGGCGGCCTACCGCGAGCCGCCGCAGATGCGACGCGACCGCATCTCGATCAACGCTACCGTCCCGGCCATTGCCGTCGTCCAGGTGAGTGAGGTGCTGGCCCGGTTTCCCGGGGTCCGCACGGCCAAGGTGAAGGTCGCCGAGCCCGGGCAGACGCTGGCCGACGACGTCGACCGGGTCAACGCAGTGCGCGAACTGGTCCCGACGGTGCGGGTGGACGCCAACGGCGGCTGGAGCGTCGAACAGGCGGCGCGAGCCGCGGCCGCGCTGACCGCCGACGGCCCGCTGGAGTACCTCGAACAACCCTGCGCGACCGTCGACGAACTCGCCGAGCTGCGCCGGCGGGTCGACGTGCCGATCGCCGCTGACGAAAGCATCCGCAAGGCCGACGACCCGCTGGCCGTGGTCCGCGCCCACGCCGCCGACATCGCGGTGCTGAAAGTTGCTCCGCTGGGCGGGGTTTCGGCCCTGCTTGACATCGCCGCGCAGATCGACATCCCGATCGTGGTCTCCAGTGCGCTCGATTCGGCGGTGGGGATCGCCGCCGGGTTGACCGCCGCAGCGGCGCTACCGGTATTGCGCCATGCCTGCGGGTTGGGCACCGGCGGGCTGTTCATCGAAGACGTTGCCGAGGCCGCCGGGCCCGTCGACGGCAACCTGGCGGTCGGGCCGGTCACGCCCGACCCGGCGCGGCTGCACGCGCTGGCCGCGCCGCCCGAGCGGCGGCAGTGGTGGATCGACCGGGTCAAGGCCTGCTATCCGCTACTTGTACCGTCGTGCGGGTGATCAACCTGGCTTACGACGACCGCGGGTCCGGTGAGCCCGTCGTTTTCATCGCCGGCCGCGGCGGCGCCGGACGCACCTGGCATCCGTATCAGGTCCCGGCGTTTTTGGCGGCCGGATACCGGATCATCACCTTCGACAACCGCGGGGTCGGCGGCACCGAAAACGCCGAAGGGTTCACGACGCAAACCATGGTCGCTGACACCGCCGCGCTGATCGAGTCGCTGGGCGCCGCCCCGGCGCGGATCGTCGGGGTGTCTATGGGTTCGTTCATCGCGCAGGAACTGATGGTGGCGCGGCCTGAGCTAGTGACCGCCGCGGTGCTGATGGCCACCCGCGGCCGCATGGACCGGGCGCGAGAGTTCTTTCACAATGCCGAGGCCGACCTCTACGACTCCGGTACCCGGCTGCCCCCCACATACGATGCGAGATCTCGTCTGCTGGAAAGCTTCTCGCGCAAGACGATCAACGACGACGCTGCCGTCGCCGACTGGATCGAGATGTTCAGCACCTGGCCGATCAAGCAGACCCCGGGACTGCGCTGCCAGCTGGATGTCTCTCCGCAGACCAACCGGTTACCCGCCTACCGCAGCATCGCCGCGCCGGTGCTGGTGGTCGGCTTCGCCGACGACGTGGTGACACCGCCTTATCTGGGACGAGAGGTCGCTGACGCCATGCCCAACGGCCGTTTTCTGCAGATACCCGACGCCGGTCATCTCGGGTTCTTTGAGCGGCCGCAGGCTGTCAACGCCGCGGCGCTGCAGTTCTTCGCCAGCTTGACCTCCTCCCCCGACCGAAGTCGGGGGATTTGAGGGCACTTCGCGGGAGCTTGATGCCCGCCTCGCCCCCTCAATGCGTCGCGGCCCGCATCGTCAGCGGGCTGTGACACGCTGTAGGAATGAACCCCTCGACGACACAGGCCCGCGTCGTCGTCGACGAGCTGATCCGCGGCGGCGTCCGCGACGTGGTGCTGTGCCCCGGGTCGCGGAACGCGCCGCTGGCATTCGCGTTGCAGGACGCCGACCGGTCCGGCCGGATCCGATTGCACGTTCGCATCGACGAGCGCACCGCAGGTTATCTGGCCATCGGGTTGGCGATCGCCGCCGAGGCGCCGGTCTGTGTCGCGATGACGTCCGGCACTGCGGTGGCCAACCTCGGTCCGGCGGTGGTGGAGGCCAACTACGCGCGGGTGCCGCTGATCGTGCTGTCGGCCAACCGGCCCTACGAACTGCTGGGCACCGGGGCCAACCAGACCATGGAGCAGCTGGGCTACTTCGGCACCCAGGTTCGCGCCACCATCAGCCTGGGCCTGGCCGAGGACGCGCCCGAGCGGCTGGAGTCGCTCAACGCCACCTGGCGGTCGGCCACCTGCCGAGTGTTGGTGGCCGCCACGGGAGCTCGCACCGCCAACGCCGGCCCCGTGCAGTTCGACATCCCGCTGCGCGAACCGTTGGTGCCGGATCCAGAGCCCCACGGTGCGGTGACCCCGCAAGGCCGGCCCGCCGGCTTGCCGTGGACCTACACGCCGCCGGTCACATTCGACCAGCCGCTGGATATCGACCTGTCGCCCGACACGGTCATCATCGCCGGACACGGCGCGGGCGTGCACCCCAACCTGGCGCAGTTGCCCACCGTCGCCGAGCCGACGGCGCCAGCCCCGGCCAATCCGCTGCACCCGCTGGCACTGCCGCTGCTGCGCCCGAAGCAGGTGATCATGCTCGGCCGGCCGACGTTGCACCGCCCGGTGTCGGCGCTGCTGGCCGACCCCAAAGTGCCGGTGTACGCGCTGACCACCGGGCCACGCTGGCCGGACGTCTCGGGTAACTCACAGGCCACCGGCACGCGGGCGGTCACCACCGGGGCACCGCACCCGGCGTGGCTGCACCGCTGTGCGGAGATGAACCGGCACGCGATCGCCGCGGTCCGGGGCCAGCTCGCGGCGCACCCGCTGACCACCGGGCTGCACGTCGCCGCCGCGGTGGCCGATGCGCTGCGGCCGGGCGACCAGCTGGTGCTCGGGGCGTCCAACCCGGTCCGCGATGCGGCGCTGGTCGGCCTCAACCCGCACGGCATCCAGGTGCGGTCCAACCGCGGAGTCGCCGGGATCGACGGCACCGTGTCCACCGCGATCGGGGCGGCTTTGGCATATGAGGGGTCCCACGAGCGCACCGCAAGCCCCGACAGCCCGGCCCGTACCGTCGCGCTGATCGGCGACCTGACGTTCGTCCACGACAGCTCCGGGCTATTGATCGGCCCCACCGAACCGACACCGCGCCGCCTGACGATTGTGGTGTCCAACGACAACGGCGGCGGCATCTTCGAACTGCTCGAGCAGGGCGACCCGCGGTTCTCCGACGTGTCGTCGCGAATCTTCGGGACCCCGCACGACGTCGACGTAGGCGCGCTGTGCCGCGCCTACCACGTCGAGAGCCGGCAGATCGAGGTCGACGAGCTGAACGCGGCCCTCGACGAACCGGGACCGGGCATGCGGGTGCTGGAGGTCAAGGCGGACCGGTCCTCGTTGCGACAGCTGCACGCCGCCATCAAGGCGGCGCTATGAGATCTGAGTAATGGCGACATCTCCAAAAGCGTTGCTGCGCATCCTGATTCATGGGCGCAGTGATGAGCCGCCGAAGACCCGGGCCAGGATTGTGTTGCGGTGGGTGCGGATTGCGATCTTGATCGTGACCGGTTTGGTCACGTTGCAGTCGGTGCTGCTGGTGGTCGGCGCCTGGCGCGACGACCTTGCGATTCGACACAATATGGGGGTGGCGCAGGCAGAGGTGCTCAGTGCCGGGCCGCGGCGCTCCACCATCGAATTCGTCACACCCGAGCGCGTCACCTACCGTCCCGAGCTCGGTGTGCTGTATCCGTCCGAATTGTCGACGGGAATGCGGATTTACGTCGAATACAACAAAAACGATCCCAACTTGGTTCGGGTGCAGCACCGCAACGCCGGGCTGGCGATCATCCCGGCGGGATCCATCGCGGTGGTGGGCTGGCTGGTTGCGACGGTCGCGCTGGTAGGTCTGGCGCTGCTGGACAAGTGGCTGGACCGCCGCGCCGAGGCCGACAGCGAGTCGATTCAACCAGCGTCCTGAAGCGTCCGACCAGCAGATTTCGCGCGACGTATGCCCGTAGGCAACCTTATCGACAGCAGATGCTGGCATTGTGGTGTCGTGCGCGTTGCAATCGTCGCCGAATCATTCCTCCCCAATGTCAACGGTGTCAGCAACTCAGTGCTGCGCGTCCTGGAGCATCTGCGTCGAACCGGTCACGAGGCCCTCGTCATCGCACCCGACAACCCGCGGGGTCAACCCCGGGCAGATCGAATTCATGACGGTATCCGGGTACATCGGGTGCCGTCGCGGATGTTCCCGAAGGTGACTACGTTGCCGCTGGGTGTGCCGATGCCCCGAATGCTAAGCGTGCTGCGCGGATTCGATCCTCACGTTGTGCATCTGGCGTCGCCGGCGCTGCTTGGCTATGGCGGGGTGCTAGCGGCTCGCCGGCTCGGGGTGCCGACGGTCGCGGTGTATCAAACCGATGTCCCCGGTTTTGCGGCGAGCTACGGCATCCCGATGACGACACGGGCGGCCTGGGCGTGGTTCCGCCACCTACACAGCCTCGCCGACCGCACCCTGGCACCATCCAGTGTGACGATGGATTCCCTTGTCACTCACCGATTTCCGCGGGTCCACCGGTGGGCGCGCGGAGTCGACGTGTTACGGTTTGCGCCGTCGGCGCGAAGCGAGGTGCTCAGGCAGCGGTGGTCGCTGGACGGCAAGCCAATTGTCGGGTTCGTGGGTCGTCTGGCGCCGGAAAAGCACGTCGAGCGGCTGATTGCGCTGGCCGCCACCGACGCCGTGCAGCTCGTCATCGTCGGCGACGGCGTCGACCGAGGCAAACTGCAATCCGCAATGCCTACAGCGGTTTTCACCGGCGCGCTGTATGGCGAGGAGCTCGCAGCCGCGTATGCCAGCATGGACGTTTTCGTGCATGCCGGTGAGCACGAGACGTTTTGCCAAGTCGTGCAAGAAGCTTTGGCGTCGGGCCTGCCGGTGATCGCCCCCGACGCCGGCGGCCCGCGTGACCTCGTCACCCCGTGCCGCACCGGGCTGCTGCTGCCCGTCGACGAGTTCGAGGCGCGGCTGCCAGCCGCTGTCGCCCATCTGGTCCAGGAACGACAACGCTACGCGCAAGCTGCCCGGCGCAGTGTGCTCGGCCGCAGCTGGCCGATCATCTGCGACGAGCTCCTCGGCCACTACGAGGCGGTACTGTCGCCCTTCGCCCGAAGGCGAATGTTGGCCAGGAGATATGCGCAGGGGGAGTGACGTAGCGAGGTAGCGTCTGGATCGTGAGTCGCGCGGCCTTGAATAAGGACCCCCGGGACGTCGCATCGATGTTCGACGGCGTCGCCCGCCGGTACGACCTGACCAACACCGTGCTGTCGCTGGGTCAGGACCGGTACTGGCGGCGAGCCACCCGGGTGGCGCTGGGGATCGGGCCCGGCCAGAAGGTGCTGGACCTGGCCGCGGGCACCGCGGTATCCACCGTGGAGTTGAGGAAATCCGGGGCGTGGTGTGTGGCGGCCGATTTTTCGGTCGGGATGCTGGCGGCGGGTGCTGCGCGCAAGGTGCCGAAAGTCGCCGGTGACGCCACCAAGCTGCCGTTTGCCGACGGCGTATTCGACGCGGTCACTATCAGTTTTGGGCTGCGCAATGTTGCCGACCAGCAGGCGGCGCTGTGTGAGATGGCCCGCGTCACCCGGCCCGGCGGCCGATTAGTGGTGTGCGAATTCTCCACGCCCACCAATGCGCTGTTCGCCACCGCCTACAAGGAATACCTGATGCGGGCGCTGCCGCGGGTGGCGCGGGCGGTTTCCAGCAACCCGGAGGCTTACGTCTACCTGGCGGAGTCGATCAGAGCCTGGCCCGACCAGGCCACACTGGCGCACCAGATTTCACAGGCCGGGTGGGCGGCGGTGCGCTGGCGCAACCTGACCGGCGGCATCGTGGCGTTGCACGCGGGCGATAAGCCCCTGCGGTGAGGAAAAGACTCAGTGAGTGCCGGCCCGTTGCAGGACGCCCACTTGGTCGGGGCAGTAGTGGTCGATCGCGGCGCCGAGGAACTGAAACGATTGCCCCTCGGTGGTGCCCATCGGCAGGTTGCGCTGGATGAAAGCGGCCGACTTGTACGCATCGCCATCCACACCCCTGGCCAGTCGCTCGCAGCTGATCTTGGCCAGCCAGGCGTCGTAGTCCTGCGGCCCATATATGCCGAAGCGGTGAATGATGTCTTGGAAAGGGGCGTCGTAGTCGTCGGCCGGCGCCGGCGCAGCCAGCGCGATAGTGGCGGCGGCCAGGGCGACGCTAGTAGCCAGCCGTGTGCCCTTCATTAGCTGGACTATACACCTCGATCGGAGCGCTACCAGCCCAGGTGCGCCGAGCTGCTCAGCTGAACGGTGTTCGGCGATCGATCAGCCGTGACAGCCGCCCGCCGCCGCGCCAGGCCCGTGCCACCCAGTCCGCATCGTCGTCGGTGACCAGGTTGGCCATCACCCGCACGGCGATGGTCATCAGCGTCGTGGAACGCATCGCGATCGGCCCGGTCGTGGGCAAGAACCGCTGGAAGGTCAGCAATAGCGCCAGCCTGCGTGCGACCGAGAATCCGCGGCCGTAGTGATGCTGCAGCAGCGACGGCCACACCTGCGACAGGTCGCGGCAGTCCAGCAGCTCGGCGGCCAGCCGCCCCGTCTCCAGGCCATAGTCGATGCCTTCGCCGTTGAGCGGGTTGACGCAGGCCGCGGCGTCGCCGATCAGCATCCAGTTGGGCCCGGCCACCCCGGAAACCGCGCCGCCCATCGGCAGCAGCGCCGATGACACCGCCCGCGGATGGCCGGTAAAGCCCCACTCGTCGCGGTGCAGGTCGGTGTAGTACGAGATCAGCGGTCGCAGCGCCAGATCTGCCGGCCGTTTCGACGTCGACAACGCTCCGACGCCGATGTTCACCGCGCCGCTGCCCAGCGGGAAAATCCAGCCGTAGCCGGGCAACACGGCGCCGTCGGGGGAGCGTAGTTCCAGATGCGACGTCAGCCAGGGGTCGTCGCTGCGCGGAGTGGTCAGATACCCGCGGGCGGCGACGCCGTACACCGTGTCTTGATGCCAGCGCCGGCCTAGCTTGCGGCCCAGCGAAGACCGGGCCCCGTCGGCAACGATCAACTGCCGGCAACCCACCTCGGTGCCGTCGGCCAACGTCAGCGACACCACCCGTCTCGACGAGTCATGATGCACAGCAACGGCTTTGGCGCCAAGCAGCATCCGCGCCCCGGAATCCTCGGCGCATTTGCGGATCCGGTCGTCCAACTCGAGGCGGGCCACCGCGCTGCCGGTCGACGGGAACGACGGGCCGGGCCAGTCGACTTCCACCTCGCCGCCGAATCCGCTCATCCTTAAGCCCCGATGCCGGATGCGGGTGTTCAGCCAGTCGCCCAGCCCCAGTCGTTCCAGCTCGGCGACCGCGCGCGGTGTCAGCCCGTCACCGCACGCCTTGTCGCGGGGGAAGCTGGCAGAGTCGATGACGAGGACGTCGCTGCCGGTGCGGGCGGCCCAGGCGGCCGCCGCCGAACCGGCAGGTCCGGCGCCCACGACCACCACGTCGGCTCTGGTCTCCACGCCCACCAGTATGTTGGTCAGGTGAGGACTCCGGCGACGGTGGTGGCAGACGTTGACTTCGGCGATGCCGCGTTCGCCGCGACCGTGCGCGACGGTGTCGGGCGCATCGAGCAGCTCATGGACACGGAGCTGCACAGCGCAGACGAGGTGATGACCGACTCGCTGACGCACCTGTTGAAGGCCGGCGGCAAACGATTCCGGCCGCTGTTCACCGTGCTGTCCGCGCAGATCGGACCGAACCCGGACGCCGCCGAGGTGACAATCGCAGGCGCGGTCATCGAGCTGGTGCACCTGGCCACGCTTTACCACGATGACGTGATGGACGAGGCGGAGGTCCGCCGCGGCACGCCCACCGCCAATGTGCGCTGGGGCAACAACGTCGCGATCCTGGCCGGCGACTATCTGTTCGCGACGGCGTCGCGGCTGGTGTCACGGCTGGGGCCGGAGGCGGTGCGGCTTATCGCCGAGACGTTCGCCCAGCTGGTGACCGGGCAGATGCGCGAGACCCGCGGTATCGCCGAAGGCGCGGATCCGATCGAGCACTACCTGAAGGTGGTGCATGAGAAGACGGCGTGCCTGATCGCCGCCGCCGGCCAATTCGGCGGGATGTTCTCCGGCGCCGACGGCGACCAGGTCGAGCGGCTAAGCCGCCTTGGCGGCATTGTGGGCACCGCCTTTCAGATCTCCGACGACATCATCGACATCGACAGCGACTCCCACGAGTCCGGCAAGCTGCCCGGTACCGACGTGCGCGAAGGGGTGCACACCCTGCCGATGGTCTACGCGCTGCGAGAACCCGGGCCCGAGGGAGCGCGGCTGCGTGAGCTGCTGGCCGGGCCCGTCGAGGACGACGAGGTGGTGGTCGAGGCTCTGACCCTGTTGCGGGCATCGCCGGGCATGGCCAAGGCCAAACACTTCCTGGCGCAGTATGCCGAGCAAGCACGCCAGGAGCTGGCCCTTTTGCCCGATGTTCCCGGCCGGTACGCACTTCAGACACTGGTCGATTACACGCTCAGCCGGCACGGCTAGACCTGATTGCCCCGGCTCTCCCCCTTGCCGTCCCCCGCGAGCAGGAGGTGCCCCCGGCGCGGCTGGGGGTGCCCCCACAGCTGCCCGTGCCGGGCCGCACCCTCGCCAGGCTGGAGCGGATGCTGCCCGTTGCGGAACCCCGAAGGTCATCCCGGGCGTTCAATTAGCTGTAGTCGGCAATAAACGAGTGTTCGTAGGAGGACACGGATGACTTGGCATCCCCATGCGAACAGGCTGAAGACCTTCGTCCTGCTGGTCGGTATGTCCGCGCTGATCGTGGTCGTCGGTGCGATGTTTGGCAAGACGGCGCTGATTTTCGCGATGCTGTTCGCCGTTGGCATGAACATTTATGTCTACTTCAACAGCGACAAGCTGGCATTGCGGGCGATGCACGCCCAGCCGGTTTCGGAGGTACAGGCACCGGCGATGTACCGGATCGTGCGCGAGCTGGCCACCGGCGCACACCAGCCGATGCCGAGGCTCTACATCAGCGACACCAACGCGCCCAACGCCTTTGCCACCGGCCGCAACCCGCGCAACGCCGCGGTGTGCTGCACCACCGGCATCCTTCAGATCCTCAACGAGCGCGAACTGCGCGCCGTGCTGGGACACGAGCTTTCGCACGTCTACAACCGCGACATCCTGATCTCCTGTATTGCCGGCGCGATGGCGTCGGTGATCACCGCACTGGCCAACATGGCCATGTGGGCCGGGATGTTCGGCGGCAACCGAGATGGCGAGAATCCCTTTGCGCTGCTGCTGATTTCGTTGCTGGGCCCGATTGCCGCGACGGTGGTGCGGTTGGCGGTGTCGCGGTCGCGCGAGTACCAGGCAGACGAATCGGGCGCCATACTGACGGGTGATCCGCTGGCCCTGGCGTCGGCTCTGCGCAAGATTTCCACCGGGGTCCAGGCGGCCCCGCTGCCCCCGAAGCCCCAGCTGGCCAGCCAGGCACACCTGATGATCGCCAACCCGTTCCGCGCGGGCGAGCGGATCGGATCGCTGTTCTCAACGCACCCGCCGATCGAGGACCGTATCCGCCGGCTGGAGGCTATGGCTTACGACCGGTAGGCCTCACAAGGATCACAAGCCTCATTAGTCACAGGGTGGACGGCGTGAGTGACTTGTGCAATTTGATGGCGCATGCGATACCAAACCCGACATGAACCACTACTACACCTACCGCGCGCAATGGTCACCCGAGCATGGCGAATACGAGGGACGGTGCCTCGAATTGCCGTGGCTGTCGTGTTGGGCGCCGATCCTGCGCGACGCGATTGCCGGTGTCGAGCAAGCCGTCGACGAGTAGATCGCCGAGAGGCAAGCAGCCGGTGACGACCTGCCGGCGCCACTAACCGAACAGCAAATACAGCGGCAAGTTCGTGGTCAGGACGTCGCCGGCGCTACATGCGTGTCTCGCGGTCGAAGCCGCTGAACAGAACCGTTTCAATGAATCAGTGGGTGGTGCAGAAGCTCGCCGGGCGGCCGCCAGGTGGTTTCTTTGGGTTCGATTAGCGCTACTCCCCGAGATGGCTAGACGACGGTGATATCACATGTGCCATCGTTCTCAGCCGCATGTCATGGGCAGCTTGCGGTGCTGACGTGGCAGGTGTGGCCACTGGGGCGTCGAGTGGCGACTGGCGGGGCCACCGCGCGCTCGCTAAAACCCTGAGCCGTGGACCTCGTGTCCCGGGACCTCGGCGGCCAGGCCGCGATAGGCCTCCTCGACTGTCGAGCCGTGGCTGATCACCGCATCGACCTCGCGGGCGATCGGCAGGTTCAGGCCGAACTCGTCGGCGAACTCCATGATCACGCTGGCGGCTTTGACGCCCTCGGCGACCTGGTTCATCGATGCGATGACCTCATCGATCGGCTTGCCGGCGCCGAGTTGTTCGCCGACGTGGCGGTTGCGGCTGCGCTGGCTGGTGCAGGTCACGATGAGATCGCCCAAACCTGCCAGTCCGGGGAAGGTTTCAGGGTGTCCGCCCATCGCGACGCCCAGCTTCGTCATCTCGCGCAGCGAGCGCGCGATCAAAAGTGCGCGGGTGTTTTCGCCGATACCCTGCGAGTAGCCCATCCCGACCGCGATGGCGAAGACGTTCTTCAGCGCGCCGGCCATCTCAACCCCGACGACATCATCGGCGGTGTACACGCGGAAGCGACGGGTGCGGAAAAACGCCGCCAACCGGGTTGCCAAATGCTGATCGGGCATTGCCAGTACCGCCGCGGCGGCGTAGCCCTCGGCCACCTCGCGGGCGATGTTCGGCCCGGCCAGGATGCCTGCCGGATGACCGGGCAGCAGCTCCTCGACGATCTGCGACATACGCATGTTGGTGCCCTGCTCGAGGCCCTTGACCAGTGACACCACCGGCACCCATGGCCTCAGTTCCTTGCTCAGCTCGGTGAGCACGCCTCGAAAACCATGCGAGGGCACACCCATGACCACGACGTCGGCGCAGTTGGCGGCCTCCGCGAAGTCGGTGGTAGCGCGCAAGGTGTCACTCAGCATGACCTCATTGCCGAGGTAGCGGCTGTTGCGGTGATTCTCGTTGATGTCCTTGGCGGTCGCCTCAGAGCGCACCCACTGCAGCGTCGGTCCGCGGCGTGCGCAGATTGACGCCACCGTGGTTCCCCAGGAACCGCCACCCAGGACAACGACTTTGGGTTCGCGCTTGTCAGCTGCCATGGCGATCAGCGTATTGCCGACACCTGCGATTTAGAAGCAGTTCACGAACTCCCGCCTGTGTGCCGGGCGGCTGAAGTCGAAGCCAATGACCTGAAGTTGAATCCAATGACCTATCGCCGGGGGACTTCGGTCCCTACTCCCAACCACGCGTCGTGCTGGATCGTCAAAGGGCAGGTTCGATACTGGAGGAATGATGCCCAGACGCGCTCGTTGCGGCCGGGCATTGGCGTTGCTGTCTGTGGTTGCTCTCGCGGTGTTGGTTGGGTCGACAGGCACTGCATCTGCCAATGACGGTCGTCCCCAGGCCAACCCCGAGGAAAGGGCGGCGGCCATGATACGGCCGGCCGTGATGTACCTCTCGGGCCAAAGTTACGGCCAGGTCCGGCTGCCCAACGGCCAGATGCTGTCGCAATTTGGCGCAGGTTCGAATATGCCCTTCACCGCAACCTGGGGCTGCACCGGTTTCGTCGTCAATCCCGACGGTTGGGTGGCGACCGCAGGTCACTGCGTCGATCCGGAGAGCGCTAAGGACCTGATACTTAAACGCGCCGCCAACGAATACGTCACTCAATTCCCGGACTCGCCTGCGGGCCGGGAACCGAACGCGGCATTGGATTGGCTTCAAAAGAACGCAAGGGTTGAAGGCGACACCCCCGACCGGGGTCCCGAGATCAGCCTCGCGCTGTTGTACGGAAACGGGACAAATGTCGCCGCGAAGATGCCCGCCAATGTCGTGGATTTCCGACCCCTCGGCAAAGGCGACGTCGCTCTGCTCAAGGTAGAGAAGCACAACCTGCCGTCGTCGGAGCTGGCGACCGACGCCGACGTCAGCATCGGTACACCGATTCTCGCGGTGGGTTTCGCGGAGAGCACTCAAAACATCACGGGTCCCTCGCTGGACCCGACGAACAAGAGCGGCAAGGTCAACAAAAAGTCGACCATGGGATCTAATCCCGAGTATGAAATCGATGCCGCGGTCACCCAAGGCATGAGCGGCGGCCCCACCATCGAGCTCAACGGCAAGGTGATCGGCGTGAACAGCTTCGCCCCCGTCGGCGAACCGCAGGCGTTCAACTTCATCGCACCCGCAGATGGCCTGGCTGCGATATTGGCGAGCAAGGGTGTCAAGGCGACGCTCGGACCCGCCGACGTGTCCTACCGCAAAGGGCTCGACCATTACTACTCCGGCCACTACACCGACGCCATCGATGATTTCGATCAGACCTTGTCGATGTCACCCGACTACCCCGGGCTGGTCGATCTCAAGACGAGCGCAGTCAACCTGCGGCAGCAGTACGGTGATGTATCGGTGTTCAGTGGCGCAAATCTGGTGTGGTACACCGTGGTCGGCGTTGGGCTGGTGCTCGCCGCCGGCGCCGGCTTGACCTTCATGGTGATGAGAAGCCGTTGGCCGCTGCTCTTGCTCTCCCCAGCCGCACCCGAAGACACCGGCGCCGTCCAAGCTCTCCGGCTAATTCCCGTGGAACAGTTGACGGCGAGCGAACCCCACTTCTGTTCGAGTTGCGGAGCAGAACACCACCCCGCCGAAAAGTTCTGCCCAAACTGCGGGAAGCAAATCTCGTTAGGAGACCCCGCATTGGGAGCCGACCAGATTCGTTGACTCCCTTCACTCCTCGGACTAAGGGCGTCAGCCTTACCCGGGTCTACCCCGCCTTACCCGGGGGTCTACCCCGCCAAAGGCACCCGGTCGGCAACTCGGCCGAATACCATCGCCTCCTCAATGCGGTCGAACCGGTAGTCGATGGCATCGGCGAGGTAATTCTGGCGCACATTCCACGGCCGCTTGGTGCCCGACTTCGGCAGCGCATGCAGCGACCGCAGCACATAGCCGGCCTGTATGTCCCATGACGGCTTTTCGGGCATGAAACCGTCGCCACGGTGTGGGCAGGCGTGGGTGTAGCCGTGAGAGGCCATGTGCGCCAGCAGTTTTGCCGTTGCCCGGGCGGTAATGTCGGCCCGCAAGGTCCAGGACGCTTTCGTGTAGCCCACACACCAGAACAGGTTGGGCACATCTTCGAGCATGTGCGCCTTGTAGACGAAGCGGTCGGTGGGATCGATCTCGACGCCGTCCAGGCTGATCGCGGCCCGGCCCAGCGCCTGCAGCTGCAAGCCGGTGGCGGTGACGATGATGTCGGCGTCGAGGTGCCCGCCCGATCTGAGCGCGATACCGGTGGCATCGAAATAGTCGATGTGGTCGGTGACCACCTCGGCGCGTCCGTCACTGACGGCCTTGTACAGGTCGGCGTCGGGAATCAGGCACATCCGCTGGTCCCACGGGTTGTACCGCGGTTTGAAATGGGTGTCGACGTCATAACCTTCCGGCAGGCTGTCGATCGCCTTGCGCCGCAGCAGCCACTTCACGAACCCCGGCGCCTTGCGCGATAAGAAAAAGAACGCTGCCTCCGCCAGTGCGCTGTACATCCGGATGACTAAATGGGAAGCCTTGCGGGGCAACACTTTACGGACGAGACCGGCGAACCTGCCGTACCTGGACGCCGAGATCAGATAGGTCGGCGAACGCTGCAGCATGGTGACTTTTCCGGCCCGTTCCGCCAGCGATGGGATCAGCGTGACCGCGGTGGCCCCGCTGCCGATCACCACGATCTTCTTGCCGGTGTAGTCCAGGTCTTCCGGCCAGTGCTGGGGATGCACGACGGTGCCGCCGAACTGTTCGACGCCGGCGAAGTCAGGGGTGTAGCCCTCGTCGTAGTTGTAGTAACCGGTGCCGAAGGATACGAACCTCGCGCGGTATTGCTTCTGGGCATCCTGGCCGCCGGCTTGCTCGACGGTCACCGTCCAGGTGTCGGTGGACGAATCCCAGCCCGCTGAGCGGACATAGCTGTTGAACTGGATGTGGCGGTCGATGCCGTACTTGTGCGCGGTGGCGGTCAGGTACTCGCGAATGTGGACGCCGTCGGCGACGCCCTCCTTCCGGGTCCACGGCTCGTAAGGGAAGGACAGCGTGAAGATGCTGCTGTCGGAGCGCACGCCGGGGTAGCGGAACAAATCCCAGGTACCGCCGATCTGCTCGCGCCGCTCCAGGATCGTGTAGGTCAGGTGCGGGTTGCGCTCGGTGATCCGATAGGCCGCGCCGATGCCGGAGATGCCAGCGCCGACGATGACGACGTCGAAGTAGCCGGGCTGCGTCGGCCTGCCGTCGGCGGCTTCCGGCGGAGTCAGGGTCATTGCGAACCTCGCTTGATTCTGGCGTCCGTCATCAGAATAGGCACCCGCCGGTTGGTCGATCCAGGGACCGGGGTGTCGGTCATGACGGCTCTAGGAGTACGTCGACGTGCAGCGGTGCACAGCGGTCGATCAGCCAGATTTGGTCGGCGGGGCTGGCGAAGATGCGCGCGTGCGACGGGTCCTGGGTGAACCCCGCGTCATGGGCCGCCTCGGCCCAGCGCACCGTGGTGTCGTAGCTGGACGCCGGGCTTGAGGTTAGCTCACCGGCGGTGACCTTGAGGCGTCGCAGCACCGCGAGGCGCAAGCGTTGGGTCACTTTCAGCCGCATGAGCACTTTGCCCGCGTATTGGTCGTAGGGGAGCAGGCCGCCCTCGGCCGGGATGTCGTGCAGCAGCGTCTCGGCGATTGCGACGTCTTCGGCGTGCACTGCTGGCCTACCGCACGAAACGAATGCGAAGGCTCCGCTACCGATAGTTGACGAACTGCAGCGCCACGTCCAGGTCGGCCTTCTTCAGCATCGCGATGACGGCCTGCAAATCGTCACGCTTCTTGCTGGTGACGCGGACCTCGTCGCCCTGGATTTGGGTCTTGACGGTCTTGGGCCCCTCGTCACGGATGAGCTTGGTGATCTTCTTGGCGTTCTCGCTGCTGATGCCCTGCTTGAGGGTGCCGGTGATCTTGTAGGTCTTGCCGGACGCCTGTGGCTCGCCGGCGTCGAACGCCTTCATCGAGATGTCGCGGCGGATCAGCTTTTCCTTGAAGACGTCGACGGCGGCCTTGAGGCGCTCCTCGGTGGACGACGTCAGCTCGACGGCCTCGTCGCCCTTCCACGCGATTTTGGTGTCGGTGCCGCGGAAGTCAAAACGGGTGGCCAGCTCTTTGGCGGCCTGGTTCAGCGCGTTGTCGACCTCTTGCCGGTCGACCTTGCTGACGATGTCGAACGATGAGTCTGCCATTCGATCCGTCCCTTCATCCGGTGATAGCCGTTTGTCCTGTGTCTACCCGCTCGTTGTACCCTGCTAGGCGGCAGGTTGCCCGAGCGGCCAATGGGAGCGGACTGTAAATCCGTCGCGAAAGCTACACAGGTTCGAATCCTGTACCTGCCACCACAGCTCAGGGGCTATTTTTCGTCCGTGCGTGCGACGCGCAGATGCTGGCCGGTACGCAGTTGGTACGCAGTCGATTCGGCAGCCGCGTCGAAGGCGGTTGCCACAGCGTCCAGGTCGTCGGGGAACAGGTGCCCGTAGCGGTCGAGTGTTAGCACTGCCGTCTTGTGCCCCAACAGTCTCTGCACCACCTTGACGTTCGCGCCGGCGCTGATCGCCAGCGACGCGCAGGTGTGGCGCAGATCGTGCAGCCGCACCCCGTCGACCCCGCCGACCGCTGCCACCGCTTTGGCGAACGTGTAGCGGGCCTGGCCGAGCGTCAAGTAGCCGCCCCGGCGGGATTCAAACACCAGCGCACCACGGTCGCGGCCGGCTATCTCGGTGCCCAGCAGCCGGGCCACGAACGCGGGCACCGGAACCGTGCGCGCTGTGTGGTTCTTCGTCGGGCCCTCCACCAGCCCGGTCTTGCGGACGTAGGTGACCGACCGCCGTACCCGTATCCGCCGAGCGGCGATGTCGACGTCGGACACCCGCAGCGCGGCGGCCTCGCCGAACCGCAGCCCGCAGTAGCCCAGCACCATGACCAGGGTCCGCAGCCACCCCGACGCTACCGCGACCCGGTGCAGCTGCTCGTGGGTCAGGTATCGCTGTTCGGTTTCGGGCAGCCGGGGCAGCTCGACACCGTCGGCGGGGTTGGCCGGCAGATGTTTGGCCTTGACCGCGAACCGCAGCACCGCACCGACGAGCTGGTGGGTCTGGCGCACCCGCGACGCGCTTAACCCCTTGCCCTCAAAGCGAATCGACCCGTCCACCGACAGACCGGTGACCCACACCTGCAGCTCGTCGAACTGGATGTCGCGCAGCGGCACATCCCCCCACCGGGGCAGCACCACCGTGTCCAGCAGGCAGCGGTACCCGGCAACGGTCTTAGCCGATCGGTTGGCCTTGGTCGACAGCCACCGTTGCGCCACCAGCCCGAACGTGACACCCGAGAGCGCCGGATCGGTCCACGTCCCGGTCACCTGGTCGCTGATCTGGCGGTTCAACCAGTTCTGCGCGTCGACCTTGCGCCCGAAGCCTTTTGCATGTTCTCGGCCTCTCTCGTCGACATAGCGCGCCCGCCAACGCATGCCGCGCCCGGCCCGGGCGCTGGGGACAGTCCGGGTGGTGCCGTCGGGGTCGCGGACGGTTTTGGTCCAAAGGTCCTCTACACCGGCCCTACGATTGCGTTTCATGCCCACTCCAGTTCGATCATCGCACGGTACTCCTGAAACAGGGGACGGCGATCGCGATGAAACATCGTTCGTTTATCCATTGACTACACTGCCGGTTCCTGACACTATGATGCAGTAAACGTGGGAAGGGTCGTCGCGTGGACAGGGAAATCGTGAGCGCGCTCGAGCTCGAGCAACTCACGGGCACCAAGGCCAGCACCTGGCGCTATTGGGCAAGTATCGGCCAGGGACCTGCCAGTTTTCACCTTGGACGACGGCGCGTATGGCGGCGCTCGGTGGTGCTGGCTTGGCTCGCCGAGCAGGAGGCGGCGACATGATCGTGGTGGCGCGCCAGTTGCCAGTGCTGGGGCCGGTAAATGCGGGTACCGCATGATGCCTGGTAATCCGTGCAACTGGCGGGTGAAGACCCGTCGCCGGCCCGTCCGGCGCGGCGATCACCACACGGCTGCGGACAACACCCGAGGACGAGGCTGTGCTGGACGCGCTCGTCGAGCATCTTGGCCGGCTACGGCGGGTCGACGTGGCGTCCAGATGCCAGGGCAGTAATTAGTGGTGAGATTGACGGTTCCTGGGACATAACCGCACCAGGCCGTCGGCAATAGTTAACCCGAGTTGTCGTACCGCCAGAGGGAGGATCGGTTGATGAGTACAAACCTGGATCCCGGCCTCGATGACTTGACACTTGTGTGGCTTTACGCTGCGAATTGCAGCCTCTACGAGGAGGATGACGGCCCAGCTGAGCTGAATATCGGCTCTAGCCTTGAGCCGCGTTGGGTGTCGCGTGTCGAGGCGTTCCGTGATCTGTACGCGCACTTGCTGCTCGAACAACTTGCTGCCGACCCGGCACGGATCGCGGCGCTTACGCGCCAGGTCCACCGTGCCGGGAAACGCAACTCATCTGCGGCAGCCCTATGGGGCATCGCGGCCGATCTGTGCCAACGGGCTCGCGATGTCATCGAGGGTGCCGGGGCAGTTGACGACGCCCGCGCCCGGCGCAGATTGCTTGCCGGAACCAGACATCTCAATCACACGGTTGTGCTCGGTAGTTGGGTTCCCGGCTATCAGGTAGAAGCGGACAACGACTTACTACAAGAACTCGCCGAAGCAGACGAGTGAAGGAAAGACTCTCAATGAGGATGTCAAGCCTTTGCGGGGACCGCGGTGGGACTGTGCGGGCTAAATTCGCGGCCGTCGCGGAGCAGGGCCCAGAGCACGTCGACGAGGCGGCGGGCGAGTGCTAGGAGGGCTTGGCTGTGGATGAGTCGTTCGGCGCGCTTACGGTCATAGAACTGCCTGGAGGGTCCGCTGGTGCGGATGCTGGACAGCGCCGCCAGGTAGAAGACGCGCCGAAGTCGGCGGTTGTAGCGTTTTGGCCGGTGCATGTTTCCGCTGACGCGGCCCGAATCCCTTGGCACGGGCACCAGTCCGGCGTAGGAGGCCAAGCGGCCTGGGGTGGCGAAGGATGTCAGGTTCCCGCAGGTAGCCACCAAGAATTCCGCGCCGAGGTTGGGTCCGAAGCCGGGCAGCGACTCGATGATGCGCGCGTAGGGGTGATCGCGGAAACGTTCGGTGATGGTCTTGTCGATGTCTTTGATCTCTCGGTCCAGGTCAAGCAACTTGCGGGCCAGCCGCTTGACCAGAGCGGCGGTGCCGCTCTCGCCGGGCAGCGCCAGTTGCTGCTCGGTCGCCACCGCCACGGCGGTGGCCGCGGTCTTGGCGACACCAGCTGGCCAGGCCTGGTTTTCGACCAGATGAGCCGTCACGCCCTCGACGCTGGCCGCCCGGATCTCAGCCGGTGTGCACAGGCCGGCAACCAGGATCAGTGGTGTGCGCGTGGAATAGTCAAACGCCGCCTCCAGCGCGGGAAAGATCGACCCCAGCAGCCCGCGCAGCCGGTTGATGCCACGCACCCAGTCAGCCATCAGATCGGCTCGGTACCCGGTCAGCTGGGTCAACTCCACAACCAATTCGTCAGGCATGCCCACTTGGCTCAGATCGCTTCGCATGCGGGCAGTTTCGGCGATCACCCGAGCATCTTTGGCATCGGTCTTACCCTCACCGCGAAGCGCACTCGTCATGGTGTTAACCACCCGGCCGGGCACATAGACCACCGACTGCCCGGCGCCCAGCAGCAGGGTCATCAGCATCAACGCCATCGGGCTGGTCAGATCGATCGCCCAACGTACCTGCTCGGCACCTTTGCGCGCTCGAGCGATCAACTGCTCAATCGCACGCTGCTCGTTGGCGACCTTCTGACTCCAGGCCACCTTCCCGGACTCGTCCACCGCACACGCGTAATGGCTGGTCTTCCCGACATCGATACCGACCCACACCATCGACCGCACCGGCACCATTGCCCTCCTGTGATCGCAGCTCAAGCCCATGGACAACCCCGCCGACAGATCCCTAAACAGCGACGATCCGCATCAGCTCTCAATCAGCGGTCGGAGCGTCCAGCGCGGAGGGGCAGCCAAGTCTTTCGGAGCCACAACAACAGCAATGGCATGTCAGCTACGCCCCACCGCTCCGGGCATCCAGGGCACCAAACCCCAGACCGTTACCAACTTAGGGATGACATGTGATGGGGACCCCCTCAGCTCAGACGCTCGTTGATATGGGCGTCAGTAAGAGTTTTCGGGAGCTTGAGGAGGTCCCACTGACCTCCTCGATTCAACGTCAACCGATCCGGTCATCACCACGCACACCGGGCAGGCCGTTTTGTCGTGCGGGGAATTATGCTGGGCGAGACGGGGTTTGGGGCGTTGTCTGATGAGGGCCGCACTGGACGTCTGCGCCACCGGCACCTGCGGCCTTCGGCCGATGATCTCGACGGCGGTCGGGCGCCCTCACCCGTCTGCTGCACTGGGCCACGAACAACCAGATCAAGGCCATCGCAGTTGAGGAAACGTCGTACACATGTCACCACCGGGTTCACCAGCGCA